>JASHRW010000213.1 GCA_030037065.1 Xanthobacteraceae bacterium
ATCGTCGATCCAATCGACGGCACCCGCGGCTATATCGCCGGTCTGCCCGATTGGGCGGTGTCGGCGGCTTTGGTGCAACGTGGGCGGCCGATCGCCGCGTGCCTGTTCGCTCCTGTGACCGCCGAGTTTTTCATGGCGGTGGCTGGTAAAGGCGCAACCCGCAACGGTGTACCCATCACGGCCACGCACGACGCCAACCTTGAGGGAATTAGCGTCGCCGGGCCGAGAAATTTTCTGGAACGGCTGGCGACGATAGCTCCGCCGATGTCCGTCGTGCCGCGGATCCACTCGCTGGCCTTGCGACTTGCGCGTGTCGCGCAGGGAACCATCGACACCGCAATTGCCGGCGGCAACAGTCACGACTGGGACCTTGCGGCGGCCGATCTTTTGGTGCACGAAGCGGGCGGTGCGCTGACGCAGTTTGGCGGCGAGCCGCTGACCTATAATCGCGCCGTGCCGCAGCACGGCATGCTGGTTGCAGCCGGGCGCGACCGGCACGCGGCGCTCATCCAACTCTTCAAGGATCCGCGGCTGGTCGCTCCTAAAGGCGCGTGATGAGCGTGCAGATTGAACATTTCGAAATCCATGTCGAATACCGAACATAAGCCGGCGCAACTGCTCCACCTCGTCTTCGGTGGCGAGTTGGAGAGCGTGGGCGGCCACGAGTTCAAGGATTTGCAAAGGCTCGATATCGTTGGCGTTTATCCGAACTATGCCAGCGCTTATGCGGCCTGGAAGGCAAAGGCGCAGGGCACCGTCGACAATGCCCAAATGCGCTATTTCATCGTGCACCCGCATCGCCTGCTCGAACCGGCAAGCGCTGCGCCGCCGCGCTGAGGGGGTACCTGAATTTATCGAAAATGGCAGACGGACCGCCGACGACGTGGCAGACTGGCTGGTAAGCTGCACCTGTCATTGCGAGAAGATGCAGCAAGGCCGCACGTGCCGATGACCGCGCTGGGGAGTGTCGAGTTTGCCCGATCGTCTGCCGTTTGCGCTTGGCCTCTATCAATTCGCTACGCGCGTCGCGACGCCGCTCGCATCCCGTCTGCTTGTGCGGCGGCTTAAGCACGGCAAGGAGCATCCTGGGCGTTTGGCCGAACGGCGCGGTGAGGCGAGCCTAGCGCGGCCGGCCGGTCCGTTGATCTGGGTGCACAGCGCCAGTGTCGGCGAGATGCTTGCAGTGGTGCCCCTCATCGGGCGCATCAGGGCGCAGGACTTCGAGGTGTTGGTAACATCCGGCACCATCACCTCGGCGGCGCTCGCCGAGCGGCGCTTGCCGGAAGAGGTTATCCATCAATTCGTGCCGCTCGACGCGCCGTCCTTCGTTACGCGCTTCCTTGACTCATGGCACCCCGATCTCGCGCTGTTCGTCGAATCGGATCTGTGGCCCAATCTCATCCTGACCTGTGCCGCGCGCAAGATTCCGCTGATCCTCGTTAACGGTCGCGTTTCGGAACGCTCGTTCAGGCGCTGGCGGTTTGTTCCAGGAGCGATCGGCGCACTCCTGAACCGCTTCGACCTCTGCCTCGCCCAATCCAACATTGATGCGCAACGTTTCTCCCGGCTCGGGGCGCCACACATCTCGTCGACCGGTAATCTGAAGCTTGACGTGCCCGCACCGCCGGTCGACCGCTCGACGTTGCATCGCTTCAATGCGCTGATCGGGCTGCGTGCGGTCGTTGCCGCCGCCTCCACCCATGCAGGTGAAGAAGCTGCCATCATCGCCGCCCATCAACAGCTGCACGTAAAATATCCGACACTGCTGACCGTGATCGCGCCACGCCATCCGGGGCGCGGACCAGAAATCGCCGAGCTTGCGGAGGCTGCCGGACTTTCCGTGGGCTTGCGTTCGCGGGGGGACCTGCCCAAGCGCGATGTCGACGTTTACGTCGCCGATACGCTCGGCGAACTCGGGCTCGTTTACAGGCTCGCTCCCGTCGTATTCATGGGCGGATCGCTCGCGACCCACGGCGGCCAAAATCCGATCGAGCCGATCCGGCTGGGCGCCGCCGTACTGCATGGGCCCCATGTTTGGAATTTTGCCGAAATCTATGCGACGCTCGACCGTGCGCGTGGTGCGGAACTGGTCGCCAATGCAGCGGCATTGACCGACCGCTTGGGCACCTGGCTTGCCGATCCGGCGGCGCGCGCGGCAGTTGCCGACGCCGGCGCGCAAACCGTGGAAAACCTCTCGGGGGCACTGGAACGCACGCTCGCGGCGATCGATCCCTATCTGTTGCAGCTTCGGCTTGAGCAGCGAGCATCGTAACGTAGGCGTGACTTTATCGGACTATTGTTGTCTCCGCTCAAGGGTGATGCTCTCGTGTTTGCACCGTCGTTTTGGTGGAAGCCTGGCCGTGGCCGTCTGCTCACTCCGTTGGCGGCAGCCTACGGAGCAGTGGCGTGGCTGCGCATGCAAAGGCGGGGGCGCAGCGCCGGGCTGCCGGTTATTTGCCTCGGCAATCTCACCGTTGGCGGCGCGGGCAAGACACCGGCGGCGCTTACCGTCGCGCGCATCTTGCTCGCCGCCCACGAGCGGCCGTTCTTTTTGAGCCGCGGATACGGCGGCCGCATCGCCGGCCCTGTGCTGGTCAATCCTGCGGTCTACCGCGCGATTGACGTCGGCGACGAGCCGCTGCTGCTTGCCCGCCTTGCCCCGACGATCGTGTCGCGCAACCGCGTCGCCGGAGCGCAAGCCGCCCGCTTTGGCGGCGCGCGTGTCATCGTCATGGATGACGGATTTCAAAATCAGTCACTTAAAAAGGATCTTTCCATCCTCGTGGTCGACAGCGGCCGCGGCATCGGCAATGGCCGCATCGTTCCAGCCGGCCCGTTGCGAGCGCCGCTCGAAGCGCAGCTGGGGCGCGCCCAGGCGCTCCTGACCGTCGGATCCGGCAATGGCGCCGAAGCTGTTATCGAAATGGGCCGCCGCCGCGAACTGCCGATTTTTCACGGCCGGCTGGAACCTGATTCCCAGCATCTTGCCGTGCTGCGCGGGCGCAAGGTCTTGGCGTTCGCCGGCATTGGCGATCCGCAAAAGTTCTTTGCAACCCTCACCGGCGCCGATGTCGACGTCGCCGAGCGGTGGACCTTTCCCGACCATCATCACTACACGGCGACCGACGCGCAGACGCTGCTTGCGCGCGCGCACGCGCAAAATCTTGTGTTGCTGACGACTGAAAAGGACCATGTCCGTCTCATCCGCAACCCGCAACTGAGCGTACTCGCCGCGCGCACAAGCGCTTTGCCCGTGCGGCTGGTCATCGACGAAGAGCGAGCCTTCCGGGAGATGATATTGACAGCCGTCAGGTGAAATTAGCGCCGGTCGGCTCGCTTGTCGTCATAGAATCCGGCGTGGCGTTGCAATACCGCTTCCGGCGAGGCGTAGGCTTCCTGCAGGTCCACGCTCCAGTATCGCAGCTCTTCAAGTGGAATCTCCGCGCCGGTGACGGCACAGCGCACGAAGGCCCCCGGCCGGATGACGCGAAAATCGCCGTCGAGATATCTCACTTCGGCCTCGCCGGGCATCGGAACCGGACGATCGGTGCGATTGAGCAAATGCGTCTCCTTGCGGCTTACCGAACCTTAGGCAAAGGCATAGCCAACATAATCGCTCGCTCGCTGCGGCGAAACCCTCCAAACTTTAACTACGTCCATGCTGCGGCGCGTCTTCTCCCCATGCTATGGTAGCGCCGGTCGACTGAAGTTGCCGTCATGGCTTTCAAGCACCTGCTCTACGTTTTTGCCTTCGCTGCCCTGTGGATTACGGCTTGTGCGGCAGCGGAAAACGTCGACATTCCCGAAGGCAACCTGACGCTGCAGGCGAAGCTTTACCGGCCGGCAGGACCCGGCCCGTTCCCCGCCGTAGTCGCGCTGCACGATTGCGGCGGTCTGCGCCCCGCCGCTATGCAGCAACTTTATAGCGAGTGGGTAAAGGCTCTCATTGCCGACGGCTTTGTCGTGCTTTTTCCGGATTCCTTCGCCTCGCGCGGCTTCGGCTCGCAATGCCGCGTGCGCCAGAGCAAGGTACGGGCGTCGCGCGAGCGGGTCGCCGATGCCAATGCGGCCAGGCGGTGGCTGCAGACGCAGAATTTCGTGCGCGGCGACCATATTTCGCTGCTCGGATGGTCGAGCGGCGGTATCGCCGTGCTCTGGGCGGTACGTCCGAACGCGACGCCGCGCGACGGCGCCGACTTCCGCTCGGCAGTGGCGCTTTATCCCGGCTGCAGGCGTCTACGCCAGACCGCCTGGAGCGCGCGTGTCCCGACTCTTATCCTGATCGGCGCCGCCGACGACTGGACGCTTGCTTCGACCTGCCAGCAGATGGTTGCCGGAGCCCGCGGCCGCAGCGCCCGCGCCGAGATCGTGGTCTATCCCGGCGCCCACCACGAATTCGATCGCGCCGATTCGCCGCTGCGTCTGCGCACGGGATTGGCGCGAACTGCCGATCCCTCGGGCCGGGCGCATCGCGGCACAAATCCCGCCGCTCGGGCCGATGCGCTCAAGCGTGCGCCGCGATGGCTGGCGCGCTGAAAGAAAATGGAACGGCCCGGCAACTTCCTGTAGCCTAAATCTCCGGCTTTGATTTTTCCCTTTTGGAGTTCCGCTGCACCATGCCCGCGGCCCCGCAAGGACAGCACTTCGACTACATCATCGTCGGCGCCGGCTCGGCGGGCTGCGTGCTGGCCAACCGGCTGACCGCGTCGGGGCGCCACCGCGTGCTCTTGCTCGAGGCCGGCGGCGAGGACCGCAACATCTGGATTCACATTCCACTCGGCTACGGCAAGCTGTTCGCCAATCCGAAGGTCAATTGGCTCTATCAGACCGAGCCGGAGCCGGAGCTGAACAATCGCCGCGTGATCCAGCCGCGCGGCAAGGTTTTCGGCGGATCAAGCTCGATCAATGGCCTGCTCTATGTCCGCGGCCAGCACCAAGACTTCGATCACTGGAGGCAGCTGGGCAATGCCGGCTGGGCGTTCGCCGACGTGCTGCCCTACTTCCGCCGCGCCGAGGATCAGGAACGTGGCGAGGACGAATTGCACGGGGTCGGCGGCCATCTGAAAGTCTCCGATGTCTGCGAGCCGCATCCGCTGTGCGAAGCCTTCATCGCCGCCGTGCAGCAATCCGGCTTTCCGCGCAATGACGACTTCAACGGGCCGGGCCAGGAGGGCGCCGGCTATTTCCAGCTTACGGCGCGCAACGGGCGGCGCTGGTCGACCGCGGTCGGCTACCTGAAGGAGGCGCGGCGGCGACCCAATCTGGCCGTAGCCGCCAACGCTCTCGCCACGCGCGTGCTGTTCTCCGGCCGCCGCGCCGTCGGCATTGAGTACCGTCAGGGACAAGCGACGCACACCGCTTACGCCGATGGCGAGATCATCGTCTCGGGTGGCGCGTTCAATTCACCGCAGCTCTTGCAGATTTCCGGCCTCGGCCCGGCGAAGATTTTGCGCGACCTCGGGATCGAACCGATCGCCGACATACCCGGCGTCGGCGCCGACCTCCAGGACCACCTGCAGATCCGCTTTCAGTACCGCTGCACCGAACCGATCACCATGAACGACGTGATTAATCATTGGCGGCATCGCTACGCCGCTGGCTTGCGCTATCTTCTCACGCGCAAGGGATTGCTGACTATCGGCGCTGGCTATGCCGGCTCGTTCCTGCGCACACGGCCCGAACTGGCGACGCCGGACGTGCAGCTCCACTTTCTGATCTTTTCAGCCGACACCGCAGGCGCCGTGCTGCATCCGTTTCCGGGCTTCATCACCTCGGTGTGCCAATTACGGCCGGAGAGCCGTGGCTTCGTGCGCATCAAATCTGCCGACCCGGCGGTGCCGCCAGCCATCCAGCCGCGCTATCTCTCAAGCCGCAGCGATTGCGATTGCATCATCGACGGTCTTAAACTGATGCGCCGCATCATGGACCAGCCGGTGATGCGCAAATACATCGCCGAGGAGCGCGCGCCCGGCGAGCGGTGCACGAGCGACGCCGATCTTCTCGCCTTCGCGCGTGCCACCGGCACCACTGTCTATCACCCGACTTCGACTTGCCGCATGGGCTCCGATCCCAACGCCGTGGTCGACGAGCGGCTGCGTGTGCGCGGCTTCGAGCGGTTGCGCGTCATCGACGCCTCCATCATGCCGACCGTCGTCTCCGGCAACACCAACGCCGCCACCGTGATGATCAGCGAGAAGGGAGCGGACATGGTTTTACAGGATGCATCCGCGAGCGCGCCGCTCGCCGCTTCGGCTTAATTCGTCTTGGCTTGTAGACCGCCGACGGTTCGGTGGCTGTTCCGTCCGGAACCATGCCGCGCAAGAGTCATAGCGATGCTGCTGGCATTATTCGCGATCGCTAAGGCAACGCATGCCACCATCGAGCCCGCCGGACGGCAACGGCTGCGCCCCGCCTTCGGCTTGGCACGGCCGACGGCCGCCGCGGCTTAGCAGCGCGCACCGTCGCCGATCAGGCCGCCAGATTGCCGAAGCGCATGAGATTTTCTCTTTGTTTGTCGTTGCGCGGCGGCAGCTTGAACAATCGCGCGGCGGTGCCGCCGACGATATTGTGCCTGGCCTTCTCGGAGAGGAACGGCAGGTCCCATACGGTCGACGGCAGGTCGAAGTCCCAGTGTGGATAATCGGAGGCGTACATGAGCTGCGTTTCCGCGTTGATCATGCGGAAGGTACATTGCAGCGCCTCCATGTCCACGCGCTCCATCGGCTGCGAGGCGTAAAACATATCGCGCATGTAGTCGCTCGGCTTCTTCTTTAGGAGCGGATATTCGGACGTGCGCAGCGTAAACTCGTGGTCGAGCCGCTGCATCAGGAACGGCACCCAGGCAAGCCCGCCCTCGATCCAGATCACCGGCAGTTTGGGGAAACGTTCGCCAAGCCCGTTGGTGACCCAGTTGGTCATGTGCAGGATGTTGTAGAAGGGAAAGCCAAGCGCGTGCACCGAAGCGAACCGGTTTAATCCCTTGAACACCGGCTCGCCGATATTGATGGCGGAGTGAAAGGCGAGCGCGAGCCCGCGCTCCTCGATGGCGCGAAATACCTTGATGTTGGCGTTGTGATGGATCGGCAACGTGCGCGCCGACGTCACCAAAAAGCCGGAGACGTGCTTGCAATGGCCGAAGGTCTCCACCTGGCGCAGCGCCTCGTCAGCGTCGGAGACCGGCAGCGACAGCATCGAATAGAGCCGGCCGGCCGCCGCCGGGAGCACACGCTCGGTGAGCCAGCGGTTATAGGCAAAGCACAGTTCGATCTCCATCTCGGTGGATGGGTGCAGCCCGACCGAGAGCAGCAGCGTCGGGAACAGGCACGAGTAATCGACACTCATCGCATCCATCCAGCGCCGCCCGAGCTCAATGTCACGCAGCTTGCCGGCCTGGGTCTTCTCCGACGAGCGCAACGGGTAGCGGGTGATGCGGCCACCCATGTCCTGAAAGCTGACCTGCTGCGGAGTGAGCGCGCCGCGCCCTTTGCTGCGGCCGGCAAGCACAAGCTGGCGCAGCACGTCGTTCTCGATGAAGGGAAGGAATTCGTCGAAACACTCGTTCTCGTAATGGTGCGAATCGACATCGGCGATCAGCACGTCATCGAGATTGCGCTCATGCGCCTGACGCCGGGCGTGGGCGAGCAGCCGGCTGGTATCGAGTTCTTCGACGGAAACACGGCGGCCGCGATCGGCAAGAAGATCCATGGGGTCTCCAAGGCAAAACGCGTTAGCACAGAATCCAGGCGCCGCACCCTCCTCGCTACAAGGAGGCGCGCGGCGCTAGGTTGACGCGTTTTCGGCGAAAAAGCTACGCCGCGAGCAGCGGCTGCAAGCTTCCGCGCCAGCCTGCGTCACAACGCTGCAATCACCAGCAGTGCCATTGATGGTGATGCCACCAGCCGCAATGAGCCCAATGACGGTGATGCCAATAATAATTCACCTGGGTCAGATTGCCGTGCTCGGCGGTGACGCCCGCCGGCAGCGACGCCATGGGAGCGGCTTGTGACACCGAAACGGCCGCCAAGGTCAACGCTGCGACAGCACATGCCAAGACAGTTCTTTTCATAGGATTCCTCCATTGGACGCGAACGGATGTCCGCCGCGCGCATGACACATCTACAACGTGGCGGTTCCGCGGCGGCTGCGTATCAGATATCTGAAAAAGAGTCACGCCACTTGCTGAGAAATGAACAGATAGTCAGGCTCCGACTCTCAGATGAACAAACAGTCAGCTTTCGTAGCGTTAGCCCAGGCCGAACAGCGCCATCGCGTTGCTACGGCCGATTTTGTGCCGATCCGATTCGGCTATGTCGGTTGCGTCAAACCAGGCGGCCGCTTGCGCATGATCCTCGAACGGATAATCGACCGCAAACAACACGCGGTCGGCGCCGAGCGTGAGTATCGCATGCACGAGCGACTGCGTGCAGAAATTGCCGCTCGTGGTGACGTAAAAATTCTCGCGAAAATACTCGCCCATTTTGCGCTTGGCCGGGCGTCCGGGCACTTTGGTGAGCCGATGATCGAGGCGCCACAGGTCGTACGGAATACGCTCACCAAGGTGGCCGATCACGATCTGCAGCTTCGGATATTCGTCGAACAGGCCCGAGCCCATCAGCCGCAGCGCGTGCATCGCAGTTTCTTCGGCGAAGCCCCACGGTGAGGCGATCAGCCAGGGATGGCCTTCGTAAGCTTGGCGGCTGCTCGGCAACGGATCGCGCGGGTGCAGATAGAACGGCACGCCGAGCCGTTCGACCACCGCCCAGAACGGCCGGTATTGCGGCAGGTCGTAGTAGATCGCGGTGTCGGCCGAGCCGAGCTGGGAGAAGCTGTTCACCAAAGCGCCCTTGAACTTGAGATCGCGCACGCAACGCTCAAACTCCTCGGCGGCGGTTTGCGGATCCTGCATCGGCAAGGCGGCAAATCCGGCAAATCGATCCGGCCGCTTGGCTATCGTCTCGGCCAGCGCATCGTTGGCCTTGCGCGCCAACTCGGCGGCCTCTCCAGGGTCGAGCACGCTCTGCACTCCGTTGGAATTGAGCGAAATGATCTCGATCTCGATGCCGGTACGATCCATCTCGGTAAGCCGGCGGTCGTGCAGATCGAGGAGCCTCGGCTGCAATCCGGTCCAATAATCCGTCTGGTAACGCAGCGATCTGTTGGTCGTATCGGCAATGGCGAAATGTTCTTCGATTGCGATCTTGCCCTGCATCGTGTTTCCTCAACGCGCCTCTCTCAGAACAGGCTACCCTGCCCCTCGTCGCCGACAGGCCGGCGGCGCCGTCTCGTGAATGGCGCCGGAGCTTCGGCCACAGGCGTAATCTTTGCGTCACCGGCAACTGCGCCGACGCGGCCATCGGAAAACTCAATATCGAGCCGCATGCCGGTTGAGACTGCGGCTGCTGCACGCAGCGGCCGGCCGCCGCCGTCGCGCACCAGCGCAAAGCCGCGCACCAGTACGCCGCGATAGGACAAAGCAGCGAGCAGCTGGCTCGCGCGTTCTAGCAACGCCGCTCTGCGATCCAGGATATTGCCGATGGCGCGCTCCGCCCGTTCGCCGAACGCGGCGACGCGCTCGTTCTGGCGCGCGATGCGCGTGCGTACCGCCTCGATATTGGCAGCAAGACTGGCCTGCAGGCGTTGCGCGAGGGCGACAAAACGCTCGCGGCGGCGTTCGACATTGGCGCGCAACAAGTGTCTGTTCAGTCGGCCGCCGATCCGGGAAAACGCGACGTGATGGTTGTGCGCATTGGCGCGTAGCGCCCGCGGCAGCCTTGCCGACACATGATCGAGCCGCTGCCGCGGCAGCGCCAACAGTTCGTCGGCACCGGGCAGCGCGCGGGACGCCGAGCGTAGTTCGGCCCGACGCGCCTCCTGATTGCGCCGCCAGCAGGCGAGCGCCCGGCGCGAGAGCGAATCGACGTCGTGCAGGAGTTCGGCGCGGACCGGCACCGCCATTTCGGCGGCGGCGCTCGGCGTCGGCGCGCGGCGATCAGCGACAAAGTCGATGAGCGTGAAATCAGTCTCATGGCCAACTGCGGCGATGATCGGAATGAGACTCTCGGCCGCGGCGCGCACCACGATCTCTTCGTTAAACGACCATAAATCTTCCAGCGAGCCGCCGCCGCGGGCGACAATGATGAGATCCGGCCGCGGCGGAAACGGCGGCGTGGCAAACTCCGCCAGCGCATTAAAGCCGGCGATCGCTGCGGCCACTTCGGCCGCCGAGCCCTCGCCCTGGACCTTTACCGGCCAGACCAGGACCGGACGCGGGAAGCGGTCGGCGAGCCGGTGCAGAATATCGCGGATCACAGCGCCGGTCGGCGACGTTACGACGCCGATCAAAGCCGGCAGAAACGGCAGCAGTTGCTTACGCGCCTCGTCGAACAGCCCCTCGGCGGCGAGCCTTTTCTTGCGCTCTTCAAGAAGCGCCATCAGCGCGCCGAGGCCGGCCGGCTCCAGCGTCTCTACGACGATCTGGTAGCTTGACCGGCTCGGATAAGTGGTCAGTCGACCGGTGACGATAACCTCAAGCCCCTCTTCCGGCTTGATTCGCATCCGGCCGAATGAGCCGCGCCAAATCACGGCATCGATTTTGGCGCCCTCGTCCTTCAGCGCAAAATAAACGTGGCCCGAGGAGTGCGGTCCTCGGTAGCCCGACACTTCGCCGCGCACGCGCACATAGTCGTAGGCGTCTTCGATCGTGCGCTTGAGCGCCACCGACAATTCGGAGACGGTCAGTTCGGGCAGATTGAGGCGCGGCTCGTTCATTGCGTCGAAGGCGTGGTTTTGTAGCTGGCCGCTAACCTAATGACCCCCCAGGCAAGTCTGGGTCAAGGCCCTAAGCCTTGGCCGGCATGGCCTTGCGCAGGCGCGCCGTGCTACGGAGGCGCTGCTTAGGCCTATTCCTCCGATGACCATCCGGCCGTGAATATTCTGCTGTTGGGCTCCGGCGGGCGCGAACATGCGCTGGCCTGGAAGATGGCGGCAAGCCCGCTCACCGATCGGCTCATCTGTGCGCCCGGCAACGCCGGCATGGCGCGCGAAGCCGAATGCGTGGCGCTCGATCTCGCCGACCATGCGGCTTTGATTGCGTTCTGCCGCGCCAATCGGATCGACCTGGTCGTGGTCGGACCGGAGGCGCCGCTTTGCGCCGGCATCGTCGACGATCTCGAAGCCGCCGGCATCAAGGCGTTCGGCCCGACCCGCGCCGCGGCGCGGCTCGAGGGCTCCAAGGGCTTCACTAAGGATCTGTGCCGGGCGAACGCCATCCCGACCGCGGCCTATAAACGCTTTCGCTCACCCGATCCGACAAAGGCCTATGTACACAAGCACGGCGCGCCGATCGTCATCAAGGCCGACGGGCTCGCGGCCGGCAAGGGCGTCGTCGTCGCGCAAGATATCGCCGAAGCCGAAACTGCCATCGACATGATGTTCGGCGGGAGCTTGGGCGAAGCCGGCGCCGAAGTCGTCGTCGAGGAGTTTCTGCAAGGCGAGGAAGCCTCGTTCTTCGCGTTGTGCGACGGTGAAACGGCAATCCCGCTCTCGACCGCACAGGATCACAAACGCGCCTTCGATGGCGACGTTGGCCCGAATACCGGTGGCATGGGCGCCTATTCGCCGGCGCCCAATATCGATCCCGCCACGAGCGCTCGCGTCATGGCGGAGATTATCGAGCCCACGCTACGGGCGATGAAGACGATGGGCGCGCCCTACAAGGGCGTGCTCTACGCCGGGCTGATGATCACCACCGATGGGCCGAAGCTCATCGAATACAACGTTCGCTTCGGCGACCCCGAGTGCCAGGTGCTGATGCTGCGCTTGATGTCGGATTTGGTACCGGCGCTGCTGGCGAGCCGCGACGGTATGCTGAAGTCCTTCGATCTGCGCTGGTACCCCGAAACCGCACTCACCGTGGTGATGGCCGCCAAGGGCTATCCGGGCAATTACGCCAGAGGCTCGGTGATCGACGGTCTCGACGAAGCGGCTGCAATCGACGCGGTGGAAATCTTTCACGCCGGCACCAAGGCTGAAGGCAGCCGCATCCTCGCCAATGGCGGACGCGTGCTCAATGTCTGCGCGCTCGGTGGGACAGTGCGCGAGGCGCAGGCGCGCGCCTACGAGGCTGTCGCGCGTATCCGCTGGCCCGACGGCTTCTGCCGCCATGACATCGGCTGGCGGGCGGTGACGCGAGAAAAATAGCGGGCCGACTGCGACTGGCAATCCAGCTTACAGTCGTATATATCGCTGTCAGCTTGATATATACGAAGCTTAGAAATGGGCATTATCGTCAAAAATCGCGACACCGAGAAAAAAATCCGCAAACTCGCAGCACGTACCGGCGAAAGTTTGACCGCGGCTATCGACCAAGCCGTAGAAGAGCGTTTGCAACGGCTAACGCCGCAAAAAAGAAAAGGCCGCGTGAACCGCAAACGTCTCGCGGACCTTCTCGCATATTTCGATTCCTTACCCAAGATTAACGAACATCTCACCGACGATGAGATTATTGGCTACGACGAAAACGGGCTTCCAACGTGATCGTTGTTGATACGTCTGCGATCGTCGCGATCGTCAGGCATGAGGACGAAGAGTCGATCTTCACCGACATACTTGATGATAGCTCGGCCGCGCTTATGTCGGCGGTATCCTTCTTAGAAACGCATATGGTGCTGATCGGCCGCAGATCGCGCGCCGATTTGGCGGCTATCGAATCAACTTTGACGGCGCTCGGCATCGAAATTGTCGATGTGACGCACGATCAAGCAAAGTCGGCTGTTCATGGCTTCTTGGCTTACGGGAAAGGCCGGCACCGTGCCAAACTCAACATCGCTGATTGCTTTGCTTATGCACTCGCCAAGAGCCGTGGAGCGCCGCTACTTTTCAAAGGCGACGATTTTGCTGAGACCGACATCGTGCCGGCATGGCGGCCATAGAGGCATACGGTTATACGGTTAGCGCAGGGAAGAGCGATCCCGACCATGACCGACATCGACCGCCAGAGCGCCTTTTCCGGCACACGTGAGGTCACGGAGCGGCTGCGGTTCGATGTCGGGCGGCTGCAATCGTATCTGCACGAGCACGTCGCCGGATTTGCCACGCCCGTCCTCGTGAGCCAGTTCAAGGGCGGCCAGTCCAATCCGACGTATCTTGTTGAAACGCCACTGCGCCGTTACGTGCTGCGGCGCAAGCCGCCGGGCAAGCTTCTGCCCTCGGCGCACGCGGTCGACCGCGAGTACCGGGTAATCAGTTCTCTCCATGCGCAAGGCTTTCCGGTCGCCGAGCCGATCCTTTATTGCGCCGACGAGGCCGTTGCCGGTACGGCGTTCTTCCTCATGGCTTATGTCGAGGGGCGCGTGTTCTGGGAGCCGCAAATGCCCGGCTCCGATCCAGCCGAACGCGCGGCGGTTTATGACGCCATGAACGCGACCTTGGCGCTGCTGCATTCGCTCGACCCGGCGGCGATCGGGCTTGCCGATTACGGTCGCGGCGAAAACTATGTGGCCCGCCAGGTCGAGCGCTGGTCGAAACAGTATCGCGCCTCGCAGACCGAAACGATCGATGAGATGGAGCGCCTGATCGGCTGGCTGCCGGCGCATTTGCCGCCGGCGCAGCAACCGCGCGTGGTGCATGGCGACTACCGGCTCGACAACCTCATCCTTTCTCCCGACGCGCCGGACATTGCCGCGGTGCTCGATTGGGAATTGTCCACGCTCGGCGATCCGCTGGCCGATTTCTCCTACCATTTGATGCAGTGGCACATGCCGCCCTCCGACGCTGGCACCGGCTCGCTGGTCGACGAGGATCTCGCCGCGCTCGGCATCCCCTCGCTCGACGCCTATGTGGACGCCTACGTTGCACGCACCGGGCTTGATCCGCGCCCTCACCTGCCGGTCTATTTCGCCTACAATTTCTTCCGCATCGCCGCGATTCTGCAGGGCATCGTCGGACGGGTGCGTGACGGCACCGCGACCAGCGCCTACGCGGCGGCCAAGGCCGAGATGGTTCGGCCGCTTGCCTTAAAGGCGTGGGAATTCGCGCTAAAGGCCGGCGGATGAAAACCTTCGCACTGGCGCTCGGCTCCGGCGGTGCACGCGGGCTTGCACACATCGCGGTGATCGAGGCGCTCGACGAGCTCGGCGTTAAGCCGGCCGCCATCGTCGGCACCTCGATCGGCGCATTGATCGGTACAGCCTATGCGGCGGGGATGCGCGGCCGCGACATGCGCCGCTATGTCCTCAGTATTGCGCATCACCCCACCGAGACCAGGCGCCGGCTGCTTGCCGCGCGCGCCGGCACGCTGGCCGATTTGTTTTCCGGCGCCTTTGGACTGGCAACGCAGCTCGATGCCGAGAAATTCTGCAGCCAGTTTTTGCCGGAAGCTGTGCCGCAGGATTTCGCCACGCTCTCGATTCCGCTCACCGTTATGGCAACCGATCTGCACGCGCGGCAGGAAGCCGCGTTGACGGTCGGCCCGCTTCATCCGGCACTCGCCGCCTCGATCGCCATTCCCGGCCTATTTCGCCCGGTGGCCATCGAAGGCCGCGTTCTGGTCGACGGCGGCGCCACCAATCCGCTGCCGTACGACCGCCTCGCCGGCCGCGCCGACATTGCCGTCGCCGTCGATGTCTTCGGCTTGCCGCCTGCCGACCGTTCCGACGTGCCGAGTGGATGGGAATGCGTCTACACCACCATCAACGTCATGGGCAGCGCCATCGTTACCGCCAAGCTCAACCATGCGGCGCCCGACCTCGTCATCCGGCCCAACGTGACGATCTTTCACGCCCTCGATTTTTACCAGGCAAGCGCGATCCTGCGTTCCGCCGAGGCGGTGAAGGCCGAGGTGAAGGACAAGCTCGGCACGCTGATCGGCTGACGTCACCGCCGTTCGCGAAAAAACTCCTTCAGCAACGCCGAAGCCTCCGCCTCGGCCATTCCGCCATAGACCTCCGGCCGATGATGGCAGGTCGGCGAAGCAAAAAACTTGACACCGTTGTCGACCGCGCCGCCTTTCGGATCGGCAGCGCCATAATAGAGCCGGCGGACGCGGGCGAAGGCGACCGCGCCGGCGCACATCGCGCAGGGTTCGAGCGTGACATAAAGATCGCAATCGCCGAGCCGTTCGGAGCCGAGCAAACCGGCGGCCTGGCGGAGGGCGACCATCTCGGCATGAGCGGTCGGATCGGAGTCGGTGAGCGTGCGGTTGCCGGCGCGCGCGATGACCGCGCCGTCACGCACGATGACGCAGCCGACCGGCACCTCGCCGGCCTCCCCGGCCGTGCGCGCCTCTTCCAGCGCCATATCCATGAACCATGCCATGGTCCGTTGCCATTCACTCTGCTATCGACCGTCTCGAAGGTCGAATATGGACGGAAAGACCACAGCGGATAAAGACGGCGAGCGCATCGCGCGCGTGATTGCGCGGGCGGGGCTCGCGTCGCGCCGCGAGGCCGAGGACTGGATCGCTGCCGGCCGCATCGCCGTCAATGGCGTGCTGATCCGGACGCCGGCCCTCAACGTCACCGGGCGCGACCGCATCACCGTCGACGGCGAGCCGCTGCCGGTGCGCGAGCGCACGCGGCTTTTTCTCTATCACAAGCCGCGCGGGCTCATTACGACGCATGTCGATCCGCAGGGAAGGCCCACCATCTTCGCCCGCTTGCCGAAGGATCTGCCGCGGCTGATCAGCGTCGGCCGGCTCGATTTCAACACCGAGGGCCTGCTGCTTCTGACCAACGACGGCGCGCTTGCCCGCACTCTCGAACTGCCGGCGACCGGCTGGCTGCGTCGCTACCGCGTGCGCGCCCATGGCTCGGTAGCGCAGCAACAACTCGACGAACTGCGCTCGGGGGTCGCCGTCGACGGCATCCATTACGGCCCGATCGAGGCCAATCTCGACCGCGTGCAGGGATCGAATTTGTGGCTCACCTTCGCGATCCGCGAGGGCAAGAATCGCGAAGTGCGCAATGTGCTTCGCCAGCTTGGGCTCACCGTGACGCGGCTCATTCGCGTGTCTTTCGGACCGTTCCAGCTCGGCGAATTGGCGGAAGGTGCCGTCGAGGAGGTGCGCACGCGCGTTTTGCGCGAGCAACTCGGCGCGCGGCTGGTCGCGCTCTCGGGCGCGGATTTTTCCTCGGCGCGCATCGACAAGCCGGCGCGGGAGCGCGACAAGCCGCCCGTGGGCAATGAGCGCAAAGCGGTGCACCATTCCTGGCGCGCGCCGGTTGGCGACGAGATGCAAAAGCCGCTGCGCCGCGGATTCCGTGGCTCTCGCCGGGAGACCAGCGAATCGCGCGAGAGGCCGACGGGAAAAGTAAGCGTCGGCATGCTTACCGACCGCAAAGGCCGGCGCGTCACGGTTGAGCATTTTGGAGAGAAGCCGCTGCGCGAGGAGCTGCAAAAATGGAATGCGCCAATACGTAATCATGGCTCCCGTCTTCGCCGTCGCTCGCCTGATCGCGCCTCCGGCCCGCGTCCGTCGCGGCCGCGCAAGAGCTGATGCGCATCGTTGGCGGCAACTTGCGTGGACGCGCACTCGCCGCGCCAAAGTCGCAGTCGATCCGGCCGACCGCCGACCGGCTGCGCGAAGCTTTGTTCAATATCCTCGCGCACGCCTATGACGATCCGGTGAGCGGGGTGCGCGCGCTCGATCTGTTCGCCGGCACCGGCGCGCTCGGAATCGAGGCGCTGTCGCGCGGCGCCGCGTTCGCGCTGTTTATCGACGAAGCCGCCGAGGCGCGGGCGCTGTTGCGCGAGAACGTCGCGGCGCTTGGGCTCGGCGGCGTCACCCGCATTTTCCGACGCGACGCGACGCGGCTCGGCGCTATCCATCCGCTCGAACCTTTTTCGCTTGTCTTTCTCGATCCGCCTTACGGCCGCGGCCTCGCCGAACAGGCCCTTGCTTCCGCCAGTGACGGTGGCTGGTTGACGCCTGATGCGCTCATTGTCGTCGAGGAGGCGGCAAAGGCTAAGTTCACCGCGCCTGAAGGCTTTGGCGAAGTCGAACGCCGCTGCTACGACGAGACCGAGCTGATTTTCCTCCGCCTCGCCGCACAAGGTTAAAGCGGATTGATTCCGGCCGCTTTCACCACCTTGGTCCAGCGCGCGACCTCTTCGGGCAAGAACTTGGCCAAGTATTCGGGCGTGCGCCGATCGGGGGGGACGATTTCGAGTCCGAGATCAGTCAAGCGCTTGTGCACCGCCGGATCGTCGAGCGTGGCGCCGATGGCTTTGTCGAGCTTGTGCACGATCGCTGGCGGTGCGCCCGGCGGCAGGAAATATGCATCCCAGACGCTTGCCTCGACGCCCTGCAGGCCGCCTTCGCTCGTGGTCGGCACTTTCGGCACGATATCGACCCGGTGCGGCGACATCACTGCGATAGCCTTGACCTCGCCCTGATTGGCAAGGTTGGCACCGGTCTGAATGGTCGAGCACATGTAATCGATGCGCCCGGCAATCAGATCCTGCTGTGCTGGTCCCTCGCCGCGATATGGCACGTGGGTGACGTGGACATCCATCGCCATGTTGAGCAACACGCACGGCAGATGCGTACCCGAGCCGACGCCGGCAGAGCCGAACTGCATGTTGGCCTGGTGCGCCTGCACATAGACGATGAATTCGCGAAGGTTCGAGACCGGCAGGTCCTTGCGAACGATGAGAATGCGCGGCGATTCGGTGACCAAAGCCACCGGCGTGAAGTCCGTGATCGAGTTGTACAGCGGCTTTTTGTAGAGCGCCTGACTGAAGGCATGCGTGCCACTGTTGCCCATCAGAAGCGTGTAACCGTCGGGCGCGCTCTTGGCGACGTGAGCGGCGCCGGTCATGCCAGCGGCGCCTCCCATATTGTCGACGACGATCGATTGGCCGAGCAGTTCGCCGATCTTCTGCGCCTGGATGCGTGCGCTGACATCGATGCCGCCGCCGGGCGCGAACGGTACCACGAGCGTAATCGGCCGGGTCGGCCAATCCTGCGCTCGCCCCGGCCCGCAATAGGCAAAAAGTGCGCCCACCGCGACCGCAATCAATCGCTGAAATTGCATGCCCTCCCCTCGCATTTGACACTCATGCCCTAGCGCCGTCCGAACAACCGCTCGATATCGGCGAGCTTCAGCTCCACGTAGGTCGGGCGGCCGTGATTGCATTGGCCGGAATTCGGCGTCGATTCCATTTCGCGCAGCAGCGCATTCATCTCTTCCGGCTTTAAGCGCCGCCCGGCGCGCACCGATCCGTGACAGGCCATGGAGGACGCCACCGCCATTAGCCGGCGTTCGAGCGGCAAGGTTTCGTCCCACTCGCTCATGTGCTCGGCAAGGTCGCGAACCAGACCTGAGCCGTCGATCTCGCCGAGCAGCGACGGCGTCTCGCGCAATGCCACTGCGCCGAGGCCGAAGGCTTCGAGCGCGAGGCCGTACCGGGCCAGTTCGTCGGCCCGTGCAACTAGGCGCTCGACGTCAGCCTCGTCCAATTCGACGATTTCGGGAATGAGCAGGATCTGCCGCGCCACGCCGCTCTTTTCGAGCGCTGCCTTGATTTTCTCATAGACGATGCGCTCGTGCGCGGCATGCTGGTCGACGATGACGAGACCGTCGCGGGTCTGCGCCACGATGTAAGTTTCATGCACCTGCGCGCGCGCCGCGCCGAGCGGATGACCGAGTGCCTCGGCCGAGACCTCGCCTTCGGTTTCCGCAGCCGCATGCGCGGCCTCGCGAACATCGGCTGCCGGCATCCCGGTATCGAACGCCGCCTGCGCTGGCTCCGCGAAGCCGCGCTGCGGCAATTGAGCAAAGCGACCGCCCGGCCGGGCCGGCGAGCGCCGCCAATCCCAGCCGCGCGACGTCCCGGCTGCCGCCGGTCTGAATGCGGCGATCGTGGCTGTCCCGCCGGTCGAGGCCGCACGCGTGCCGTCGCGGGCGAGTGCCGATTTCAGCGCGTGCACGATGAGCGATCGCACGAGACCGGCGTTGCGGAAACGCACCTCGGCCTTGGTTGGATGGACATTGACGTCGACCTCGCGTGCCGGGAGCGTGACAAACAGTGCGAGCAGCGGATGGCGGTCGCGCGGCAGGTAGTCGGCGTAGGCCGCGCGCACCGCGCCGAGCAAAAGCTTATCGCGCACTGGCCGGCCATTGACGAACAGATATTGGCCGAGCGCGTTGGCCCGCGTCAGCGTCGGCAGCGCCGCATAGCCGTCGATGACGATGCCCTCGCGCTCGGCGGCGATGGCAACCGCATTGGCGCGAAAGTCGGCGCCGAGCACATCGCCAAGCCGCGCCAGCCGGCCGGCTGCGCCCGGCAGGGCTGCGGGAAGCGTCACCGGCGCGCGCTCCTCGCCGGCCAGCGTGAAGGCGACGTCCGGCCGGCTCATGGCCAGCCGGCGCACCGCCTCGCGCACCACCTCGGCTTCGGTGCGGTCGAGCTTTAAAAATTTCAGCCGCGCCGGAGTCGCGTAGAACAGGTCGCGGACTTCGACGCGCGTGCCCGCGTTGAGGGGCGCCGGCTTGACGTCCGACTTCGTTCCGGCGTCGACCTCGATCGTCCAGCCGTGCGGCTCGCTGGCATGCCGCGTTACCATGGTAAGCCGCGCCACCGCGCCGATCGATGGCAACGCCTCGCCGCGGAACCCGAGCGTGCGGATCGAAACGAGATCGTCGTCGGCAAGTTTCGACGTGGCGTGGCGCTCGACCGCCAACGCGAGATCGGCGCGGGTCATGCCCGCGCCGTCATCGGTCACGCGAATGAGTCGCCGCCCGCCGCCGTCGGTGAGCACGTCGATGCGGTGCGCTCCGGCGTCGAGCGCATTCTCGACCAACTCCTTGACCGCACTGGCCGGCCGCTCGACCACCTCGCCGGCAGCGATGCGGTTGACGACGGATTCGGAGAGTTGACGGATGGGCATGAGCGACTCGGGTGTGTGCGAAGGGTAGCCGGGTTCGCGCCTCGGTGAAATCGGCCGCCGGCTTCAATCGAATAGCGGCTTCGTTCGGCGCAGACCCTTCACCATGCCGCGATGCTTCTTGCCTTCGATGCGGCGCTCGCGCGCGGCGGCGGTCGGCCTGGTCGGCCGGCGCTTGACCGGAGGGATCGCGGCGCGGCGAATAAGCTCGATCAGGCGGTCGAGCGCATCCTGCCGGTTGCGCGCCTGCGTGCGGTGGCGCTGCGCGGTGATGACGAGCGTCCCTTCGCGGGTCAGCCGCGATCCGGCGAGCCGTTCGAGACGCGCCGCCACGTCGTCCGGCAGCGAGCGCGAGTGCCGGACGTCGAAGCGCAGTTGCACCGCGGTCGAGAGCTTGTTGACGTTCTGTCCGCCCGGACCGGACGCGCGCACGAAGTTTTCGGCGATCTCGCGCTCGTCGATGCTGATCTTGGCGGTGACGCGAATCATGGCCGACGCCTTGTCGTGCTCTGCGCAGGCAGAGCATCCGGGGCGTCAATATACAGCGCAAACAGGAACTATTATCGGATCATCGTTGGCGCCACCGATGACGAAAACGTCAGCGCAGCTCGCCGGAAGCCCCGCCCCCACCGCTAACCGGCAGCGGAAGCGCAGCGGGAGCGCCCGCCCCGCCCGATTCACCCGCGGCCGAGGCAAGCCCCGTCGGCCTGCCGACCACGGTAAACAACAGACCGCTGCCGAGCACGCGCTTGGCGACCCGGCGGGCGTCGGCGAGCGTCACGCCTTCGATCATCCCCTTCCGCTTATCGATATAATCGATGCCGAGATGGTCGAGCTGCAACTGCACAAGCAGCGAGGCGATTTTCGACGAGGTATCGAGACCGAGCACGAACGAGCTTTCCAGATAGGCCTTGGCCTTGGCCAGTTCGTCGGCGGTGGGGCCGTTATCGGCAAGCCGTTGGATCTCCTGCTTGATCAACCCGACGGTTTCGTCAGCGCGGTCGGCGCGCGTGGCCGTCGAACCGAAAAACACCGCAGTATGGTCGTACCAGAGCAGGCTGTCATAGATCGAATACACTAGGCCGCGCTTCTGGCGCACTTCGCGATAAAGCCGCGAGGTGAACGAACCGCCGCCGAGAATATCGTTGTCGATGTAGGCGGCGAAAAAGTCGGGATCGTTGCGCGCGATGCCCGGCCCGCCGAAATCAATCACGGTTTGCGGCACGTCCAGCTCGACATCGATGCGCTGCCCCAGACCCTGAGGCATTGCGGCCGCGACCGGCGTCAATTGCGCTTTTGCCGGTAGTGCGCCGAATACACGGTCGAGCATAGTCTTGGCGGCGTCGGCATCGATATCGCCGACGATGGCGACCGTGAGATTGTCACGCGCCAGCACCCGGTGCTGGTAAGCCTGCAAATCGTCGATAGTGATGTGCGGCACCGATTCAAGCGTGCCGCCGACGGGGCGGCCGTAAGCCTGACCGGCGAAGGCGGTCTCCCACCAGCGCAAAGCCGCAAGATTGGTCGGACTCTTCAACTGCCGCCGCAGCCCCGAGAGAATTTGCGCGCGGTTAAGCTCGACATCGGCAGGGTCGAAGCGCGGTTGCGTCAGCGCCAAACGCAGATCGTCGAAAGCCTCGTCGCGGTTCTCCGAAAGCGTGCGCAGCGTACCGCGGATGTGGTCGCGACCGGAGCTGAAGTCCAATTGCACGGCCTTGCGGTCTAGCCGGTCCTGAAACGCGTTGGCATCGTAAGGACCGGCGCCTTCGTTGAGCAGTGAGGCCATCAGATTGGCAGTGCCGGCCTTGCCGGCAGGATCCTGCGCGGCGCCGCCGGTGAAGGCAAAATTGACGGTGATCAACGGCACCGTCGTCTCGTGTACCAGCCACGCCTCGATGCCGCCGGGGCTCACCACCCGCTCGATCGTGGTCGCCGCAGCCGGGTCGACAGAGAAGACCAGCGCCAGCAACGGCAGCATGATTGCGGCCGCAGCGCGCCGTCTCCAAGCCGAGCAAAAGAGCGGGCCGAACAAAACAGAAGTGAAGAAGTTCACGAGCGATTCTCCTCGGGCTTCAGACTTTTCACCAAATACCCGGTCACGGAACGGCGGATATCAAGCCAATGGCGCGCAGCTTGTTGAACCTGGTCGGCGGTTACGGCGCGCACGTCATCCGGCCAGGCGCGGATTTGAGCGACCGTCTCGCCGGTCGCGAGGCCGGCGCCGTACCAGCGCGCCAACGTCGCCTGGTTGTCCTGGGCATAAACCGCATCGGCAATAAGCCCGGTCTTGGCACGATCGAGTTCGTCGGCGGTGACGCCGTGCTGGATCACGTCTTCAAGCACCGCATCGATCCCCGCCTCTGCGGTGTGCAGCGACACACCAGGCTTCGGCGCCGCATAGACGCCGAACTTGCCGTAATCGAGCGCGGTGTCGGAATAGAAGGCACCGGCATTGAGCGCAGTGCCTTTGTCGACAACGAGTGTTTTGTACAGCCGGCTGTTCGAATCGTTGCCCAGAATGCTGGCAAGAATTTCAAGCGCCTCGCTTTCACCCGGTTTGGCGGTGGTCGCCGAGGGGGCCAAATAGTAGCGATTGACGTAGGGCTGCTCGACCCGCGGATCAGCGAGCGTGACTGTGCGCGGCGCCTCCTGAATGGGCTCCATGGGCCGCACACGCGGACCAACCTCGGCACGAGGCGCGACCTTGCCGTAGGTCGCTTCGGCGTCGGCCTTGACCTCGTCTGGCGTTACGTCACCGGCAACAACGACGATAGCGTTGTTCGGCGTGTAGAAGCGTCGATAGAACGCCAACGCGTCCTGGTAATTGAGTTTTTCCACTTCATGGCGCCAGCCGATCACCGGGCGGTGGTAGGGATGGTTGAGGTAAAGGGCGGCGTCCATCTGTTCGTCGAGTTGCGCGCCCGGATTGTTGGCAACACGCATGTTCAGCTCTTCGAGCACGACCTGCAGTTCGGGTCGCGCCACCGCGTCGCTGAGCACGAGGCCGGTCATGCGGTCGGCTTCGAACGACATCATCTCCTTGAGATGATCGCGCGGCACACGCTCGTAGAAGCCGGTATAGTCGCTGGAAGTGAAGGCGTTTTGCTCGCCGCCGATCGCGGAAACAGCCTGCGTGAAGGTGTTGCCCGGATTCTTCGTGGTGCCCTTGAACATCAGGTGTTCGAGGTAGTGCGCGAGGCCCGATTTGCCGGGCGTCTCGTCGGCGGCGCCGACCTTGTACCAAATCATGTGGGTCACTACGGGAGCGCGAT
>JASHRW010000214.1 GCA_030037065.1 Xanthobacteraceae bacterium
CGGTCTTCTGCTGGATGAACGATGTCGCCGCGGCCCGGCTCGATTTCGCCTATCGTCCGCTCGACATGATGGCGCATCAGCAATGGTGGCAAGGGCTCGGCAAGGATCAAAGCAAGGTCGTGTTCGCGATCCGGAAACTCACCGAGCCTGGCATCATCGGCTTTGTTCAAATCGCCGCCATGAACAGCGTGCATCGCTCGGCCGAGATGGGAATTCGGATCGGCGAGGAAAAGAATCGCGGGCAGGGCTACGGCACCGAAGCGTTGCGGCTCGCCGTGGGTTTTTGCTGGAACCACCTCAACCTCAACCGGGTGCAGCTCACCGTCTTTAAGCACAATCTGCGCGCCATCGTCGCCTATCAGGCGGCCGGCTTCCGCAGAGAGGGCCGCATGCGCAAGGCCGCCTTTATCGGCGGCAAGTGGGTCGACTTGATCATGATGGCGGCACTGCGGCCGCCACAACGCAAGCACAGGCGATCGAATCCCTCAGCGGTGACGAACGTTGCCGCCGCCCCGGCGAACTTGCGGTCGATCCCCGGCACCGTTGCCGCGTAATCGGGCGGGCCGCCGCCGCGCGGCCATGGGCCGCTTCATGGGCCGCGCCGACACCTTGCCCGTGCAAGCCATCGCCGCTATATCCTCGCCTCGGCCCGGGCGCATAGCTCAGTTGGTAGAGCAGCTGACTCTTAATCAGCGGGTCCAAGGTTCGAGTCCTTGTGCGCCCACCAATAATCTCGCTGAGCTTTCGGGTTTTTCGCCAATTGAACATCTTACGCCGACTTGCCGGCATGATGGCAAAATAAAAAAATTTCAGCACGGACCAAGCTGCATAACCCCTTCGCGACTTTGAGTGCCGATGCGAAAAGGGCGGGGCGCGTAGTGCGCCGCCGCCATGCCTCGTGTGCTTTACCACCATCCGCCAACCGCTGGCGTAGAGTCTTCGTAGCCAGAGTTTTGCGGATCCGGAACGAACGCTGGATTGCGTGGTGCCGTGCAATCGTAATAGGCACGTGTACGCGGCCGAGCGTGGTGCCGGTAGGTGACGTTGTGTACGCTCCCAGGAGCACCGACGCCCCCTGCAAGAGCTGGCGCAGAGCCAGCGGCAGCAGTGGCCAATGCCAACGCGGCAGCGACGGCGTATTGTCTGAAAGACCTCATATCACATCTCCATTTGGCGACTGGGCCCCGATTTGGGCGCCCCGGGCGGACCGCGATTGCTTGCGGGGCCCGCCGGCCGTGAGATGTGGACGATGATGGTGTCCGACTACCGAGTTGACGGGAAACAGCCTATTGCCTCTCAGTGAATAATGACACGCGCGCGTCGGCGGCGTCAGGATGCTGCAGTGGCGTAGCGCGCGCATTCCTCTTCCCGTCGAGGCCATCCCCCTTGATCTGGGTGAATGAGCGCCGCGCGCAGCGAGAAAGTCGATGAAGGTTCTGGTCTTTGCCGAGAGATATTTGCTGTGCGGATAGACCGCGTGCACCGGCGTTTCTCCCGTCACGAATTCAGAAGGCCAGCCTGCAAGTCTTCATCGACGATGAAGTCGGGCGCAAGCACCACGCCGGCGTCCTTGACCGCGAGCGCTCGAAGCACATCGCCGTTGTTGGCAAGGAAGCGTCCGTTCACCCTCACGGCATGTTCCCTGTCATGCCGATCGACGAAGCGCCAAACGCTTTGCTGGTTGGCGTACGTGTAGACCAGGCAATTGTGCTTGGTGAGATCGCCGGGAGTTTGCGGCGCTCCGTTCCTTTCAAGATAGTCCGGCGACGCGCAGACGGTCGTCGCGATCGCGCATAGCTTCCGCGACATCAAGCTCGAATCGGCGAGGTCGCCGACGCGAATAGCCACGTCGAAGCGTTCCTCGACCAGATCGACGTAATGATCGTCGAGGTTCAGATCGATCGAGACGTCGGGATACATCTTGAGATAGTCGGCTATCGCCGGAGCAAGGTAGCGGTAGCTGAACGAGACTGGCGCGGTCACGCGCAGCAGCCCGCGCGGCGCGCTCTGCAGGTCGCCGGCGGCGCGCTCGGCGTCCTCCAATTCGGACATGATGCGCAGGCAGCGCTCGAATAAATCTGTCCGACCTCGGTCGCGCTGACGCGGCGCGTCGTGCGGTTGAGCAGCCGCACGCCGAGTCGCTCCTCGAGCGTGCGCACGTGCTTTGAGACCATGGCGGGCGACATGCCGAAGTGGCGCGCCGCCTCGGCAAAGCTGGCGGTGTCGACAACTTTCGCGAAAACAGCCATTCCGGTGAAACGATCCAAGCGCTACCCCGCACAGAGAATTCGGCGCGATATCAGCCCTCCCTCTGATTGGTGGCGTTTCGACCCGGCGCAATTGCCACGAGACGTATGGATGGCCGACGATGAAGTCATTGGATGCCGACATCATTGCAGTATTGCGCCATGCGCATGAGCTGGAACCAGCAGCGCAAGGCTCGGTCATCCGCGACTCGTCGGAATCTCATTCTGCGGCAGCGCGGATCGCCCGCCAGATGCGGTCCGGCGTGTAGGGCATATCGAGCTTGCGCACGCCCAAGGGCTTGAGCGCATTCATCACCGCATTGGCGAGTGCCGGGACCGAGCCGGTGGCGCCGGCCTCGCCCGCGCCCTTGGCGCCGAGCGTGTTGGCCGGCGACGGCACCGGGCAATCGATCAACGTGATCGGCGGCTGATTGGCGGCGCGCGGCATGAAGTAATCCATGAATGTGCCGGATAGGAGCTGCCCGCTGTCGGGGTCGTAAGCGATGCGCTCGCCGATCGCTTGGCCGAGCCCCTGCATCAGTCCGCCGTGCAACTGACCCTCGACCAGGGTGTGATTGAAGATGTTGCCGCAATCGTCGGCGGCGATGTAGTTCACCACCGCAAGCGCGCCGGTGTCGGCGTCGATCTCCACCTCGGCGACGTGCGCGCCCGAGGGAAAAGCGCTGGCGAGATCGATGGTCGTATTGGTGTCGAGCGGATGGGCGGGCTCGCTCCATTTGCGCTCGAGCAGCGTCTGGATGGGGATTTTCAGATCGGTGCCGGCGACCCTGTACTCGCCGTTGTCGAATACGACGTCCGCCGCCGCGACTTCGAGCTCGGCGGCCGCGAGCCTCTTGCCCTTTTCGACGATCTCCTTGGCCGCTCTCTGCAGCGCGGCCCCGTGGCTGATCAACGACCGCGAACCGAACGAACCGGTGCCCAGGAGCTTTGGCGCGGCGGCGTTGTTGTAGCGCAACTCGATCTTGTCGTCCGGAATGCCGAGAACGTCGGCCACGATCATGGGGAAGACGGTTTCGTGGCCTTGTCCGGACGGACCGGCATTCGAATACATCGCCAGCCGCCCGCCCGATTCGACGCGGATTTCGACCTGCTCCTTGCCGAGACCGCCTGAGGGTTCGAGAAACAATGCAAGGCCGATACCGCGCCGCTTGCCGCGCCGCTTGGCTTCTCGTTGCCGTTTGGCAAAACCCCTCCAATCTGCCGCCTGCAAGGCGGTCTTGAGCAGACGCGCGGGGTCGCCGCTGTCGTAGTTCGAATTGGTCGGCGTCTTCAGCGGGAACATATTTTTGCGCAGCAGGTTGCGGCGGCGCAGCTCGATGGCGTCGATGCCCGTTACCGCAGCGGCTTCTTCGACCAGGCGTTCCCACAAGTAGGCGACGTTCGGCCGTCCGGCGCCGCGATAGGCCGTGGTCGGGGTCGTGTTGGTGAAGACGAGCCGATGCCGGCCGTGGATCGCGGTCAAATTATAGAGACTGATGGCGGACGAGGTCGGCGCTGCCACCGTGTTGATCAGCGGCCCGGCATTGCTGGCGAAGGCGCCGAGATTGACCAGCCATTCGACCCGCAAGGCGACGAAGCGGCCGTCGCGGTCGAGACCGAGTGCGCCGGAAAGGTCGGCCGCGCGACCATGGTGATCGCCGGACAGAGTCTCCCCCCGAGTCCCTGTCCATTTGACGGCGCGTCCGGTCTTTTTCGCCGCCAGCAGGACGGCGACAAATTCAGGATAGATTTCGTTTCTGATGCCGAAGCCGCCGCCGACATCGGCGGAATGAATGCGGAAACGCTCGGCGGGCAGGCCGGTGATCCCCGCCAGCGCGTTTTTCAGGTCGCTCGTCCCTTGCGTCGGCGCGCTCAGTTCGAACGAGTCGCTCGCCGCGTCGTAAAACGCGACGGCGGACTTCGGCTCCATCGGGTTGCCGGCAATGCGTTGCGCACGCACCTGCACCTTGACGACATGCGCCGCGCCGGCCATCGCCTGCTCGGCGGCTTCGCGATTGCCGTATTCGTATTCGAAGGCGAGGTTGTCGGGCACGTCGTCGTGGATCCGCACTGCGGCCGCTGCATTGGCCTTGGCAGCCTCCACCAGCACCGGCAGATCTTGGTATTCGACCGCGATGAGTTCGGCGGCGTCCTGCGCGGTGTACTCCGACTCGGCGACGATCAACGCCACCGGCTCGCCGACAAAGCGCACGCGCTCGTGCGCCAGCGCATAGCGCGGCGGTACGCGGAGCGAAGAGCCGCCGACGCCTTTGAAAAAGGCCATCGCCGGCAGGCCTTTCCAGCCGGCGGCGGCCACATCGGCGCCGGTCAAAATGCCGAACACGCCGGGTACGGCGCGAGCCTTGTCCGCGTCGATCTTGACGATCCTGGCGTGCGCACGATCGCTGCGCAGGAAATATCCTGCCGCTTGCCCGCTGACATTGACGTCGGCGGTGTAGCGGCCGTGGCCGGTGACGAGGCGGAGGTCTTCGCGGCGGCCGTGAAAAGTTCGATCGGACAAATCTTGCTCCGTTGCGTTTTGTAAAAGCGCCCATCGGCGGACGGCAGGGAAGCAATCTTGGCGGGCCCGCGCAAGCCGCCCGCGCGAGTGGTTTGCAGCATTGCAGCGATCTCGGCATTGCTGCCGCCCCGCCCCCGCGCGCCAAAGGTGCGTAGGGGCACCCCTTGTGGCCGCCTATGGCCGAAACGGCGGCGGCCGGCCGCAAGGGCCGCCCCTCCGCACGACGAGCGAGATGTGTTCTTTAGTTCGCCGCGCAGTGCAATTCAAAAGATTCGTTTGGTCGAAGCCATCCCTCTGATCCGACGAGAGTCTTTTTTTGCTCTTTGTTTGATTCGCAGATGCGGAAATTGTGACTACGCTGCCATGATTCGCATTTTTCCGCTAACACGCGGAGAAAACGGCCGTTTTTGAATTGTGGCTTGCGAATCTAGCACGGGCGCCATGATCCGATCCCGGGTATAATTCGCCCTCCTCGGCCGACCGCCGAGCAATATCGGAGAGTGAAATGCTGGACCGCAAACGGCCCGATCAGCTGCGCGAGGCGCTTAATCCGTTGTTCAACGAACGTAAGCTCAAGCTCGGCACGTTTTCCAGCAATCTCAGTCACGGCTGCGCCATTTCCGACATCGAGGGCACCCTCAAGGCGGACTGGCCAAGCACCTCGGCGCTCGCCGAAATGGCGGAGGCAATGGACTTCGAGGCGCTGGTCCCGGTCGGCCGCTGGAAAGGATTTGGTGGCACCACAAATTTCAATGGTGCCGGCTTCGAGTCTTACACCTGGGCGGCCGGTATCGGCGCCATGACCAAGAAGGCCGGCGTGTTTGCCACTTCGCACGTGCCGACCGTGCATCCGATCATGGCCGCCAAGCAGGCCACCACCATCGACCACATCACCAACGGCCGTTTCAGCCTCAACATCGTCACCGGCTGGTTCCAGCCGGAGATGGAAATGTTCGGCGAGCCGCAAATGGAGCACGACCGGCGCTATGAGCGGGCGCTGGAGTGGCTGGAGATCATCAAGCTGTTGTGGACCCGCGAAGAGGAATTCGACTTCGAAGGCAAGTTCTACCGTATCAACGGCGGCTATCAGCAACCGAAGCCGATCCAGAAGCCCTATCCAGTGGTGATGAATGCCGGCGGCTCGGCCAAGGGGCGCGAGTTCGTGTCCAAATACTGCGACGTGTCGTTCACCGCGCTGGTGTCGCACGAGCCCGATGCCATGGCGGCGCAATGCGCGGCCTACAAGAACGCGGCGAGGCAGGCGCGCGGCATTGAACTTCCGGTCTGGACCAACGCCTATATCGTGCAGGGCGAGACCGAGAAGGAGGCGTGGGATTTCTTCAACTACTATGTCCACGAGCACGGCGACTGGGAGGCGGCCGACAACCTGGTGCGCCAGCTCGGCATCAACGCCGAGACCTTTCCGCCGGACGCGCTCAAGGCGCTAAAAGCGCATTTCATCGGCGGCTGGGCCGGCTATCAGATCGTCGGCACGAAAGAGCAGGTGGTCGACGGTTTGGGCCGGTTGAAGAAAGCCGGTTTCGACGGCGTCATTCTGTCCTGGGCGCGCTATATCGAAGGCATGCGCGAGTTTCAGGAGAAGACCTACCCGTTGATCGTGCAGGCCGGCTGGCGATAGCGGACAGTTACAAGTTGCAAAGCCGTTTGAACTACGGCTCCGCGGACGCAGACATTTGGCGCCGTACGAGCTTGAGGCGCGTGATTTGACCTTCGGTGTGTCCGTTCGATCAAGGCAGAGTGATTGCGGCGCCGACCGCAGCTTCGTCCTTCGTGACGCCGTTGGCGAACGAGGCAGCTCGGCTGGCGCGGACGTCACGCCGGATTTAGTCAGGGCATGCGCAGAAGAAAACCAAGTTTGGGCGTCTTGCTTGCGCCACCTCGGCTCAACCCATTGGACGCGGGAGCTGAGGTCTGCATTGGGCTTTGCAAACATTAGTCGCGTGACATTGGTCTCGCCGACACGAATGGACCCACTGCCAGCATCGCGGCCATGTCGGCCGCCGCATGATAGTTTCCACATCCTGAGGTCTTAAGCCTATGTCTTGCAACGAACGCCTGCTGAGTCGCCGCAGTTCATCGTGCTCCTTCAGTATCTGCAAATAACAGGAGATGCAGCGCGCCAGTAGCCTTGTCCAAGACACTGCTCGCACGAAAGGCCGTGAAGCATACGTCCACGCGAGCGCGCTCATGCGAATTGCGCACGCATCGGGCGGAAGAACGCTCCAATTTCTGCTGCGAGTTGCTGCGGAGCCTCGAGTGCCGCGAAGTGGCCGCCCGACGGCATCGGTGTCCATCGCGTGATATTGCCATACGTCAACTCCGCGAGACTTCTCGGTGGAGTAAGAATTTCTCGTGGAAACTCGGCATATCCGGTCGGAACCATGACCTTCTCACCCGAAGGGACGATCCATGGTTCGTGAAAACGTGCGTAATAGGGCCAGAAGCTCGATCCGATGGCGCCGGTTATCCAGTAAAGCATGATGTTGGTGAGGAGGATGTCGCGCGAAAAGTGGGCGTCGAGGTCGCCCTTGCAGTCGCTCCAGGTGCGGAATTTCTCCAAAATCCAGGCGGCAAGGCCGACCGGTGAGTCAGTAAGCGCGTAGGCGAGCGTCTGCGGCTTTGTCCCCATAATCCACGAATATCCGGTTTCCTCTTTGAGCCAGTGATCAAGCTGCTCATAAAAGCGCTTCTCTTCCGCGCTGGGATTGTGTCCCGCCGCACGCAAGCGCGGAATCGCCAGCAGTGTAATGTGGATACCCGCGAGGTTTTGCGGATAGGCATATCCAAGTCGCGTGGCAACGAACGCACCCCAATCATGGCCGTGCGCAACGAACCTTTGGTGACCCAGCACGCGGGTCATCAGATGCTGGAACGTGTCGGCGATTTCGCGCAAGCCGAAACGCCGCTGGTCGGGGTGAAACGAGAAGCCGTAGCCGGGAATCGACGGCGCCACGATCGTGAACGCGTCTTGCGCCTCACCGCCGTGGGCGGAAGGATGCGTCAGCAGCGGAATGAGATCGTGGAATTCAACAATCGATCCGGGCCACCCGTGCGTCAGCAGCAACGGTAGTGGCGCGTTTCCCTCGCCCTGTTCATATATGAAATGAACGTCAACATCGTTGAGTGGCACCGTGAACTGGCGGAATCCATTGAGCATTCTCTCGTATTTGCGCCAGTCGTAATCTTGGCGCCAATAATTGATCACGCTTTTCAGATAGCCGAGATCGGTTCCAAAGGCCCAACTGGAATCCGAAACCTCGTCGGGCCAGCGCGTTGCATCGAGGCGCCGCTTAAGGTCGAGCAGCGTGGCCTCCTCGACCGCAATCCTGAAGGGCTGAGGCGCTACGCCGCCTTGGGCGACCGACGTTACTGTCATCTCAGACCTCCAGCAGTGTGGCGGTTCAGAAGTCCGCATCATTGTTGCCGCGAACTCGTCATGCGGACTTCTGAACCAAAGCCACACCAGATCAATAAGTTGCTAGTGTCCTTCGATTCCGAAGTTCGCAAACGAGCTTGCCGCCCAATAATGCGAACTTCGGAATCGGGACACTAGGTCGGCGACGGCATTGTCGCTTAATGACACTAGTTAAATGTAATAGACAGTGTCTATTGTTGTCAACCAGCAAAATGGCTATGCTGGTGTTACAATGAGATTCTCCGACAGATATTCGATTCCCAGGGAGCTTGCCGCGCTCTACGATTTCGTAAATTCGCTCGATCTGCGCCGCTTTCGCGAGCAGGGTGTCCAGCACACGCCCTCCGATGCGCTCGCCTCACGCGCCGAGGCACAAGCCTGGATGCGGGCGCATGATCTGTTGATGCCGCGTCGTTTGCTTAGCGAAGAAGAATATCGCAGGACGTTAGCCCTGCGGCAGGCATTGCGCGCCTTCATCGAGGCTGCGCCCGCTAAACGCAGCAAAAACCGCGACATCGGCGAAGGCTTGAAAACCGCGGCAGCCGCTTTTCCATTGCTGCTGACCACGGCGCAGCATGGCCTTGCGCTCAGCCCGAAGGGCGAAAATCGGCTCGGTCAGGTCCTGGCCGAACTCAATCATCTCGTCGAGACGGCGCAGCTCGACCGGCTGAAAATGTGCGAGTCACCTGAATGCCAGTGGATTTTTTTCGATCGAACGAAACCGGCCAATCGCCGATGGTGCTCGTCAGACCGCTGCGGAAATCGGGTAAAGGTCCGCGCCTTTCGCGAACGTCATCGCAGCGACGGCGGCGGAGCGCAGGCCTAAACCTCGGGCGCGGCGAGATCCGTCTTACGCCACACCGGCGCAAATCCCGCGGCGGCAGGTGACGCGAGCGGCGGTCCGACTCCGTGTCGCCGGCAGAGGCGCGCGGCGACCTAGGAAACGTGGCGCTCGACGTAAAAGGCCTTCGAGGTGATCAGCCAATCGCCGTCGATCCGGTGATAGGTGAGATAATCGACGAAGACGGTCGTATTGATGCGCACACGTACCTTCACCAGCGCTTGGTTTGCCGAGGCGAAGTCCATCAGTAGGATTTCCTCCTCGCGCGGCGCATGCTGCGATTTAGGCGAAGGGCGGCCGACGATGATCTCCTTGAACGTCGCTGCCGGCAACATTGTCATTTGCCCATCGCGGAATCCATGCAGTTGGGCGCTTGACCGGAACACCCGGTCGAAATGCGCGATATCGGAATCGTACATGAGGTCGAAGTAGCGCTGCACGGCGCCGGTGAGGCCGGGAATAGCAGGATGAAGGTCAGGCATGGGCGGTCTCCTAGGTTTGGGATGCCTAGAATGGCCGCAACTGGCAGGGCGAGTCCTTGCGAAATGCGCTAATCATCATGATATTTTCGCAAGATCCTGCTTTAAAGAGTCGCTAAATGGAGCACTCATGCCAATTTTCGAGCTAGACGCGATCGACTGTCGGATCGTCGCGGCGCTCCAAACGGACGGCCGCCTCACAAACTTGGCACTGGCCGATCGGGTCGGCCTCTCGCCCTCGCCGTGCCTGCGCCGGGTCAAGCGGCTGGAGCGTGACGGCTACATCGCGGGTTACCGTGCGATCCTTCAGCGCAACCGGCTCGGGCTCGGCCTCACCGTTTTCGTTGGGGTCAGGATCGGCGCCCATGCGAACGTCGAGGCCGAAGCCTTTCTGGACGCCGTGGTCGCAATGGCCGAAGTGGTCGCGTGCCACTTGGTTTCGGGCGAAACGGACTATCTTGTTGAAGTAGTCGTTCCGGACCTCGATCATTACCAGCGGTTCCTGGTCGGCAAATTGCTCGCTTTGCCGATCGTGCGCGAGGTGCGGAGCAGTATCGCGATTCAGACGCACAAAGCCGGCGCACCGCTGCCGCTCGATCACCTTGCGCAACCGGCGCGCTCGGCCGAGAAACAGGCAAGCGCCTTGAGGAAAAAGGAGGTTATGCCCGCGAAACGGCGGGTGGCGTACGGAAAAGAGCCGCGAAACGTCGGAACGAAGGGCCGACCACTGGCCCCTTAAGGGAAGCGAAGCTAGCTTCAAACCAGCAACAGAAAACCGCCGTCCTTTCCGTGACTTGCTGGATCTGAATCGTTCTTCGCGGAAAAGCCGCCGATTTGAATCGTTCTTAGAGGGGAATCAAAATCGGTGCTAAAATCCAGAGGCAGCGATTTCAAAGGCTTAGGTGAATCGTTCTTACAGTGTCAGCATAACGCGCATTACGCGAATCGCAAATAGGATCCGGCCGCGGTGCAGTCGCCGCGTTGCAGGCCCATCGACGCTTCTGATACGTATGGGTCGAACTGACCCGCAAAAAAGAATCGGACCAAGACACATGATCGTGCGCGAACGGCCGGACGGTTCCGTCCTTCTGATCTGCCAAACCGATCACGCCAAACTGTCTGGCCAATGCGCGGCACATTGGGGCAACGCCGACTTCGCCCGAGTGCGGCCCTACGAGCCGGTAGTCCGCGCCACCATGTTTCACGACAGCGGGTGGTACGATTACGAGGCGAGCCCGGCCATTTCTTCGGAAACCGGCAAGCCGCTGAATTTCATGCAGGTCTCCTGGGGGAAGCCGCAGCGCCGGGCGTTCGAATGGGCGATCGACTGGATGACCAGAATAGACCCCTATTCCGGCCTTCTCGTGAGCAAGCATCGCACCGGTCTGCAGCGCGGCCGCTACGGCAAGATCACGCATCCGAAATTCTTCAACGCGCAAAACCTGCCGGAGGACAA
>JASHRW010000215.1 GCA_030037065.1 Xanthobacteraceae bacterium
CGGATGCTCAAACGCCGATCTTCTTCTTCAGGAGATCGTTGACCGCTTGCGGGTTCGCTTTGCCGCCGGACGCCTTCATGACCTGGCCGACGAACCAGCCGACCGCTTTCGGATTCTTCTTCACGTCGGCGATCTTGTCGGGATTCTTAGCAACGATGTCGTCAACGAGGGTTTCAATGGCCGACGCGTCGGTCATCTGCCGCAAGCCGCGGCTTTCGACGATCGCGCGCGGATCACCGCCTTCGTTCCACACGATATCGAAAACGTCCTTGGCGATTTTGCCGGAGATCGTGCCCTGCGCCATCAGATCGAGGATGCAGCCAAGCTGCATCGCCGATACCGGGGCGGCGTTGATATCCTTGCCCTCGCGATTAAGCCGGCCGGCAAGCTCGTTGATCACCCAATTGGCCGCGAGCTTCGGATCGCGCTTGTTGCCGCCGTCCGCGACGATTGTTTCGAAATACGCCGCAGTGTCGCGTTCGGCCACGAGCACGCTGGCGTCATAATCGGTCAGCCCGAGATCGCGCATAAAGCGCGCCTTCTTCTGGTCGGGCAGTTCCGGCAGCGTTTCGCGCAGTTCGGTGACCAGCGACGGCGACAATTCGACCGGCAGCAAATCCGGATCGGGGAAATAGCGGTAATCGTGCGCTTCTTCCTTGGAGCGCATCGAGCGCGTCTCGCCCTTGTCGGGATCGAACAGGCGGGTCTCCTGCTCGATCGTGCCGCCCTCCTCGATGACGCCGATCTGGCGCCAAGCCTCGTGCTCTATCGCCTGGCCGATGAAGCGAATCGAATTGAGGTTCTTGATCTCGCAGCGCGTCCCGAAGTCCGCGCCCGGCCGCCGCACCGAAACGTTCACGTCGGCGCGCAGATGGCCCTTCTCCATGTCGCCGTCGCAGGTGCCGAGGTAACGCAGGATGGTGCGCAGCTTGGCGAGAAAGGCCTTCGCCTCCTCGGCCGAGCGCAGGTCCGGCTTGGTGACGATCTCCATCAGTGCCACGCCCGAGCGATTGAGATCGACAAGCGAGGCCGCCGGATGCTGCTCGTGCAGCAATTTTCCGGCATCCTGTTCGAGATGCAGCCGCTCGATGCCGACACGCACCACTTCACCGTCGGGCATGTCGAGCAATACTTCGCCCTCGCCGACGATCGGCGACTTGTATTGGCTGATCTGGTAGCCCTGCGGCAGGTCCGGATAGAAATAGTTCTTCCGATCGAACACCGACTTGAGATTGATCTTGGCCTTGAGCCCGAGCCCGGTGCGCACCGCTTGGCGCACGCATTCCTCGTTGATAACCGGCAGCATGCCGGGCATGGCGGCGTCGACGAGCGAAACGTGGTCATTCGGTCCACCGCCGAACGCGGTCGAAGCGCCGGAGAACAATTTGGCCTGCGTGGTCACCTGGGCATGCACTTCCATGCCGATGACCACTTCCCAGTCGTTCTTTGCGCCCTTGATCAGCTTCGATTTTTTCGCCGGTACATCCATGGCTTCGCGCCGCGTGCGTCTAGGGTTCGCGGCCAGATGGGTCGCGAATGTCAAATCCGCTCCACGAGCCACGAGTTAACCCTTCGAGGTGCGCGCGGCAACCCAGCCGCCACAGATCAGCGTGTCCGCACCCGGCTTAACCGCAGCGCTGGGTGCAGAACGGCCGCAGGCAAGGCAGCGCTGGGGACCAGTGACCGCCCGAGCATATTTGCTGCGAGCAGCCGAGACCGTTGGGATTGCAATCGTAAGAGCACAGCGTACCGGCGGCGAGGACATGGCGGTGGAAGATGCAGGCGTCCGGCGGCCGTCGCGTATATCTGTGTTTGATCTTGGCGGAAGCTCCAGGAACGCCGGCCAGAACCGCGAATGCCGCGGCCAATGCGACAATCTTGAATGCCGATGCTGTGCGCATGTTGCTCCCCCTCCCTGAGCGAGATGTTATCTTGCATAAACGGCGAGGTTAAACAACACGTCATGGCCGCACACGGTTTGACCATGGGCGACAGCGCTCACTCTCTGCTATGTTTGCCGAAAAGGAGAGAACAATCAGGAGGTCCCCGACATGGATGCGATTACCGAGAAGGAACATCTCGCGTCGGCCTTGACTGAGCCGCGCGCCCGCATCGGTCTCATCATCCCCTCGGTCAATCGCATGACCGAGCGGCAATTCAATCATTATGCACCGGAGGGACTGGGCATCCATGTGGCGCGCGGCCGGGTCGCTGGCGAGCCCAGGCGCACGGTCGCCGAACTGAGCGACGAGATCGTCCATGCCGCCGGCACACTGGCCGACGCCCGTCCCGATCTCATCGTCTTCCATTGTACCCACACCTCGATGAAGGAGGGCGCTGCCGGCGAGGCGCGCATCATCAATCTCATCCGCGACACGACGGGCATCGAGTCACTGTCGACGTCGAGCCTGGTAAACGATGCCATGCGTGCGCTCGGGCTGAAGAAGCTCGTCGTGCTCAGCCCGTATATGTCGAACGCTGATATCGTCAAATACCTCAGTGCCGCCGGCTTCGCCGTGATCAACGATGTGGCCTTGAAATGCGCCACGGCGGCCGAATTCGAGAAAATTACGCCGCAGCACTGGATCGAACTCGCCAGGGAAAATGATCGGCCCGAGGCGGACGGCATCTTCTTAAGCTGCACCAACACTACCCAGATCGAGGCGGTGGAGGCGATCGAGCGAGAACTCGGCAAGCCGGTCGTCAACAGCAATCAGGCGGTACTCTGGGGCTGTCTCAAGCGGCTCAAAGGCAAACTCGGCGATGGTTTTGCGACCCCGCACCACCTCGGCCGGCTCATGCATGATCTCGGTGCATGAAATTCGGCGGCTCGGCTAAGTTCGTCCGCCGCAGCCTGCCGGGTTGAACACACGTTGCGTCGACGGCGGATTGTTGACGAGTTCCGCCGCCGGCCGGATCGGCCGCGGCGAGAAATTACCGCCGCAATTCGGGCACACACCGCGCAGCCGATCCTCAACGCAATCGCAACAGAAGGTGCATTCGAACGTGCAGATCATCGCATCCGTCGCCGCCGGCGGCAGATCCTTGCCACAGCATTCGCAGTTCGGGCGCAGCTCGAGCATCGCCTTTTTCCTCGATCACGCGGCGGCGGCAAAGCGTTTTGCCGCCTGCTCGCAGATTTGGCGCCGTTCCTGCTGCAAGCGTTCGGCAGCACGCCGTACCGTCTCGACGATCTCCTTGGACGCCGTGGCCGGCGAGCCGGCGGCAAAGGGCGGCACAGGACTATATTCCAGCTGCAACTGAATTTGTTTGGCGATGGTTTCGCCACATAGCATAGCTGCAAGGTGCAGGGCGAAATCCATGCCCGAGGTGCAGCCGCCTCCGGTTACGCAATTACCGTCCACTACGACGCGTTCGTTCACGGCAACGGCGCCGAACAGACTGAGAAGAGGCATGCTGAGCCAGTGTGTCGTGGCCCGGCGGCCGTGGAGCAATCCTGCGGCGCCCAGCACCAGCGAGCCGGTGCAGACGGAAGTAACGTATTTCGCTTCACTTGCCTGGCGACGCAGAAATGCCAGCATCGCCTCGTCTTGCAAGAGGCGCGCAATGCCGGGCCCGCCGGGGACCACGACAACGTCCAATTTCGGGCAGTCCTCGATACTCACCGTCGGAGCGATGATGAGGCCGCGCTCGGTGCGCACCAGATCGAGGCTCTTGGCAACCACATGAACGGTCGTATCCGGCAGCCGGGAGAACACCTCGTAAGGCTCGGCAAAATCGATCTGCGTCATTCCCGCAAACAGCAGCAAGCCGATCTGATAGGGCGCCGTATTATTAACCGACATGGGCGTTCTCCTTCGCTGCGTCGATATGATCGCGCACTTTTGCCGTGACAAACCGATGGCAGCAATGTCATTATACCTATGATTTTCTGCCAAAGCCGCCAAGGTTCAGGGCGATGCCAAAAGCCAAGGCCAACCAACGCCTCGTCGTCCTACTCGCCTTCGAGGGAGCCCAGCTCCTCGACGTAGCCGGGCCGGTGCAGACCTTCGCCAGCGCCAATGAGATCGTCAAAGAGGCGGGCGGCTTTGCGCCCTATCGCCTCGCCATCGTCTCCCGCCGCGGCGGTGCCGTCCGCACGTCCGCTGGCTTGCCGTTACTGATCGAGCCGATACGCAGTGCCATCAGCAAAGCGCGTGTCGATACACTGATCATACCCGGCGGACCGGGAGTTGAATCGGCGCTGAAGGATCGTTGGATAGTCAATTGGGTTTGCAGGCAATTCTCGACAACCCGGCGCATCGCTTCGGTCTGCACCGGCGCATTCCTGTTGGCCGAAACCGGTCTCCTCAACGGGCGGCGCGCTACGACCCATTGGAAATCGTGCAGCCGGTTGCAGGAGCGCTATCCCGATATCCAGGTCGACCGCGATCCAATCTACTTACGGGAGGGTCGCATCTGGACTTCGGCCGGAGTGACCGCCGGCATCGATTTGAGCCTTGCGTTGGTGGAGGACGATCTCGGACGAAAAATCGCCATGCAGGTCGCGCGCCACCTCGTGGTTTTTCTCAATCGGCCTGGTGGGCAGTCGCAGTTTTCTGCGCCGCTTGAGGCGCAGGCGGCGGCCGCCGACGGCAACGCGCCCAATCATTTCGCGCCGCTGCACAGCTGGATCGCCGAGCATGTGGCCGGCGACCTGCGCGTTGAAAGGCTGGCCGAACAGGCCGGCATGGCCCCGCGCACCTTCGCGCGCGTTTACGCCGCCAGAATGGGAATGACTCCGGCCCGCATGGTCGAAAGAATCCGCATCGAGGCTGTCCGCCGCATGCTCGAAGAAAGCGATACGCCGATCAAACGCATCGCGGTCGAATGCGGCTTCCGTCAGGAAGAGCGGCTGCGCCGCGCCTTCGCCCGCCAAGTGGGCACGACACCGATGGAATATCGGGCGCGATTTTGAGTTCTTTTCAGTAGGCTGCGACTAATACTTCGCGCACATCAGCAACCGCAATAGGGCGCGGCGACTTGCCGGAGAGCCAAGCGGCAATCAGGCACTCGGCACTGCCGCACATCGGAAAGCCATCATGGACCCGCGGGTCGAGACCGCGGGTGACGAAGAAATTATTGGCGCGATTTACTTCCCCTCGCGCCAAATTCCCAGCGCCTTCTGCGCTGGGCGGTCGGAGATCGAGAACAGCACGGTTTCTTTCGCGGTGTTGTGCGAATAACGCTTCCACGGCGGTACGACGAAAACGTCATTCGGGCCCCATTCGAGCACCTCGCCATCGACATTGGTCGAGCCCTGTCCTTCGACGCAGACAAAAACAGTGCCGTCGGTGGCGCGGTAGGGCTCGCCCTTAAAACCTTTCGGGAACATCGCGAGCCACGCGCCCATGGTCGGCAGCACCGGGCCGCCGGTGACGGGGTTGGCGTAATGAACACGGGCGCCGTGGCGTTTGTCGATTTCGCCCGCTTTCAACATGCGCTCAACGATCGGCCGCGTGCGCGCGTAGGTGTAGTTGATAACCGGCGTATAGCTCTTGTCCCAGGTGCCGTCGGGCAGAACGCCCGAACCATACATGCTGAGCGAATCGCCATTCTGCCGCGTCGTCTCCAGCGTTGGTTCGTCGAAACTCTCGGCGAACGACGCCTCGAAGAAGTTGACCGCGGGGAAATCGAGCACGTCGAGCCAAAGCATCGGCTTCTTCGATGTGTTGCCGTGATCGTGTGGCGCCCAGTTGGCGGTGATGACGAAATCGCCCGGCGACATGAAGGCCTTCTCGCCGTCGACCGCCGTATAGGCGCCCTCGCCGTCGAGTACGAAGCGAATGGCAGCGGCGACATGGCGATGGGCGGGCGCCACTTCGCCCGGCATGATCATCTGAATGCCGGCAAACAGCGTATTGGTGGCTTTGGACTCCCCGGGCATGGAGGGATTTTCGAGGATCAGCACGCGGCGCTTGGCCTCTTCGGCAGTGATAAGGCCGCCCGATTCCATCACCAGAGACTTCACATCATTGAAGTGCCAGACCACCGGCGCGACACGCGTGACCGGCTCCTCGGTCACCACCGAATTCATCACCTTCCACAGCGGCGTCATGTGGTGCTTGGCGATGCGGTGGTAATATTCCTCCCGCGCCGCGTCGATATTGTGCTTGGGGCCCGGTTTGCCGTTCGTGGCCTTCCTTGCGGTCGCGACCGCCAAATTTCTCGCCGCCATGGCGTCCTCCATACAAGAGCGCAGAATCCGAATGGTTTGACGGAACATAGTCAACAGTCGCTGCGGCGGAAATAGCGTCCTACCCTACCCTGCCCTGCACGCCAGGCAGGGAGGAGCCTTGGCGGGGGCCCGGGAGGAAAGGCGGAGCATTCCCTCGACGTGCAAAGTGCAATAAATCATGGGCCCCAACGGTGCGCACAGACTGCGAGGACATCATGGCGAAATATCTGCTGGTGAGCTTCAAGACTTGCCCATGGGTGCAACGCGCGGCGATCGTGCTGCGCGAAAAGAACGTGCCCTTCGAGTTCCGGCATATCGAGCCGGACAACCGGCCGGACTGGTTCCTCGCCATTTCGCCGCACAAGAAAGTGCCGGTGTTGCGCATCGACGACAC
>JASHRW010000216.1 GCA_030037065.1 Xanthobacteraceae bacterium
GCGCTTCTTGGCAATCCTGCTCCCAACTACCTCAAGCTCATGATGAAGCGCCTGGCGGATCAAGGCGTGCTCACGCGGGCGGCGCGCGGCGTCTATGTGAACGCGCGCGCTCGTTCGCTGCCCGGCGACATGCGGGCGGGGCTCATCCGTTTCCTTCGCCCGCGCGAGATCAGTTACGTCAGCCTCGAATCGAAGCTGGCGGAAGCCGGTGCGATCTCTCAGGTGCCCACGGTCCTGACGTGCATGACGACCGGCTCTCCCGGCCGGTTCGATACGCCGTGGGGCGCTATTGAGTTCACTCACACGGATCGGGATATCGCGTTCGGGACCGACGTGCATACGCGCGATGACGGACTGGTCGAGGCAACGGTAGAAAGGTCGGCGCGCGATCTGCGCCGCGTCGGAAGGAATGTGGGTCTGATCGACTCCGCGACCTTGGCCGAAGTGATCGACGAAGAGAGATCATGAACGGCAGGGCCAAGAGCATCAAAAGCGCGGTCGCGGACTTTATGGTCAGGCGAGGCATCCCCGGCGAGATGGAGCAAAACCTGATCAAGGAAGCGATTCAGCTTCACTTGCTCTCCGCGCTCTCGGAAGCTGGGCTCCTTCGCCATGTCGTGTTTCAAGACGGCACGGCACTGCGTCTTTGCTACGGGGGAGAGCGATACAGCGAAGACCTCGACTTCGTCTGCGGCAGAGCCGGATCTTATATCGACAAGATCGGGTTCGAGAAGTTCGCGGAAAGCGCGCTCGAAACGACCAAAAAGGCGCTGCATCGCGAGTTCGACGTAAACCCCGATGAAATCGTGCTCAAGCAGCCGCAATTCCCGATGGCCATCAAAAGCGATACAGCCAAGGTCGTGGCCTGGCAGATCAGCGTTCCAGTCGCCTCGATCCGGCACTTGCCGAAGTCGCGCGTCAAGATCGAGTTCGCCAACGTGCCCTCCTATGATTGCGGACCGAATATGGCGAAGGCCGTTCCGGGACTTGTGCAAATGGAGGACGTTGTTCTTACAGTCGAAAGCGCCAACGAAATTCTGGCCGACAAGGCCGTTGCGCTGACGGCAAGGCAAGCTCTCAAGTACCGCGATGTCTGGGATGTCTGGTACCTGATCAACAGCCTGAATGCTCAAGTCGACAGAGGCATGGTCGCCAACAAGTTTGCCGATTACGGCACGTCGAGTGTGCATGCGAAGGCGAAGCAACTGCAACAAGAACTGGCGAAGGCATCTACCGAAAACGCCTTCCTGAATGAAATGACCCGATTTCTTCCGGCAAAACGCGTTGCGGAAATCACCGACGCCGGCCTGCACAAATCCATTCTCGCAGCCAGTGCCAAACTGATTGCGCGCGCGGTTCTGTAAGCTTCCAGGGGAGAGGGGGACGAAAGCGCCGCCGTCACCCCATTTCCTTCCCCACGTCGTACTCATAGAGCCAGCCGACCTGGAACGCGGTGTTGTCGCGCTTGGTGCCGCCGCCGAAAGTTTCGCGCAGCTTGAATTTCACGTCGCGCTTCAAACGCGCCCATGGCGAAGCGAGGTGGTTCTCCTTGGCGCGGGCGCGCGAGCCGAGCACGGCGGCTTTGGCGCGCGGCGCCCGGATGCGCTCGTAGGACAAAAGCGCCGCGTCGAGATCGTCGGGGTGTTTGGCGACCACGGCGGCGAGCACGCAGCCATCCTCGATCGCCTGTGCCGCGCCCTGGCCGAGATAGGGCAGCATGGCGTGCGCCGAATCGCCAAGCAGCGTGGCGCAGCCGACGCTCCACTTTTCCAGCGGATCGCGGTCATACAGCGCCCATTTGTACCAGCGCGTGCTGCACGGATAGAGGCGGGTGAGCTGCGAATTCCAGCCGGAATACGTCGTCATCACCTCGGACACGTCGCATTCGCGCGTCCAGGATTCCTCGGTCCAGGAATCGCTGTCGCAATGGGCGACGATGTTGAGGAGTTCGCCGCGGCGCACCGGGTAATGCACCACGTGGCCATGCGGACCCATCCACAGCGCGCCGTCGGAAATATTGATGTCGCGCGGCACCGCGTCGACCGGCGCCATGCCGCGCCAGCAGATGCAGCCGGTAAAGCGCGGCGCGTCGGCGCCGAACAAGCTTTTGCGCACGGCTGAATGAATGCCGTCGGCGCCGACCACGATGTCGGCCTCGATTTCGCCGCCGTCGGCAAAGCGCGCCACGGCGTTGTTGGCGCGGCCCTCGACCGACACGGCGCGCGTGCCGGTGCGGATGTCGGTCGATTTCAGCGCGCCGGCGAGCACATCGAGCAGATCGGCGCGGTGCACGGAGAGGTTCGGCGCACCGAATTTTTCCGTAAAATCGCCACGGCGCGTGCGCGAAATGTAACGGCCGCTTCTCCACGAGCGGATATTGAGAAAGTTCGACGCCGAGGCGATGGCGTTGACCTCGTCCTCGACGCCAAGCGCACGCAGCGCCTTCACAGCGTTCGGGGTGAGATTGATTCCGGCGCCGATCTCGCTCAGGCTCGGCGACTGCTCGCAGACGATGGTTTCGGCGCCGCGCCGCTCCAGCGCCAAAGCCGCCGCCAGCCCGCCGATGCCGCCGCCGATGATGACGATGCGCGGCGCACGCGTCATGCGACGTCCTCCAAGTCGTAGGGTGGGCCCGCGCCGCGAGGCTCAGGCCGCGTGGACAAAATCGTTCACGCGCGGTGCCCACGCGATGAAGCGGTGCCGATGATTTTGCCCACCCTACGAATCGTTGTCCATCAGCAGCCGGCCTCCTTGTGCCGGCGCGAAGGCTGACGCAAGTTCGCGGCATGGCGCAAGAAAATCGCAATGAAACGGAAATGCCGGTGGCGATCGTGGGGGGCGGGCCGGTCGGGCTCGTGCTGGCGCTGTTTCTCGATTATCACGGTACATCTTGCACGATCTTCAATACCGAGCCGCACGCGCGCTGGCATCCGAAGGGTAACGGCCAGAACGCGCGCACCATGGAGCTTTATCGGCGCCTCGGCTTTTCCGACGAGGTGCGCAAGCTCGGCCTGCCCGGCGATCATCCATTCGATCAGGCTTATTTCACCCGACTGTCGTCGCACGAAATCTATCGCTTCCCGATGCCGAGCCGCGACGAGCGCATCGCCATGCGGCGTCGAACGCCGGTGACCGATCAGCTCCCCGAGCCGATGTTTCACGTCAACCAGATGTATGTCGAGCGCTATCTGCTCGAGCGCGCGCGCAAGGCGTCACTCATCGACGTCCGCTTCGGCTGGCAGGTCGATTGGTTTACGCAAAACGAGAGCGGCGTCCGTCTGCACGCGCACAAGACTGACGGCACGGATGAAATCATCTGCAACGCGGGCTACGCGGTGGCCTGCGACGGCGGCAACGGTTTTGTCAGAAAGACGCTCGGCATCGCCTATGAAGGCGACGTGCAAAACAAGGACGCCTATTGGGCCGGACAGTTCTTTTCCATTTATATGCGCATCCCCGAACTCTATCCGAAATTCGTCGGCGGACGCCGCGCCTGGATGTATTGGGCAGTCAATCCCGACCCGCACACCCGCGGCGTCATCTTCACGCTCAACGGCAAAGACGAGTTCATGATGCTGATCAAGCCGGAGCGCGGCCACAGTGGCGTCGACACCGGCAAGGTCGTCGACTGGGTGAAGCGAACCATCGGCGCTGACATCGCGGTCGAAATTCTCGCCTATCATCCGTGGCAGGCCGGCCAAGCGCTGGTCGCCGAACGCTATCGCGCCGGCCGCATTTTCATCGCTGGCGACGCCGCACATTTGTTCACGCCGACTGGCGGCTTCGGCATGAATACCGGCATCGACGATGCCGCCAATCTGGCATGGAAACTGGCGGCAATCGTGCAGGGCTGGAGCGGGCCGCGCCTGCTCGACTCCTATGAAGCCGAGCGCAAACCGATCGGCATCCGCAACACCGGCGCCTCACGCAAATACGCCTCGCGCATGCACGATGCCGTGGTGCCCGAAGAGATCGAGCGCGACGGTCCTGCCGGCGAAGCCGCGCGTGCGGCGGCGGCGCAGATGACCTACGTGCGCTACAATCATTTCAATCGCGACGAAGACAAGGACGCGGTCGGCGTGCAGATCGGCGGCCGCTACGATTTCTCTCCCGTCATCGTGGCCGATGGTGCGCCACCGCCGGATATTTTTCCGGACAGCTACGATCTCTATGTCCCGAGCGGTCTGCCCGGCGGGCGCGCGCCGCATCTGTGGCTCGACGATTCCCGCTGCATGGGCTCTTCGCTCTACGACAGACTAGGTCGCGGCTTCACCTTGCTGCGCTTCGATCGCGCCGCGGCCGACGCCACCGCGCTCGAACGCACTGCCGCCGCGCGCAGCGTTCCGCTCAAAATCCTCGACGTGATCTTGCCGGAAGGCCGTGAACTTTACGAGCGCAACCTTGCGCTCATCCGTCCCGATCAGTACATCGCCTGGCGCGGCGACCGCCTGCCCGACGATGTCGATGCTCTGCTCGCACGCGTCACCGGGTTTTGACCGGCGTGGCCGCATGATCGCAGCAGGTTCACGTGGCGGTGTCGCCAAAAAAAGCGCATTTTAAAATGCAGAGCGCGAAATCAGGTGATACGTCATGTCAGAATTGGATCGATGGCTGCTACGGGGAATCGGAATGAAACTGCTTTTTAGTCTGGCCACGCTGATCGTCATATCGGTTCATCCGGCGCACGCGACCGATCTCGACTGCGTCAGCACCACATTCAATTTGCTTTCGCCCAACGACAAGGTCTGCGTCAGCGTCTTCGAGGATCCGAAAGTGCCCGGCGTGGTCTGTCATATTTCACAGGCCAGAAAAGGCGGCTGGGGCCAGCCTTTTGGCCTGAACGAAGACCCGTCGAACTTTTCGGTCTCGTGCCGGCAAGTCGGCCCGATTAATGTCGACCTGTCGAAGCT
>JASHRW010000217.1 GCA_030037065.1 Xanthobacteraceae bacterium
ACGGGCGACGCGGCAGCCACCGCGCACTTTTCCATCGGCTCGGGCACCAAGCTCGCCATGGAGAGCGCGGTCGCGCTTGCCGATTACCTACATAGCGAGCCGGATATGCCAGCAGCGTTCGCGAAATACGAGGATGCGCGCCGCACCGAAGTACTGCGTCTGCAATCTGCGGCGCGCAATTCGATGGAATGGTTCGAAGATGTCGAGCGCTATCTTCATCTCGATCCGGTGCAGTTCAATTATTCTCTGCTGACGCGCTCGCAGCGCATCAGCCACGAGAATCTGCGGCTGCGCGACAAGACTTGGCTGGAAGGCGCGGAGGCTTGGTTCCAGCGGCTCGCCGGGGCGCCTGACAACCATGTTAGGCGGCCGATGTTTGCGCCGTTCCGGCTGCGCGATATGACGCTGAAGAACCGCGTCGTGGTGTCGCCGATGGCGCAGTACAAGGCGGTCGACGGCTGCCCAACCGATTGGCATCTCGTCCATTACGCCGAGCGCGCCAAAGGCGGCGCCGGTCTTGTCTGCATCGAGATGACCTGCGTCAGCCCGGAGGGCCGCATCACGCCCGGCTGCACGGGCCTATACGCGCCCGAACATGAAGCCGCGTGGAAACGCATCGTCGACTTCGTGCACGCTGAGACGGATGCAAAAATCTGCTGTCAGCTCGGTCATTCCGGCCCCAAAGGGTCGACCCAGCTCGGCTGGGAGGAAATGGACGCACCGCTCACCTGCGGCAACTGGCCGGTGATGGCGGCCTCGGCGACAGCGTGGTCGGAGCGCAATCAGATCGCCCGCGCCATGACCCGCGCCGACATGGACCGGGTGCGCGATCAATTCGTCGCTGCGGCCGAAATGGCGGTGCGCGCCGGGTTCGACATGCTCGAACTGCATTGTGCGCACGGTTACCTGCTGTCGTCCTTCATCACGCCACTGACCAATCGGCGTACCGACGAATACGGCGGCTCGCTCGCCAACCGCATGCGCTATCCGCTGGAAATATTTCATGCGGTGCGTGCGGTGTGGCCGGCGGAGAAGCCCATCTCAGCACGCATTTCCGCCAATGACTGGGTCGGCGCCGAAGGCGTAGAACCACACAATGCGGTCGCGATCAGCCGCATGTTGCAGAAAGCCGGCGTCGATATCTGCGACGTGTCGGCGGGACAGACCTCGATCCGGGCAAAGCCGATATACGGCCGCATGTTTCAGACGCCATTCTCGGACCGCATCCGCAATGAAACCGGCATGGCGACAATGGCGGTCGGCAATATTTACGAGGCCGATCATGTCAATTCGATCCTAATGGCCGGCCGCGCTGACCTCGTCTGCTTGGCGCGCCCGCATCTCGCCGATCCATACTGGACGCTGCACACCGCCGCCAAACTCGGCGACCGCGGCGAGACCTGGCCGAAGCCCTACCTGCCGGGCCGTGATCAGCTCTATCGGCTCTCAGGCAGCAGCGAGCCCGTGACGACGGCGGTGTGACCGTGACGAACCTTGACGGCAAACATGCGCTCGTGACTGGCGGCGGCACTGGCATCGGCGCCGCTATCGCATTTGCGTTGGTTCAGGCCGGCGCCGCGGTGACGATTTGCGGACGGCGCAACGAACCGCTGGAAAAGACTGCCGCCGCTCATGACAAGATTTTCGCTGCGATCGCCGATGTCACCGACGAAAGCGCAATGGCCCGACTTTATCAACAGGCGCAAGCGGCGCGCGGAACATTCGGCATCGTGGTTGCCAATGCCGGCGGAGCGCAGAGCGCGCCGGCGGACAAAGTAACGACCGAGCTGTGGAACAGGACGCTCAACGTCAATCTCACCGGCGCTTTCTTTTCGGTGCAGCCGGCGCTTGTCGGCATGCGGGCACGCCGCTGGGGCCGCATCATCTTCATCGCTTCCACCGCTGGGCTGAAAGCCGGGCGCTATATCGCGCCCTATGTCGCCGCCAAGCACGGTGTCGTCGGCCTATCGCGCGCGCTGGCGCTGGAGACGGCGAAGGACGGCATTACGGTGAATGCCGTGTGCCCAAGTTACACAGAAACACCGATGCTGAATGAAGCGGTCCGCCGCATCGTCGCGACCACCGAGCGCAGCGAGGCGGACGCGCGTGCGGCGCTGGCAGCGAAGAATCCGCAGGGCCGTTTCATCAAGCCGGAGGAGGTCGCAGCGGTAGTGCTGTGGCTGTGCCAACAGAGCAGCGCGTCGATCACCGGCCAGGCGATTTCGGTTTCAGGAGGCGAGACATGGTAAGCGCGCCGTTGCCCGCCAGAGCGCGCGAGGCTGACAGCAAGGCCCGGCTGCGGCTATGGATCAGGTTGCTGCGCGCCAGCCGACTGATCGAGGGCGTGGCGCGCGAGCGACTGAAAGCACAGTTCAACGCGACGCTGCCGCGGTTCGATGTGATGGCCGCGCTCGATCGCAAGCCTGACGGCATGCTGATGAGCGAGATTTCGCGTTTCCTCATGGTGTCGAATGGTAACGTCACCGGCATCGTCGACCGGCTGGTCGGCGACGGCTTGGCCGTCCGCTCGCAGCGAAACGGCGATCGCCGCACGTCCTTCATCAGCCTCACCCGCAAAGGCCGCGCCGCTTTCGCCCAGATGGCGGCCGCGCACGAGGTCTGGGTTAACGAGCTTTTCGGCGCTCTGTCCGCGCGCGATGCGGAGCAACTTTCGGCCAAGCTGAAATCGTTTCGCAGCGATTGGGAGAGTGAAGCATGACCGCCATGGCCGAGTTAAAGCCTGCGCATTTCCTCTGGCACATGGACGGCGCGGTGGCCGTTATTCGGCTCAATCGGCCGGAGCGCAAAAATCCGCTTACCTTCCAATCCTACGCCGAGTTGCGCGACACCTTTCGCGCCCTGCCCTACGCCAATGACGTTGATGCCGTCGTGTTTCTGCCCAACGGCGGCAATTTCTGCTCCGGTGGCGACGTGAACGACATCATCGGCCCGCTGGTCGCCATGGATGTGAAGCAGATACTCGCATTCACCCGCATGACCGGCGACCTGGTCAAGGCCATGCTCCACTGCGGCAAGCCGATCGTTGCCGCGGTCAACGGCGTCGCTGTCGGCGCCGGCGCGGTTATCGCGATGGCGTCCGATCTACGCATCGCCACGCCCACCGCGCGGACGGTGTTCCTTTTTAATCGCGTTGGACTTGCCGGTTGCGACATGGGCGCGTGCGCGATGCTGCCGCGCATCATCGGCCACGGCCGCGCCGCCGAGCTGCTTTACACCGGCCGCACCATGACGGCGCAGGAGGGCGAGCATTGGGGCTTCTTCAACAAAATCGTGGCGGCCGACGTCCTGGAGCCGGAAGCGCTTGCACTCGCCCAACGCATCGCCGCCGGTCCGACTTTCGCCAACGGCATCACCAAGACGCAGCTCGTCGCCGAATGGTCGATGGCTCTGGATCAGGCGATCGAGGCGGAGGCGCAGGCGCAGGCACTCTGTATGCAGACCGGAGATTTCGAACGCGCTTATCGGGCGTTTGTCGCCAAGCAGAAACCGATGTTCGAAGGGAATTAAGAAGGGTATCGATGTCGTGGAGACCTCTCCACCGCGTCATTGCCGGGCTTGACGCGGCAATCCATGATGCGGTTTGGCATCATCTGCTTACCGGCTCTCGCGCGCGGCTGATCAGCATGGATGCGCGGGTCAAGTCCACGCATAACGAATGAAAATGCCCGAACGATCCTTCCTCACCTGGCCGTTTTTTGAAGACCGCCATCGCGCGCTGGCGGAAGCCATCGAGCGCTGGTGCGGGACGAATCTTCCAGTTGGGCACGCCGACGTCGATGCGGCTTGCCGCGAGCTGGTGCAAAAATTGGGGCGCGATGGCTGGCTCGCGCATACCGCGCCAGATCCTGACGCTCCCTCCCCGCTCGACGTGCGCACCCTCTGTCTTATGCGCGAGACGCTTGCGCGGCATGACGGCCTCGCCGATTTCGCTTTCGCCATGCAGGGCCTTGGCGCCGGCCCCATCAGCCTGTTCGGCGACGCGGCGCAAAGGCAATGGCTGAGAGGCACCCGCAGCGGCGAAACGATCGCCGCCTTCTCGCTGACCGAGCCGCATTCCGGTTCGGACGTTGCCAACATCGAACTGTCAGCGCGACGCTTCGGTAACGGCTACATTTTGGACGGTGAGAAGACCTGGATCTCTAACGGCGGCATCGCAGATCTGTACGTCGTGTTTGCCCGAACGGGGGAAGGTCCCGGCGCCAAGGGGATTTCTGCATTTCTGCTGCCGAAAGATTTGGTCGGATTCTCGGCCGCCGAGAAGATCGAAGTGATCGCGCCACATCCGCTGGCGCGGCTGAAGCTTGAGCGCGTCACCGTCCCGGCCTCGGCGATGATCGGCACGCCCGGCGACGGCTTCAAGATCGCCATGGCGACGCTCGACATCTTTCGCGCTACGGTCGGCGCCGCCGCGCTCGGCTTCGCCCGCCGCGCGCTCGATGAGGCGGTCGTGCGCGCAAAAACCCGTGAGTTGTTCGGCGGCCCGCTCGCCGAACTGCAGATGGTGCAGGAAAAGATCGCCGAGATGGCGCTCGACATCGATGCGGCGGCGCTTCTGGTCTACCGCGCCGCCTGGGCGAAGGACAACGGCGCCGCCCGCGTCACCCGCGAGGCATCCATGGCGAAGCTCTTTGCCACCGAACGCGCGCAGGTCGTCATCGACAAAGCGGTGCAGCTCCACGGCGGCGACGGCGTGCGCCGCGGTCATATTGTCGAAAAACTCTACCGGGAAATCCGCGCGCTGCGCATCTACGAGGGCGCATCCGACCTGCAAAAGGTCGTCATCGCACGGCAAGTTTTCACAGGAGCATAAGCTTTTAGGAACAGGATCATGGCTTTGCAATCACTCGGTCGCTCCGGCCACGCCGACACCTTCACGCGCGATAACCTGCCGCCATCACATCAATGGCCGGACATTCCGCTTATCGGCTTCGACTATCCCGAGGAACTGAACGCCGGCGTCGAACTGACCGATACTATGGTCAAGCGCGGCTTTGGCGACCATGTCGCCCTGATCGGCAATGGCCGACGACGCACCTATAAAGAGCTTTCCGACTGGACCAACCGTATCGCCCATGCGCTGGTCGAGGATTTCGGCATCAAGCCTGGCAACCGCATCCTGGTGCGCTCCGCCAACAATCCGGCCATGGTCGCCTGTTGGCTCGCCGCCACCAAGGCCGGCGCGGTCGTGGTCAACACCATGCCGATGCTGCGCGCCGGCGAGCTCGCAAAGATCGTCGACAAGGCCGAGGTGGCGCTGGCGCTGTGCGACACGCGATTGATGGACGAACTGGTCACTTGCGCCAAGACCTCGAAATTTCTCAAACAAGTGATCGGGTTCGACGGCACCGCCAATCACGATGCCGAACTCGACCGCATCGCGCTGTCCAAATCCGTCACTTTCGATGCGGTCAAGACCGGGCGCGACGACGTGGCGCTGTTGGGTTTTACCTCCGGCACAACGGGCGAGCCCAAAGCAACCATGCATTTTCATCGCGATCTGCTCATTATCGCCGACGGCTACGCCAAAGAAATTCTCAACGTCACGCCCGACGACGTGTTCGTCGGCTCGCCGCCACTCGCCTTTACCTTCGGCCTCGGCGGGCTTGCGATTTTCCCGCTACGCTTTGGCGCCACGGCCACGCTTCTGGAAAACGCCTCGCCCGCCAACATGATCGAGATCATCGAAACCTACAGGGCGACGATCTCGTTCACCGCGCCGACCGCATACCGCGCCATGCTGGCGGCGATGCGCGAGGGCGCCGATCTGTCCTCGCTGCGCGCGGCCGTCTCCGCCGGCGAGACGTTGCCGGCGCCGGTATTCAACGACTGGGTAGAAAAGACCGGCAAGCCCATTCTCGACGGCATCGGTTCGACCGAGATGCTGCACATTTTCATTTCCAACCGCTTCGGCGACGCCGCGCCGGCGTCGACCGGCAAGCCGGTCGGCGGCTACGAAGCCAAGATCGTCGATGACGACATGAAGGAGAGGCCGCGCGGCGAGGTCGGCAAGCTCGCGGTACGTGGCCCTACCGGCTGCCGCTATCTCGCCGACAAGCGGCAAGAAGCCTACGTGCGCGACGGCTGGAATCTGACCGGCGATTCGTTCACCCAGGATGGAAACGGCTATTTCCATTTCGCCGCGCGCAACGACGACATGATCATCTCCGCCGGCTACAACATCGCCGGGCCCGAAGTGGAGGCGGCATTGCTCTCGCATCCAGACGTCAAGGAATGCGCGGTGATTGGCGCGGCGGATGAAGGACGTGGCCAAATCGTCGAGGCGCATGTCGTACTGAAGGACGGCGTTATCGCCGGCGTCGACGAAGTCAAGCGCCTGCAGGAGCACGTCAAGGCGACGATCGCGCCGTACAAATATCCGCGCTCGGTGAAATTCACCGACGCGCTGCCGAAAACCGCGACCGGCAAGATTCAGCGCTTTCGCCTGCGGCCGGGCGCGCAATGACATCTCACCTCATCCCGAGGTGGCCGCGACGCGACCCCTCGAAGGATGCTGTTCCAGCGACTCGCCCTGCACCTTTGAGGCTCGCTGTGCTCGCGCCTCAGGGTAAGGAACCATTTCTATGACCCAACCGCATCAACTCCTTCATCCGCGCAACTGGAAACGGCCCCCGGGCTACGCCAATGGCGTCGTCGCCGAAGGTCGCCTCGTCTTTCTTGCCGGCCAGGTCGGTTGGAACGCCGGGCAGGTTTTCGAGAGCAACGATTTCGTCGCGCAAACCCGCCAGGCTCTCGCCAACATCGTCGCGCTGGTCGCCGCAGCCGGCGGCAAGCCGGAGCACGTCACGCGCTTAACCTGGTTCGTCCTCGACAAGCGGGAATATCTGTCGCGGCTGCGCGAATTGGGCGAGGTCTATCGCGACGTTATGGGAAGGCACTTTCCGGCCATGACGCTGGTGCAGGTCGGTGCCCTTGTGGAGGACAAGGCGAAGGTCGAGATCGAGGCCACCGCCGTCGTGCCAAGCGTCGACGATGCTGCGACCGCGCGCTAAGCGACAACGGGACAAAATTGCTCTTTGAACATCTAGGCTGCTGCGGCCGGCCTGTTGGCGGCGGGACGCCCTTGCCTGAGAAGCTGCGTGCGAATCGCATCCTCGATGCGGGAGAGCGCATTCTCGCATTCGATGGCGCGCGCCTCGGCCGCTCTGGCGCGCATTTCCAGCCGAGGCAACTGGTCTTCAGCGGCCTTGACGCGCGATCGTTCTATTTTCAAGGCTTCATCAGCCTCTTGCAGCCGCACGTTTGCTTCGTCGATGCAAGTCTCAGCCGCCCGCTGCTTTGTTTCCAGTTCTTCAATGCGTTGTTCGGCCAGCCGCAATTGTTCAATAGCCTCCTCGGCCAGACTTCGGGCGCGGCTTTCGACTTCGTTGGCGCGATCCTCGATGCTCCTGACCACCTCGGCCGCCTGATAGACAAGCGATAATGCCGTCCTACCGTCTCTGGCGGCGGCAGAGGGGGGAGCACCGGGAAAGCGCAACACCCTGTCACCTCGCTCGTTTCGAGCCGATTTAGAGAGGTGATCCCGCATGTGCTTTTGCAGCCAATCTAAGTC
>JASHRW010000218.1 GCA_030037065.1 Xanthobacteraceae bacterium
CTTCTTCGAAGGCGCGCTTGCACCGTTCGGCCCAGCGCAGCGAGAGCCGCATGGCGCGCTCGATCTCGGCGCGCTCGGCCGGCAGCCGTACGCATTCGTCGAGCTGCATGGCGATGTCGGAGCCGAGCAAGATCTGGACTTGCGTCGCGCGCTCAGGGCTCAGCTCGACCATGGCGCCATCGAGATGCGAGCGGAAGGTGACGCCCTGCTCCGCGACTTTGCGCAGAGCCGCAAGCGACATCACCTGAAAGCCGCCGGAATCGGTGAGGATCGGACCGGGCCAGCGCATGAAGGCGTGCAGCCCGCCAAGCGCGGCGACCCGCTCGGCGCCCGGCCGCAGCATCAGGTGATAGGTGTTGGCGAGAAGGAGTTCAGTGCCTGCGGCGCGCACATCGTCGTGATGCACGCCCTTGACCGAGGCCTGTGTGCCCACCGGCATGAACGCAGGCGTGTGAACGATGCCATGGGCGGTCGTCATTTCGCCGGCGCGCGCCGTGCCGTCGGTGGCGATGAGGCGGAAGGAAAATGGCATTCGCAGGCAGACCTAACATCTTTACGTCACCCGAAACACTGGATTTAAAATCTGGAGTATCGTGCGCAGTCTGCTCGCTCGGATGGAGAAACAACGATGCAAATGCGGGTGTTCGGCCGGAGCAGCATGCGGCTCTCGGTGCTGGGCTTCGGCTGTGGCGCAGTCGGCGGATTGATGGTGCACGGCGATCCCGCCGACCAGGAACGCACGATTGCGCGCGCGCTCGCCGCCGGCGTCAACTATTTCGACACCGCTGTGCAATACGGCAACGGCGAGTCGGAAAATAATCTTGGCCGCGTGCTACAGACGCTGAAGCCGGCGAATGTCTTCGTCGGCACGAAGGTGCGGCTGCCGTCCGCCGCGTTCGACCGCATCGCGGAGGCCGTAGCGGCATCATTAGAAGCAAGTCTGAAGCGCCTGCGCCGCGACCACGTCGACATTTTCCATCTGCACAATGCAATCGCCGAGAAGGGCGGCGGAGAAGCGCTCAGCATCCGACAGGTGCTCGACGACGTGGTGCCGGCGTTCGGGCGGCTGCGGGTACAAGGCAAGACACGATTTCTCGGTCTCACCTGCGTCGGTGATACGGCGGCCCTGCACCAGGCGATCGACGCGGGCGCCTTCGACAGCGCTCAGGTCGTCTACAATATGCTCAATCCGTCGGCCGCCGTCGCGTTGCCGGCAAATTACCCGGCGCAGGATTACGCAAGGCTGTTCGAGCATACCCGCGCTGCGGGAACCGGCGTCATCGGTATTCGCGTGCTGGCCGGCGGCGCGCTGTCGGGATCGGCCGAGCGGCATCCGATCGCGAGTCCGCCGCCCGCCCCGATCGGCTCGGCGATGAGCTACCAAGCCGATATCGCACGCGCGCGCCGTCTCTTGCCGCTGGTCGAGGAGGGCTTTGCGGCGAACCTCGCCGAAGCCGCTACGCGATTTGCTCTCTCACAGCGCGGCATCGGCACGATTTTGGTCGGCATAGCGACGCCGCAGCAGTTCGAGGCCGCGCTCGCCGCGGTGGAAGAAGGGCCGCTGCCGCAAGCCGCACTCGACCGGCTGACGGCCTTGCAGCAAACATTCGCCGGCGAAACGCGGTGAATTCACGCGCCGCGAAACAACAAACACGCATCGCCATAGGAGTAGAAGCGATAGCCGGCTTCGATCGCGTGGGCGTAAGCGCGCTGCATGGTTTCGAGGCCGCAAAAGGCCGACACCAGCATGAACAACGTCGACCGCGGCAGATGGAAATTGGTGAGCATGGCGTCGACCGCGCGGAAGCGGTAGCCGGGCGTGACGAACAACGCCGTCTCTCCGGAAAACTCGCCGATGGTGCCGTCCTCAGCGGCGGCGCTTTCCAGAAGCCGCAGCGATGTCGAGCCGACGGCGACGATGCGTCCGCCAGCGCGGCGGGCGGCATTGAGCGCCGCCGCGATCTCGGCGCGAACGCTGCCCCATTCTGCATGCATCTGATGACCGGCGGTATCTTCGGCCTTGACCGGCAGAAAGGTGCCGGGGCCGACATGCAAGGTCACCTTGTGCAGGCCGATGCCATGCTCGCGCAACGCCTCGACGAGAGCGTCGGTGAAATGCAGTCCGGCCGTCGGCGCGGCGACCGAACCCTGTTCGCGCGCGAATATCGTTTGATAGTCCGTACGGTCGGCCTCGTCGACGGTACGGCGGCTGGCGATATAGGGCGGCAATGGCATGTCGCCGCGCTCCTCAAGCGCCTGATCGAGCACCGCGCCGTGGAATGCGAAGGCAAACGTCACCTCGCCGCCCTGCCCCTTGGCCTCGACGGTCGCGTCAAGCTGGCCGAGAAAGCAGACGCGGCCTTCGGCGCCGAAGCGCACGACATCGCCGACCGCAAGGCGCTTTCCAGGCCGCACCAAGGCCTTCCAGCGCGAGCCATCGAGCCGATTGGTCAGCGTCGCTTCGATGGGCGGCTCGTGTCCACCGCTCTCGTCGCGCGGCAGCCGCCGGCCGTGCAAGCGTGCCGGCAATACCTTCGTGTCATTGACGACGAGCGCATCGCCGCGCCGCAGCAGGTTCGGCAGATCGCGCACGAGGCGGTCCTCAAGCCCAACTGGATCCCCTTGGCGCACCACCAGAAGCCGCGCCGAATCCCGCGGCGATATGGGCCGCAGCGCGATCCGCTCTTCAGGCAGTGCGAAGTCGAACAGGTCCGTCCGCATGGAAGTCGATCGGCAGTGTGTGGCCGGAGCTGGACAACCGGCACCGGCAGGGCCGGAAGCTTAGGCCTTGGCGTCGGCTGCAACCTGCATACGGATGATGCGGTCGGGAGTGGCGGGCGGCTCGCCGCGCTTGAGCTTGTCGACGATGTCCATGCCGGCGACCACCTCGCCGATCACGGTGTATTGGCCGTTGAGGAACGACCCTTCGTCGAACATGATGAAAAACTGACTGTTGGCCGAGTGGTTATTGCCGCCCTTGCGCGCCATGCCGACGGTGCCACGCTCGAACGGCGTATCGGAAAACTCCGCCTTGAGATCCGGGTAAGACGAGCCGCCGGTGCCGTTGCCATATTGGCCATCACCGGTCTGCGCCATGAAACCATCGATGACCCGGTGGAACGGCACGTCATTGTAAAAACCTTCGCGCGCCAGCTGCTTGAGTCGCTCGGCATGCTTCGGTGCAACGTCGGTGTCGAGTTCGATGAAAATCACGCCCGGCGTAGTCTCGAGGACCAGCGTATTGTCCGGATCGGCGCCGGGCGGCAGCGAAGACGCCGCGTTTTTATCATCGGCCATATCTTTGGTTCCTATTCTGCTCTTTTCTTTGATGGAAGCTACGGTGTGATTGTTGCCTTCTTGATGTAGTCAAGTTTGGAAAAATCTCTGATCAGATAAGCGTTGCCCTGTTTTTGAATGCGTTCCTGGCTGGGTCCAAGCCCTTGCGGCGCGCCCTCGCCATAGCCGGCATACAGCGCGTCAACCACGTTCATCCCCGAAACGATCCGGCCAAACGGCGAAAATCCTTGGCGGTCGAGCGCGCGGTTATCGGCATAATTGATGAAGACCTGGGTGGTGCGCGTGTTGGGACCCGCAGTGGCGAAGGTGATGTAGCCGCGCTGATTGCTTACCCGGACCGGATCGTCCGGGATGTTGGCATTTTGCCACACAGCCGAGATTCTCGGATCGCCGTTGATGCCGAATTGCACCATGAAGCCCGAAATGACTCGGAAGAAGCGATCGTTATCATAAAAGCCGTTCTTGACCAGATTGTAAAAACGGTCGGCGCCATTCGGTGCCCAGTCGCGGTGGACTTCGAGGACGAATGGACCCTTGCTGGTGTCGAAATTCGCCTTGTAGATCGCGGGCGCCCGCGCGTTGAGCGCCGCCGGATTGCCGAGGCCTTGGGCAAAGGCGGGCGCCGCAATCACGAGCGCGAACAGAAAGGCGGCAAAGCGGATCATGTCATCTCCAGGATGAGTTTTTGGGGATTTGCGGATTTCAGGATTTAGCGAATTTCCGCTTCAGCCGCGCAGCCACCGGCGCCGGCACGAAGCTTGAAACGTCGCCGCCCATGCCGGCAATCTGACGTACCAAAGTGGCGGTGATCGGGCGGACCGCCGGCGACGCAGGCACAAACACCGTTTGCAGCCCGGGCGCCATGGCGGCGTTCATGCCGGCCATCTGCATCTCGTAATCGAAATCGGTGGCATCGCGCACGCCGCGAATGAGCACGGTCGCGCCGGCCTCCTTGGCGGCGGCAACGACCAAGCCGGCGAACGTCGTGCAGGCGATCTCGCAACCGGCCGCGCGACCGACCGGCGCGCAGATCTCATCGAGCATTCTGAGCCGTTCGTCGGCGGAAAACAGCGGCGCCTTGCCGGGATGCACACCGATCGCCAGCACCAGACGGTCGACCAAGCGCACGGCATTGCGCACCACGTCGAGATGGCCAAGCGTGATCGGATCGAACGATCCGGCAAAAAGCCCAGTGCGCGGCATGGCTGCGGTCTAGCTTGCGTCCAGCGCTGCCGCAAGGCGCGGCGCGCATCCCTATCGATTTTGGTGGTGTCGGCGGAACTCCTTGGTGAATCCCGCGTTGTCAGCCTGAATAACTGAATTCCAGCGTTTTTCCAGAGGGTTATCGCAAGCCGTGGTGGCGGCGTGGGAAGACGAGATTCTATCGGTGAAGCCCGAACCGAAAATGGCGCACCAGCGACTAATGAGCAGGAAATCGCCGGCCACGGCGAAACAGGGGCTCGGTGTCATGCTCAAGGCCACTTACGCCATCGTCGGTGCGGCCATCGCTGCGGTTTGCTTGGTGGCGGTGCTTGGTCTGTCGCAGCAAGTGCAGGCCAGCGCGCCGACGCTCGGCGCCAAGGGCGACCGGATCGATGCGCGGCCGCTCGGCACCGCATGCTCACAGCACGAATGGCCGTACTTCGAGGCCGCGTGCCTGCGGGACGCAAAGTATCCGTTCGGCCAAGCGCGTCAGGTGCGCATCGTTACGACCGACCATCTGCCGCAACTCGTCGCCAGCCCCTTTGTCGCGTCGCGCTGATCCGGCCGCCTATTGCGCCTTGATGCCGGCTCGGGCGATGACTTGTGCCCATCTGCGGGTTTCCGCCACCAAGAACGCGTTGAATTCGGCGGGCGTGAGGTTTTCGGTCTCGATGTCGAGCTTTTTGTAGGCCGTCAGCAGGTCGCGCGTCTTCAGCGTCTCGCTCAGCGCGCCGCTGAGCTTTTGAATGATCGGTACCGGCGTTCCGGCCGGCGCCAACAATCCGGTCCACAGGCTCGCGGTCAACTGCGGATAACTGGCCTCGCCAAATGTCGGAACATCCGGAAGCTGCGCGATGCGCCGGGCGCTGGTGACGGCAATCGCGCGCAACTTGCCGGTTTCGATGTGCGGCAGCAGCACGGAGGTGCTGTCGATCATCATCTGCATGCGTCCAGCAAGCAGATCGACGACCGCCGGTGCCGCGCCCCGATAAGGCACGTCGGTGAGCTTGATGTTGGCGGCGAGCTGCAATTGCGCGCCCAATAGCTGCGGTAAGGTGCCGGTGCCCGGCGTGCCGAAATTGAGTTTGCCCGGATGGTTTTTTGCGTAGGCCACAAACTCGGCCAGCGAGCTGACCGGAACGGATGATGGATTGACGGTGAGGATTTCCGGGCTCTGCGCGACGACGCCGATCGGCGCAAACGCTTTCAGCGGGTCGTAATCGAGCTTGTAGAGCGACGGCGCGATGGTCAGCGATCCGGCTTGGTTGAGGAGCAGCGTATAGCCATCCGGATCGGCGCTGGCGGCGACGCGGCTGCCAACCGTGCCGGCGGCGCC
>JASHRW010000219.1 GCA_030037065.1 Xanthobacteraceae bacterium
GCGCCTTCGGCTTCACGGTCGCCGATCTCGCGGCTATGGGCGTGCGCCGCATCAGCGTCGGCGGCTCGCTCGCCCGCGTCGCCATGCACGCCTTCATCCGCACCGCGACCGAAATCGCCAAGGACGGCGAGTTTGACGGCTTCGCCGGCCTGATCACCAACCAAGAGCTCAATAGATTCTTCGCTGAAGACCGCAAAAAGTTCTCATCATGACCGCTTCAGAACCGCATCCGCAGACCGGCCAGCCCATCGGCCTGCCGGTTGAGAACACGGTACCTGCGCAACGGCCCGGCCCCGTGACGCTGAAGGGCCGCTACGGCCATCTTGAAAAGCTCATGCCCAAACACGCGGCAGAGCTGTGGACGGTCTTCGCCGGTCACGACCGCCTGTGGACTTACATCTCGCTGGACGGACCGTTCGCGAACTTCGCGGCGTTTTCCACGTTTATCGCCAAGCGCGCCGCGGCTGCCGACCCTTACGCTTATGCCATCGTCGACGCGACCGGACGCGCCATAGGCTATTTCACGCTGTTGCGGATCGTGCCGGAGATGCGGGTTATCGAGGTCGGTCACGTACTCTATTCCCCGGCGCTGCAGCGAACGCCGCTTGGCACTGAAGCGCAGTATCTGCTGGCGAAATATGTGTTCGAGGCGCTCGGCTATCGCCGCTACGAGTGGAAGTGCGATGCGCTCAATGCAGCCTCCCGGCGGGCAGCTTTGCGCTACGGTTTTGCCTACGAAGGGACGTTCCGTCAGTCCTTGATCAACAAGGACGGCCGCAACCGCGACACCGCCTGGTTCTCCATGCTCGACAACGAATGGCCGCAGCGAAAGCACAATTTCGAGCACTGGCTCGATCCGAAAAATTTTGACGGCCAAGGAAGGCAGAGGGTCAGTCTCGCGGATTTGAATGGGCAGAAGGCGTGAGGGAGGAAGCAGGCGCAGGATGAGCGGCAGATTACAAAGCAAAGTCGCGTTGGTAACCGCAGCCGGCCAAGGCATCGGCCGCGCCATAGCGGAATCCTTCATCGCCGAAGGCGCAATCGTCATCGCCACCGACCTCGCCGATGACAAGCTCGACGGGCTCAAGGCCAAGCAGCGCCGCAAGCTCGATGTGCGTTCGCCGAGGGAAATCGAAGCGCTCGCCCGCGACCTCCGTCGCGATTTCGGCGCGCTCGATATCCTGGTCAATTGCGCCGGCTACGTACACCAGGGGACGGTGCTCGACTGCGGCGATAAGGATTGGGACTTCTCCTTCGATCTCAACGTCAAATCCATGCACCGTATGATCAAGACGCTCCTACCGGCCATGGTCGAGAAGAAATCGGGTTCGATCATCAATATCTCCTCGGCGGTATCGTCGATCAGAGGCGTACCGAACCGCTACGCCTATGGCGCCACCAAGGCCGCGGTGATCGGGCTGTCCAAGGCGGTCGCCGCCGATTTCATCAAGCAGGGCATCCGCTGCAATGCCATCTGCCCGGGCACGATCGAATCGCCGTCGCTCGACGAACGGGTCGCCGCACTGTCGAAAGAAACCGGCCGCTCGATCGAAGCGGTCGAGAAGGATTTCGTCGCACGCCAACCGATGGGTCGCCTCGGCAGGCCCGAGGAGGTGGCCGCTCTCGCCCTCTTTCTCGCCAGCGACGAGGCAAGCTACATTACCGGCCAGGCGCATCTCGTCGACGGCGGGATGGCTTTGTAGCAGACGACGGAGGACAGACGACGGAGGATGGATGGGGGCGATTGCTATATCTGTCGTCCGTCATCTGTCGTCTGTCGCCCGAAAAAATGCACGTTCTCATCACCGGCGCCACCGGCATGATCGGGCGCAAGCTCACCGCGCGTCTGGTCGAGGGCGGCGAACTGCGCGGCCGAAAAATCGAGAAACTGACGCTGTCCGACATCAGCGCGCCCCAGCGCCCTGAGGGATTTGCCGGCGGCGTCGATACATTCGGAGCCGATATTGGCGACCCGGCAACAGCCGATCGCGCCGTCGCCGGACGGCCGGACGTGATCTTCCATCTTGCCGCAATCGTCTCCGGCGAGGCGGAACTGGATTTCGAAAAAGGCAACCGTATCAATCTCGATGGCTCGCGCACGCTGCTCGAAGCCGTCCGCAGGTGCGGCGACGGCTATCGACCCCGATTCGTCTTCACTTCTTCGATCGCGGTATTCGGTGCGCCGTTTCCGGAAGCCATCGCCGACGAGTTTCATCTGACGCCGCTCACCTCCTACGGTACGCAGAAGGCGATCGTCGAACTACTGCTTGCCGACTACACACGGCGCGGCTTTGTCGACGGCGTGGGCATCAGGCTGCCGACCATCTCGGTGCGGCCGGGGAAGCCCAACAAGGCGGCGTCGGGATTTTTCTCCTCGATTATCCGCGAGCCGCTTAACGGCGAAGAAGCGGTGCTGCCGGTCGATGACAGCGTCATGCATTGGCACGCCAGCCCACGCTCGGCCGTCGGCTTTCTCATCCATGCCGCTGGGCTGCCGAGCGAGCAACTCGGCCCGCGCATCAATCTGACCATGCCGGGCGTGGCCTGCACCGTCGCCGAACAGATTGACGCCTTGCGCCGCATCGCCGGCGACAAAGTGGCCGCGCGCATCCACCGCACGCCCGATCCGCTGATCGCCCGCATCGTCGCCGGCTGGCCGCGCCGGTTCGATCCGCGCCGCGCGCTCGCGCTCGGCTTTAGGGCGGAGGCCTCCTTTGACGAGATCATTCGCACCCATATTGAGGACGAGTTGGCCAGCAAAATCGCCTTGTGAGATCGCTGCCGTAGACTCGGCCCGCACGTCGCTATCAACGTCAATCGGCCACTGCATGCAATTTGCCACCCCGCTCATTCCGGCCATGCTCGCCCGCCGCTACAAACGCTTTCTCGCCGACGTCATGTTCGACACCGGTGAGATGATGACGGTGCACGTCTGCAATCCAGGCGCCATGACCGGCTTGGACAAGCCCCATTCGCGGCTGTGGCTGTCCGACTCGAAGAACCCGCTGCGCAAGCTGCGCTACAGCTGGGAGCTGGTTGAAGCCGATTTCGGCGGCGGGCCGGAACTCGTCGGCGTCAATACGACTAAGCCGAATCAGCTCGTGGCCGAGGCCATTCAGGCTGGCCTTATTCCGGGCCTGCGCGATTATCCGACCGTGCGCCGCGAGGTGAAATACGGCTCGAACTCGCGCGCCGACTTCGTGCTCGAAGACGGCAAGCGGCCGCGCTGCTTCCTGGAAGTCAAGAACGTGCATCTCATGCGCAGTCCTCGGCTGGCTGAATTCCCAGATTGCGTGACGGCTCGCGGCGCCAAGCATCTCCGCGATCTCGCCGCCATGGTGGCGCAGGGCGCCCGCGCGGTGCTGTTCTTTGTCATTCAGATCCCGTCGGCGGATCGCTTTGCGGTCGCCCGCGACATCGATCCTGCCTATGCGGCTGCATTCGATCGCGCGCGGCAAAAGGGTGTCGAAATGCTGGCTTGGCGGTGCCGCGTGAACGTCAGCGGAATCGACATCGTCGCGCCGGTTCCAATCCTGGATGTCTGATACGGCCGCGTTTTGCTTGCGTTGTGCACGCACATGCTTACATTGCTGGTCGACCGGCGGCTTGCAGCCGCTCCTCCTCGCGGCTGAACTCTACACCCATGACTTATGTCGAGGCGGCCTCTGCGCCGCTGCGCAAAACCGGACAGATCAAGCTCCACGGGCCTGCCGCCTTCGAAGGTATGCGCAGGGCCGGCCGGCTTGCCGCCGAATGCCTCGATATGCTGGTCGACGAGATCACACCCGGCGTTTCCACCGACCGCATCGACAGGTTGGTCTACGAGTTCGGCATGGATCACGGCGCCCTGCCGGCGACGCTGATGTACCGCGGCTACCGCAAGGCCACCTGCACCTCGGTCAATCACGTGGTCTGCCACGGCATCCCTTCCGAAAAACCGCTGCGCGAAGGCGACATTCTCAACGTCGATGTGACGCTGATCCTTGATCGTTGGCACGGAGATTCGAGCCGCATGTACACGGTGGGCGAAATTCCCCGCCGCGCCGAGCGGCTGATCGAGGTGACCTATGAGGGCATGATGCGCGGCATAGCCGCCATCAAGCCCGGCGGCACCACCGGGGATATCGGCAACGCGATCCAGTCCTTTGTCGAGGCGCAGCACATGAGCGTGGTGCGCGATTTCTGCGGCCACGGCGTCGGCCGGCTGTTCCACGACGAACCGAATATCGTGCATGTGGGCCGGCCCGGCGAAGGCATCGTGCTCAAGCCCGGCATGTTTTTCACCGTCGAGCCGATGATCAATCTGGGCCGCCCGCACGTGAAGGTACTATCCGACGGTTGGACGGCGGTAACGCGCGACCGCTCGCTGTCGGCGCAATTCGAGCATTCGGTCGGCGTCACCGCGACCGGCGTCGAGATTTTCACGCTGTCGCCGAAGGGCCTCGACAAGCCGCCCTATCGGATCTGAGCCGGCTCGGCCGGCCATCCGCATT
>JASHRW010000220.1 GCA_030037065.1 Xanthobacteraceae bacterium
GCGGCACTGACCGCGAAATCGTGGCCGGCGCTTACGGCTGGGCACCGCCCGGCAAGCAGCGGCTCGTCATCGGCCACGAGTCGCTCGGGCGCGTGCAGGAGGCGCCCGCCGGAAGCGGCTTGGCTGCCGGCGATCTCGTCGTCGGCATTGTGCGCCGACCTGATCCCGTCCCCTGTCCGGCTTGCGCGGTGGGCGAGTGGGACATGTGCCGCAATGGCCGCTACACGGAGCGGGGCATCAAGGAGCGCAACGGATTCGGTTCGGATTATTTCCGCATCGAGCCGGATTTTCTGGTCAAGCTCGATTCCTCGCTCGGCGCCGAGGGCGTGCTGGTCGAGCCGACCAGCGTCGTCGCCAAGGCTTGGGATCACACCGAGCGCATCGGCCGCCGCTCGCGCGCTTGGAAGCCGAAGACGCTATTGGTCACCGGCGCGGGCCCGGTCGGCCTGCTTGCGGCTTTGATGGGCGCTCAGCGTGGCCTCGACGTTCATGTGCTCGACAATCGCGACAGTCTGGAAAAGCGATTAATCGTGCGCGAGCTTGGCGGTACGTTTCATCTCGGCAGTCTTGCCGACCTCGACGACTTCAAGCCCGACGTCCTGATGGAATGCAGTGGCGCGCCCATCGTTGTGCGCGACGTGCTCGGCCGCACCGCCTCCGGCGGCATCGTCTGCCTGGTCGGAGTAAGCCCGCCCGGCCACGCCTTCAGCCTCGACATCGGTTTGGTCAATCGCACGATGGTGCTCGACAACGATACCGTGTTCGGCACCGTCAATGCGAACCGGCAGCACTATCAGGATGCCGTCGATGCGCTACAGCGCGCCAGCAAGACCTGGCTGGCGCGGCTGATCACGCGCCGCGTGCCGGCCGAGCAATGGACGCAGGCGCTCGAGCAAGAGCCCGACGACATTAAAGTGGTCGTCGATTTTTCCTGACCGATGCGATCGTGATAACTTTTCATAATTCCATGATGCCGCACTCGGCATTTCCCTCGTAAGCAAGAATGTCCACCCGAATCGAAGATTATGCGCTGATAGGCGATTGCACGACCGCCGCGCTCGTCGGACGCGACGGCTCGATCGATTGGCTGTGCTGGCCGCGCTTCGATTCGGAGGCGTGCTTCGCCGCTCTGCTCGGCACGTCCGAGCATGGCAGATGGCTGATCGCGCCGCGCGGCAATAGCCGTGTCACCCGCCGCTATCGGCCCAACACGTTGGTGCTGGAGACGCATTTCGAGACAGCGGACGGCGCGGCGACGCTGGTCGATTTTATGCCGTGCAATTGCGAGCACTCGACCATTGTTCGCTTCGTCGTCGGCAAGCGCGGCCAAGTTCGAATGCACACGGAGCTGATTTTGCGCTTCGGCTACGGCGCCGTCGTGCCCTGGGTCAGTCGCGTCGAAAGCGGTGCGCTGCGCGCCATCGCCGGGCCCGACATGGTCTCTCTCAACACGCCGGTTCATCTGCGCGGCAAGGACCTGACCACCATCGGCGAATTCACCATCGGCCGCGGCGAGACGATCCCGTTCGTGCTGACCTATTCGCCATCGCATCTGCCGGTGCCGAAACCGGTCGATCCGAGCGGAGCGCTGGCCGGGACCGAAAGCTATTGGCGCGAATGGTCGGCAAAATGTCGGCCGGCCGGGCATTGGTCCGATGCGGTGCGGCGTTCGGTGATCACGCTCAAGGCGCTCACCTACGGCCCCACTGGCGGGATCGTTGCCGCTCCGACGACATCGCTGCCGGAGCGGCTCGGCGGACAGCGCAATTGGGATTACCGATTCTGCTGGCTGCGCGACGCCACGCTCACGCTGCTTGGCGCCATGCATGCCGGCTATTTCGAAGAGGCGGTGGCTTGGCGCGAATGGCTTCTCCGCGCGGTGGCCGGCAGCCCCACCCAGCTGCAAATCATGTACGGCATTGGCGGCGAACGCCGATTGACGGAATGGGAGGTGCCGTGGCTGCCCGGTTACGAGAATTCAACACCGGTACGCATTGGCAATGCCGCGCATACCCAGCTCCAGCTCGACGTGTTCGGCGAGATCATGGACGTGCACCATCAGGCCCGGCGTGGCGGCATATCCAGCACGGAATCCGGTTGGGACACGCAAATTGCGTTTCTCGATCATCTGAAGAAGATCTGGCAGGAGCCCGACTCGGGTATCTGGGAAATGCGCGGGCCGCCCCAACATTTCACCTATTCGAAGGCGATGGCCTGGGTCGCCTACGACCGCGCCATCAAGAGCGCCGAAACCTTCGGCCTTGAAGGGCCAGTCGAGGAGTGGCGCAAATTGCGCGAACAGATCTGCGACAACGTGTGTGCGCACGCTTTCGACAATGAACGGGGCACCTTTGTGCAGGCCTACGGATCGAACGAGCTTGACGCCAATTTGCTGCTGCTACCTTGCGTCGGCTTCCTGCCGATCACCGATGCGCGCATCGAGCGCACCGTGGCGGCGATCGAGCACGAGCTGCTCAGCGACGGCTTTGTCATGCGCTACAGCACCGACAAAGTCGAGGACGCCTTGCCGCCCGGCGAAGGTGCGTTTCTCGCCTGCAGCTTCTGGCTGGTCGATGTGTACGTGCTGCAAGGCCGTTTCGACGATGCCGAACGGCTGTTCCGGCGACTGGTCGGTCTGCGCAACGACGTCGGCCTTCTGAGCGAGGAATACGATCCGCGCGCCAAACGATTGGTTGGCAATTTCCCGCAGGCGTTTTCTCATCTCGCGCTGATCAATAGCGCCTATAACCTGACGCGGTCGCGCAAGCCGTTGCATCATCGGGCGCAAGACCAACATGCTCCGCCCGAAGAGATTGCGGCAGCGGCAGATTGAAGCATTAGGCCGACCTAGACGCGGCGAGCGCGCGCTCGATCAATCGAACAACATTACACTTGGCCGATGCATGAGGAGCGACTTCACGCCTCTGTACGCGAATGTCAAAATCGCCTAGGTTGTACATACTCGGCGGGATGTGTCGGCGTTTTCGTTCTACGGCAGCAAATGTCTCCGCGACGCGAAAAAGCAGCTCGTCGCGCCGTCGCGCAGCCATGATCAGTTTTCCATGTCGCCCCGAAAGGGTGATTTCACCTCGAAAGATCGTCCAATGCTCGAAACAAAACCAGCCGCAGGCCCATCTGCTGCGCTTTCGGCGAGGACGAAAGGGTCGCTGTCCCGCTGGGTGACAATAGGACGTGAAGGCCTAAGGGATACAGTCGCCGGCACCGTGGCGGCAGTCGTTCTCATTGGCAATATCGTTTCGTTTGGCGCTCTGATGTTTCCCGACGAATTCAGCGCCGGCATTCCGATTGCAGTTTGGTCGATGTTGATCGGCGGCTGTATCTGCGGCGTTTTGATTGCACTGGCGACATCGCTACCCCCGCTCGCGACCGGCATCGATTCGCCAACCGGGACCGTCCTCGTTTTGCTGAGCGCCTTTGCTGGAGCTCGGGTGGTTGCCTCCGGCGGCAGCCCCCAAGCGGCGATTCAAGTCGTAATGCTGCTCTTTACGACTGCGACCCTCCTGTTGGGCGCGTTGTTCTATCTTCTGGGTGCTTGCCGATGGGGCGCGTACTTTCGGTTCGTACCTTTCAGCGTGGCCGGCGGCTTTCTCGCAGCAACGGGCTGCTTCCTGGTTGCCGGCGGCATTCGCATGGTGACTGCTCGCACGCTCTCAGTTCACGCGCTGGCCGCACCCTGGACATTGAGCGATGCGGCAAAGCTCGGAACCGCCGTTCTTGCGCTCGCCGTACTGCTGGCTCTGCGGTTTTGGGTCAGATGGTCCTTGGCGCTACCCACGGCGCTTCTGGTGATGTGGCTGAGCTTGGTCACCGCGCTACGTTATCTCGGGTTGTCCGGCGCTCACGACGGCTGGTATTTCCATTCCCTTGGTACGCTCACGGTGTGGTCGCCGTTTACGGCGGTTCATACGTCGAATCTGACTTGGTCGACTCTCGGGCACCTAATCCCGGAATTATTCGCGGTGCTGGTCGTCGGTCTCATCTCGCTGATCACAAAAGTGTCGAGCATTGAGATCTCGCGTCAGACTTCGGCCGATCTCGATCGCGAACTTCGTGCTCACGGCGTTGCCAGTATGCTCGCTGCACCGCTCGGCGGTCTCACCTGCGGAGTTCAAATCGGTTCAAGCCGGTTGTTGGAGCACGCGGGTGCCGCTACCCGCATGAGCGGTGTGGCTGCCGCAGTGATCCTGGGAATCGTCGCCATCGCGCATTTTGACCTACCGGGGCTGATCCCAATCCCGCTTGTCGCCGGCCTCGTCTTTTATTTGGGATATAGCTTCATCGCCGACGGGCTGTGGAAACCATATTCGCAGCGTGCCTGGCTTGACCTGGCGCTCATTGTCGGCATCACCATCGTCTGTCTTCAATACGGCTATTTGATCGGAGTCCTGGCCGGTCTGGTGTGCGCCTGTATGGTCTTTGTCGTGAGCTACGCTCGCCTCGGCGTCATCCGCCGCCGCGCAACGCGAGCGCAGGTCGTAAGTCACGTCGATCGCTCGCCCGAAGCATCCGAGTACTTGCGTACATGCGGCGATACCATCCAACTCTATTGGCTCTCTGGCTACATATTCTTCGGCTCTTCAGAAGGCGTATTCGCGCGTGTTAGAGGCGATATAGAAGCGCTATATCCGCAACAGGTCGCTTATGTGATCCTCGATTTCGGCCTGATCTCTGGAATCGACACATCGGCCATCCTTAGCCTCGGCAAGCTGCGCAGATTTTGCCGGGAAAAGGGCATTGTTCTGGTCTGCTGCTCGCTGTCGGCGACTAACCGTGCGACGCTCGATCGGGGCGGTTTCTTCGACCGAAAGAACCCGCAACAAGCCCCGGCCGATCTCAATTCCGCTCTCGCCTGGTGCGAGGATCAAGTGCTCGTCAAGGCGAAGTTTGAAGATGATGTTACCATTGAGAACTTCGAGGGATGGCTCCAGCGTCAACTGGGCAACAGTATTCGCTCCACCGAAGCGACGGGGTTTCTTGAGCGCAAAAACGTGGATGGCGCACAGGTGATCTATCGCCAGGGTGATCCTTCCGACACACTCGATTTCGTTGCTTTCGGACGACTCAATATCGAAGTCGCAAACGCCGAAGGTCGGCGCTTGGAAATCCGGCGCATGATGGCGCACACTGTCGTCGGTGAGATGGGCTTTTTCCGCCAGATCGCCCGGTCTGCCTCGGTATCCTCGGACGGTCCAGCCGTCCTGTTTACTTTGACGCGGGCCAATTTCGATCGCATGCGCAGGGAGCGTCCCGATTTGGCAAACGCTATCGCCGATTTCGTCGTGAAAGTACTGGCGGACCGCATCGAGGGCGCAAATCGAGAGATCGCGGCCTTGATCCGCTAATTCCGCGACATCGGCCTGCGGAGAGCCTGTGCGCCGCACTTCGAATGCCTGTCCCACCCGAACAGGTTGCGGTAGCGGCGGATTGACGCATTCCTGCGAGTCCCGGCGTCCGAGTCGCATTGCGCGAGCCGCACCGCGCCCGAAGATTTGCTCGCGTTGGATCGCGAGATCAGATAGCTTTATGTCCGGGTTGTGGAATCTTTGTTATCGCTCCGGAGGGTTAACGAGGGTACGGCAACACTTGCTGCGGCACAATCGCTCGTGGCAAAAATACATTTCGGCGTGCGGTTACCGCAATGTCGAATCGGGTGCCCATAGTCAGTCGCCCCCATGCTTGCGGCTAAAGCGGGGGCAGGGAGGAAATACATGAAAAAGCTCTTGTTACTTGCCGCTGCGGCGGCATTCGTCGCCACGCCGGCGTTTGCCCAGGACACCATCACCATAGGTTTCACCAACTCGCAGACCGGGCCGCTCAACGTCGATTCGTTGGGACAGACCCGAGGCTATGAGTTTTGGCGCGACGAGGTGAATGCCGCGGGCGGCATCAAGGTCGGCAACAAACATTATAAAGTGAAATTCGTCAGCTATGACGACCAGTCGGTGGGGGGGCGCGTGCAGCAGCTCTACACGCGGCTGATCACCCACGACAGCGCGCAATTCCTCTTCAGTCCCTATTCGTCAGGCCTCACCGCGCCGGCGACCGTCATTTCCGAGCAGTACGGCAAGATCATGATCGACTCTGGCGGCGCCGAAGAGAAGCCGTTCGAGACCGGGAACAAATAT
>JASHRW010000221.1 GCA_030037065.1 Xanthobacteraceae bacterium
TTCCAGTAGGCGACAAGCTCTTCCGGCTTGGTGCCGCCGCCGTTCTTCACCGCGTCGGCGACCATCCGCGGGCCGTCATAGCCGAGCGCGATCCACCACAGCAGCGTGTCGCTCATGTCGATTTTGGCCTTGGCCAGGCGCTCGACGAAAGCGGTGGTGCGCTCCGGCAGCTTCCCATTGGCATCAAAGCAGCACGAACGGAAATTATTGGGATAGACCTTGGCCCAATATTCGGGTTTTTCCAGCAGGGCCTTGGTCTGGCCGGAGCCGAGCGTGGTCTGGCCGACGATCGGCACGTCCCATCCCATGTCGCCGCGCGTATTGATGATGCGAGAGAGAAAGCCCGCATTCACGCTCCATGGCATGATCGCCTCGGCGCCCGCGGACTGCATGCGCAGAAGCTCGGGCTTGAGGTCCGGATTGGCGGCGTCGATGTTGCCCTGATAGACCACTTCGGCGCCCATGGTCTTGAGCATGGGCACATAGGCGTTGACCGAGGCGGTGCCGTAGCCGCTGGTGTCGCTGATGACCGCGACCTTCTTCTTGTTGAGCACCTTGACCACGTAGCGGTTCGCGGCCCCGCCGATCTGCTGGTTGGTCGGCGCGTCGCGGAAGCACATCGGATATTTCTTCGGGTCGGTGAGGCTGTCGACCCAGCACGGATGCATCTGCGGCATCTTCATGCGCGCGAGTTGCGGCACCACTGCGAGCGACTCGCCGGAATTGAGCGGCCCGAACATCACTTCAACGTGCTGCTGGTTCACCAACTCGGCGGCCCCGTTCACCGCCTTGGTCGGATCGCTCTGAGTGTCGCGGGTGACCAATTCGATCATCCGGCCGTTGACGCCGCCGGCGTCGTTGATCTCCTTCACCGCCAATTCGGCACCGCGGGTGATGCCGATGCCGGTGGAGGACGACGGGCCGGTCAGCGCCGGCAGATAGCCGAGCCGGATCGGTTCGTTGGCGGCGATCGCGGGCTTGGCCAAGCCGCTTACGGCGACCGCGGCGCCGGCCTTCAACGCTTGACGACGAGTGAGCGACATTATGAATTCCTCCCAAAGCTGGTCTTGCGTCTCTCCCGAAACTTGTCCGAGTTTTTTGCAGGTCTCGCGGGATACTATATCCCCGACACGATGGGGCGAAAAGCGCCCTGCCCCCGAGTGGGCGGCGTTCCATTCCGATCACTGCGGGCGGGAACTTTATTTAGGGGAGTAAGCTATGGAGCTCGGGCTTGCAGGCAAGACGGCGCTTGTCACCGGTGGCAGCAAGGGGATCGGCCTCGAAACCGCCCGTGCGCTGGCGCGCGAGGGCGTCAAAGTTTTGATCGGCGCGCGCCGGGAAGCGGCGCTTGCCCAAGCGGCGCGCGACATCATGCAGACCACGCAGGCGCAGATCGACACGCATCCGCTCGACGTGACGAAGCTCGATCAGATCGAAACGATCCCGCGCATCGTGCGCGAAAAACTCGGCCGCATCGATATTCTCGTCAACAATGCGGGCACCGGCACCTACAAGCCGTTTCTCGATGTCACCGACGATGAACTCGTCGAGGGCATGGCGATCAATTTCTTCGCCCAATTCCGCATCTGTCAGCGCGTCGTGCCGATGATGATCGCGCAAGGCGGCGGCCGCATCGTCAATGTCAGCGGCGAGACCGGTATCATGACGTTGAACGCGCCGTTTCTGTCCTCCTGCACCGGACCGGCGAAGGCGGCCGAGATCCGGTTCTCCAAGGTGCTCGCCAACGAGCTGTCGCCGCACAACATCCGCGTCAATTGCATCATCCCAGGCTTCATTCATACGCCGGAGCGTTTCGCCAAGTGGGAACGCGAAATGGCCAAGCGCAAGCTCAGCCCGGCCGATGCCGCGCGCGAACGCGCACAGTGGTCGACCAATCAGGGCGCGGGCGACACCCGCTGGGGCACGCCCGAGGAGATCGCCAATCTCATCGTGTTCGCGGTGTCGGATGCGGCAAGCTATGTCAACGGTGCCGCAATCGTCGCAGACAACGCCATGCACAAGTCTTAGCGCAAGCGAACTCGAGGGTCGGGGCAACAGCCACAGGAGTCCAACATGGCCGCTCTTCCGTTGATCGTCTTCGATGTCAACGAAACACTTCTCGATCTTGGGACGATGGAGCCGACCTTCCAACGCATCTTTGGCGACAAGAACGCGATGCGCCTGTGGTTCGCCGACCTTATCTTGTATTCCGCGGCGCTGACCGTGGCCGGCTGCTATGTGCCGTTCACTGATATCGGTTCAGCGGTGATGAAAATGCTGGCTGACACGCGCGGCATCAAGATCAGTGGTCAGGACAAGAAGGAGCTGACGGACAAATTCTCGACGATGCCGCCGCATCCGGAGGTCCCGGCAGCGTTGCGCAAACTGCGTGCCGCAGGCTTCCGGCTGTTCACGCTCACCGACAATCTGCTTGAGGTTCAAACCCGCCAGCTCGAGCATGGCGGCATTGTCGATCTCTTTGAGCGGCGATTCAGCGCGGATGGCGTGAAACATCATAAGCCTTCGCGCGAGGCGTACGCTTATGTCGAGAAAGAGCTTGGGGCCGAGCCCTCACAGTTTTGTCTGATCGCTTGCCATACCTGGGACACGTTGGGCGCCGTCGCGGCGGGTTGGGAAGGAGCGCTGATCAAGCGTGTTGGCAACGATGTGCTGGGAGTCGGCCCTCAGCCGCAGATCGTCGGCAACGACCTCAACGATGTCGCCGATCAGCTCATCGCCCGCCACAAGGCGTCAGCCTGATTCGCCAAAACCAGTTTGCGCATCACGCCGCTCGGCCGACGACGGCGGGCGATTTGCCGGCCTTTGCGTCGTCCAAAATCATATCTGCGCCTTTCTCCCCGATCATGATGGTGGCGGCGTTGGTGTTGCCGGAAACCACCGCCGGCATGATCGAGGCATCGACCACGCGCAGGCCGGAGAAGCCGCGCACCCGCAGCCGCTCGTCGACCACGGCCTTGTCGTCCTGGCCCATGCGGCAGGTTCCGACCGGATGATAGGTGGTGGAGCCGCGGCGGCGGATGAAATCAAGAAGCTCATCGTCGTTGTCGCATTGCATGCCCGGCTCGATCTCCTCGACGACGTATTTCGCCATGGCGGGCGCCTGAAAGATGCGGCGCATGGCGCTGACGCCGGCGACGATGGTTTCGCAATCCTTGCGCGTCGAAAGATAATTCGG
>JASHRW010000026.1 GCA_030037065.1 Xanthobacteraceae bacterium
CTGGCGCTCAGTCCCGCCAGATCAACCCCCACAGCCGCATTGTTCTGTAACGCCAACACAACCTGGAACAGCGGATGGCGCGACAGCGAACGTTGCGGGTTGACAACCTCCACCAACCGCTCAAACGGCAGGTCCTGGTGCGCATAGGCCGCCAGATCGCTCGCGCGGACCCGCCCGATCAGCTCCGTAAAGCTCGGATCGCCCGATGTGTCCGTGCGCAACACCAGCGTGTTGATGAAAAAACCAACCAATTCGTCCAGCGCCGCATCCGTCCGCCCCGCTATCGGGCTGCCAATCGCAATGTCTGTCCCGGCCCCAAGCCGCGTCAGCAGCGCCGCCAAACCGGCCTGCAATACCATGAACAGGCTCGCTCCCGCCGCCCGCGACAGCTGCAGCACGCCGCGATGCAGTGCGCCATCAATCCGCAGCCCAACTACCTCCCCCCGATAGCTCGCTACCGCGGGGCGGCTCCGGTCGCTCGGCAGCTCCAGCTGATCCGGCAGGTCCTTGAGGGTCTCCCTCCAGTACTCAAGCTGCCGTGCAATCGGGCTGTCCGCATCGCTCTCCTCGCCAAGCACTTGATGCTGCCACAGCGTATAGTCCGCATATTGAACCGGCAGGGCTGAAAAGTTCGGCGCGTGCCCTTGCCGCCGCGCCGCATACGCGGCAGACAAATCCCGCCACAGCGGCGCCAACGACCAGCCGTCGCTCGCAATGTGATGCAGCAGCAGCAGCAGAACATGCTCGCCTTCCCCAAGCGCAAACAAATGCGCCCGCAGCGGTATCTCAGTCCCCAGATCAAACGGCTGCCGCGCCGCCCGGCTCAGCGCCGCCGCCAGTCCCTCTTCGCTGACCGCCTCAACCCGCAGCCGGGCCGGTGCGACCGAGAGATCCAAAACCTCCTGCCGCGGCACCCCAGCCCGCTCCGGAAATACCGTCCGCAGGCTCTCGTGCCGGCCAACCACATCGCAAAGCGCCGCCGCTAACGCCGACCGGTCCAACTCCCCCTTCAGTCGCACCGCCATCGGGATGTTGTAGGTCGCGCTCGATCCTTCCAGCCGGTTGAGAAACCACAGCCGCCGCTGCGCATACGACAACGGAACCTCAGAGGGACGTACCTGTGCAACCAGCGCCGCACGCCCCGCCCCGCCCTCGTGCAGACGACCCGCCAAGCCCGCAACACTCGGCGCCTCAAACAAAACCCGGATCGCAACCTCAACAGCCAGAACCTGACGGATCCGGCTGATCAGCCGCGTCGCCAACAACGAATGCCCGCCCAGCGCAAAGAAATTATCGTCAATGCCGACCGCCCCAAGTCCCAACACCTCGGCAAACAACCCGCACAGAACCTCCTCCGCGGCCGTCCGCGCTCCGCGCACCACCTTGGGCGTCAGATCAGGCGCAGGCAGCGATCTGCGGTCCAGCTTGCCGTTCGGCGTCTGCGGCAACCGCTCCAAAACCACTAGCGCAGACGGTACCATGTAGTCCGGAAGCTTGCCGCTGACGAAGCTGCGCAGCGCCGCCACATCGATCGCCTGACCAGAAGCCGCAACCACATAGCCAACCAGACGCTTGTGGCCGGGCGTGTCCTCCCGACACACCACCGCAGCCTGCGCCACGCTCGGGTGCCCGGTCAGCGCCGCTTCAATCTCGCCAGGCTCAATCCGATAGCCGCGCAGCTTGATCTGCTGGTCCACCCGCCCAACAAAGTCCAACACCCCGTCCGCCCGCCAGCGTGCCAAATCCCCGGTCCGGTACAGCCGGCTCCCCGCCACGCCAAACCGATTGGCCACAAACCGCTCCGCCGTCAGTCCGCGCCGTCCCACATAGCCACGCGCCAGCCCCGCTCCCCCTACATACAGCTCCCCAATCACCCCCACAGGCACAGCCTCAAGACCACCGTCCAATACATAAACCTGCGTGTTCCAAATCGGACCGCCAATCGGCGCTGCGTCGCCATCCCCCGCCAGCGCTTCGCTCATCGTCGCACAGACCGTCGTCTCCGTCGGCCCATACGCATTGATCATCCGCCGGCCGCGCGACCAGCGCTCAATCACATCCGGCGAACTCACTTCCCCGGCAACAATCAGTGTGTGCAGCGGCAAATCCTCGTGCATTTCGGGCAGCACTGCAGGTGGCAACGTGGCGTGCGTGACCTTCTGCTTGCGGATTAGGTTGCCCAGATCATCGCCGCTGTGCTCGGCCGCGGGAATGACGAGAGCGGCGCCCGCAGCAAGCCCGCCGGAGATTTCCCAGATCGCCGCATCGAAGCTCGGCGAGGCAAACTGCAGAACGCGCGATGAAGGTGTGATCGCAAAGCGATCAATCTGCGCCATCGCAAGATTGGGTATGCCGCCGTGGGTGACAGCAACGCCTTTAGGCGCGCCGGTCGAACCTGACGTGTAAATAATGTAGGCCGTGTTGTCGACCTGAAGGCGATTGGTCGGTGCGGTTGTCGGATGGCGCGCGATGGCCGGCCAGTGGTCGTCCAGGCGCACAATGCGCGCCCCTTGCGCAGGCAATCGGTCGCGCAGCGCCGATTGGGTGACCAGCACGGCGGCGCCGGCGTCTTCCAGGATAAACGCAAGCCGCTCTTGCGGATACGCAGGATCAAGCGGCAAATAGGCGCCGCCGGCCTTGAGGATGCCCAAAAGTCCGACAATCATCTCGGCCGAGCGCTCAACGCACAGCCCCACAACGCTCTCGGGCCCAACTCCAAGTGCGCGCAGGTGATGCGCCAGCTGATTGGAACGCCCGTCAAGCTCGCCGTAGCTGAGCCGCACATCCTCGAACACAACCGCAACCGCCTCAGGGTTTTTGGCCGCCTGCGCGGCAAACAGCTCCAGCAACGTCGGCGAAGGAAGCGCATGCGTGGTATTGTTCCACGCGTATAGGATGTTGCGCCGCTCTTCGGCCGCGACAATCTCCAGGCTGCCGATCGGAGCCTGCGGCGCCGCAACCGCCGCTTCGAGCAGCCGCACCAGCCGCGCTGCAAGGTGTTCTACCGTCGAGCGATCAAACAAATCCGTCGCGTACTCGATCGCTCCCTCAATCCCCGCCGGTGAGCCGTCCGCCCCCCGCTGTTCGTTCAAGCCGAACCAGAGGTCAACCTTGGCGCCCGAGGTGGCAGCCGGTTCAATGCTGGTGCTCAACCCAGATAAAGCAAAGCGCCCCTCGACGCTGTCTTGCAACGTCAGCACCACCTGGAACAGCGGATGGCGCGACAGCGAACGTTGCGGGTTGACAACCTCCACCAACCGCTCAAACGGCAGGTCCTGGTGCGCATAGGCCGCCAGATCGCTCGCGCGGACCCGCCCGATCAGCTCCGTAAAGCTCGGATCGCCCGATGTGTCCGTGCGCAGAACCAGCGTGTTGATGAAAAAACCAACCAATTCGTCCAGCGCCGCATCCGTCCGCCCCGCTATCGGGCTGCCAATCGCAATGTCTGTCCCGGCCCCAAGCCGCGTCAGCAGCGCCGCCAAACCGGCCTGCAGCACCATGAACACGCTCGCGCCGCTGTCGTGCGCGAGTGCAAGCAACTTACCGTGCAGTTCGGGATCGATCCGCAGCGGCATGCTACCACCACGGTGACTCGCCACTGCGGGACGCAGTCGATCGCTCGGCAGCTCGATTTGCTCGGGCAAGTCGCGCAGCGTCTCAGTCCAGAAAGACAGCTGCCGGCTAATAGCACTGTCAGGCTCTTGTTCGCTGCCGAGCACTTGGTATTGCCACAGCGTGTAGTCGGCATATTGAACCGGCAGGGCACAGAGGTTTGGCGAGTGTCCTTGCCGCCGCGCCGCATACGATGCAGACAAATCCCGCCACAGCGGCGCCAGCGATAACGCATCGCTCGCGATGTGATGCAGCAACAGCAGCAGAACATGCTCGCTGTCGCCGAGTGCAAACAGATGCGCTCTCAGCGGCATCTCGCCCTCAAGATCAAACGGCTCCCGCGCCGCCTCAGACAGCGCTCCCTCCAGCTGCTCCTCATCAATCTCAATCTCCCGCAGCCGCGACCGTGCCTCACTCGCCTCCAAGATCTGCTGGTGCGGTACTCCTCCACGCTCCGGAAAGACCGTCCGCAGGCTCTCGTGCCTCTCGACAACATCCAAAAGCGCAGCTTCTAATGCCGAACGGTCCAGTTCTCCCTTAAGCCGGACGGCCATCGGGATGTTGTAGGCCGCACTTGAGCCCTCCAGCCGGTTGAGGAACCACAACCGGCGCTGCGCATACGAGAGCGGAATCTCCGCCGGCCGCTGCTGCGCCACCAGCGCCGCACGCCCCGCCCCGCCCTCGTGCAGACGACCCGCCAAGCCCGCAACACTCGGCGCCTCAAACAAAACCCGGATCGCAACCTCAACAGCCAGAACCTGACGGATCCGGCTGATCAGCCGCGTCGCCAACAGCGAATGACCGCCAAGCTCAAAGAAGTTGTCGTCAATGCCGACCGCCCCGACCCCCAGCACCTCGGCAAACAACCCACACAGAACCTCCTCCGCGGGCGTGCGCGGACCACGCGCCACCGTCTGCGTCAGATCAGGTGCAGGCAGCGATCTGCGGTCCAGCTTGCCGTTCGGCGTCAACGGCAACCGGTCCAGAACCATAATTGCCGACGGCACCATGTAGTCCGGAAGCTTGCCGCTGACGAAGCTGCGCAGCGCTGCCACATCGATCGCCTGACCAGGAGCCGCCACCACATAGCCGACCAGCCGCTTGTGCCCGGGCGCATCCTCGCGCGCTACCACTACCGCCTGCGCCGCGCTCGGATGCGCGGCCAGCGCGGCTTCAATCTCGCCCGGCTCAATCCGGTAACCCCGCAGCTTGATCTGCTGATCGGCCCGCCCGAAAAAGTCCAACACCCCATCCGTCCGCCAGCGCGCCAAGTCCCCGGTCCGGTACAGCCGGCTTCCAGGCAAGCCGAATGGATTGGCCACAAACCGCTCGGCCGTCAGGTCGCCGCGCCCCACGTAGCCGCGCGCCAGGCCAGACCCCGCTACGTAAAGCTCCCCAATAACACCCGCAGGGACAGGCTCAAGGTCGACGTCGAGAACGTAGGCTTGGTAATTCGCCAACGGTCGGCCAATTGGAATCTGCGGATCACCCTGGTTTCGCGCGACCGCAAAGGCGATGGCGTCGATCGTCACTTCAGTCGGGCCGTAAAGATTGGTGATGTGGGAGACGTCGAGGTGGCGCAGAATTTCTTGCTGAAATTCGGTTGTGAACGCCTCGCCACCTAGAGCAAGATGATTGAGAGAGATCGGTCCCGCGCCTTCGCAAAGCATCGAACCGAGAAAGGAGGGTACGCAGCTCAGGAAGGTTACGCCATTGCGGCTAAGTTGCTGCCAAAACTGCTCCGGAGATTCCCGCACTGCGTCGCTGATGACAACAGCCGCACCCCCGCCAATGAACGGAAGCAGTGTCTGCTCGATCGACGCATCAAACGCACATGAAATCACGAGGGCCGATCGGAAGTCGTGCTCCACTGCGAAATCGCGTCCAAGCGCGACCATTTTGTTGGCAAGACTTGCATGATCGACCACAACACCCTTCGGCGCCCCAGTCGAGCCCGAGGTGTAGATGATATAGGCGGCGTTGCGCGGGTGCAGGTCGTTGTGCGGAGCTGTCGCGGGCTGGCGGGCGATCACGGGCCATTCGGCATCGATCAGCACGGTGGCGCCGCCATGCTCGGGGACGCGCTGGCGCAGCGCAGATTGGCTGACCAGCACGGACGCGGCAGCGTCTTCCAGCATGAACCCAAGCCGCTCTGGCGGGTAGACAGGATCCAACGGCAGATAGGCACCGCCAGCCTTGAGGATGCCCAAAAGCCCGACAATCATCTCGGCCGAGCGCTCGACGCACAGCCCCACAACGCTCTCAGGCCCCACGCCGAAGGTACGCAGGTGATGCGCCAGCTGGTTGGAGCGGGCGTCGAGCTCCCGGTAAGTGAGGCTCTCGCCCTCGAACACCACCGCGATGGCGTCGGGTGTCCTTGCCGCCTGCGCGGCAAAAAGCTCCGGCAGCGTGGCTGGAGAAAGCGCACGCGCCGTGTCGTTCCAGCCGCGCAAAATAGTATGCCGCTCTTCGGTCGACAGAATGTCCAGGCTGCCAATCGGCAGCTCAGGCGCCATAACCGCAGCTCCCAACAGCCGCACCAGCCGCCCAGCCAACCGCTCTACCGTCACCCGATCAAATAAGTCCGTCGCATATTCGATCACGCCGCCGATCCCGGCGGGAGAGCCATCCGGCGCGCGTTGCTCGTCGAGACTAAAGGTCAAGTCAAATCTGGCGGTGGCGGTCGCGAGATGCTCGAAGTTTGCATCCAGCCCCGAAAGCTCAACCTTCACCGGCGCATTGTTCTGCAATGCCAGCATCACCTGGAACAGCGGATGCCGCGACAGCGAGCGTTGCGGATTGAGAACCTCAACCAGACGCTCAAACGGCAGCTCCTGGTGAGCATAGGCTGCAAGGTTATCAGAACGCACCCGTGCAATCAGCTCCCGCATGTTTGGATTGCCTGACGTATCGGTGCGCAGCACGAGGGTGTTGACGAAGAAGCCGACCAGACCGTCGAGCACGCTGTCGGTACGGCCCGCTATTGGGCTGCCGATCGGAATGTCAGTCCCCGCCCCAAGTCGGGTCAGCAGCGCCGCAACTCCCGCCTGCAACACCATGAACAGGCTCGCCTGCGCTTCCCGCGCCAGCGACAGCAAGCCACGGTGCAAATCCGCATTCAGCCGCACACTGATGCTGTCGCCCCGATAGCTCGATGTGATCGGCCGCGGCCGGTCGCCCGGCAGCTCGATCTGATCTGGAAGTCCCGCAAGACTCTTCGTCCAATACGCCAGCTGTCGCGCGATGACGCTCTCAGGGTCGCCCTCTTCGCCGAGGATCGTGTGCTGCCACAGCGTGTAGTCGGCATATTGCACCGGCAACGCCGGAAGCTCCGGCGCTCGCCCCTGACGCCGCGCCGCGTATGCCGCCGCCAGATCGCGCCACAGCGGTGCCAGCGACCAACCGTCCGCGGCGATATGGTGCAACAACAGCAGCAGCGCGTGCTCGCTATTGCCGAGAACAAACAAATGCGCGCGGATCGGCAACTCACTGGCCAGATCAAACGGCCGCTGCGCCGCCGCGGCGAGAGCCGTGGCAAGCTCTTGCGCGCTCACGGACGCCACATGCAGACGCAACCTCACCTCCGAGGTTGGCAAAATCTGTTGCCGCGGCCCTCCCGCCGTATCCGGAAAGATTGTGCGTAAGCTCTCATGACGTGCGATCACATCGGCGAACGCCGCTTCCAGCGCCGCACAATCGAGTGTACCGGTGAGGCGCACGCTCATCGGGATGTGGTAGGTCGCGCTGGGACCCTGCAGGCGGTCGATGAACCAGAGTCGCCGTTGCGCAAATGACAGTGGAATCTCGGCTGGACGCGGCTGAGGTGCCAGTGGCAGCTGCGCGGCCTCGGCCTGATGCAGCCGCTGCGCCAGCCCGTCCACTGTTGGGGCCTCGAACAATGCCCCGATCGCAATCTCGACATTAAAGCTGGTACGGATGCGGCTGATGAGCCGCGTCGCCAACAGCGAATGTCCGCCAAGCTCAAAAAAGTTGTCGTCGATGCCGAGCCGCTCCAGACCCAGCACCTCGGCGAACAGCCCGCATAGAGCTCGCTCCTGCGGCGTGCGCGGCAACCGCGCCACCCGCGGCGTCAGATCCGGCGCGGGCAGTGCGCGCCGATCCAGTTTGCCGTTCGGGGTCAGCGGCATCCGTTCCAGAACTACAAGCGCCGACGGCACCATGTAATCCGGTAGGCTCCGCCCGACATCGGCCCGAAGCTCCCCGGCATCGGCATGCTGACCAGCCGCCGCCACCACATAGGCCACCAACTGCTTCTGCCCGGGATGATCCTCGCGGGCGATCACCGCCGCCTGCGCC
>JASHRW010000005.1 GCA_030037065.1 Xanthobacteraceae bacterium
GAGAGCGCCGTGCATGGCCTGGAGCAGGCGCTCGCCGCCATGTTTACCGGCTTGCCGCGCGACGTGACCGAGGAAAATGTGCAGTCGCGCGCCCGCGGCACCATCCTGATGGCGATCTCCAACAAATTCGGTCTGATGGTGGTGACCACCGGCAACAAATCGGAAATGTCGGTCGGCTACGCCACGCTGTACGGCGACATGAACGGTGGCTTCAATCCGATCAAGGACATCTACAAGACGGAGGTCTATCGCTTGGCGCGGCTGCGCAATCGCTGGAAGCCGGATGGCGCGCTCGGCCCCGATGGGCCGGTCATCGTCGACAACGTGATCATCCGCGCGCCGAGCGCCGAACTGCGCGACAACCAGACCGACCAGGATACGCTGCCGCCCTATGACGTGCTCGATGCCATTCTCGAGCGGCTGGTCGAAGGCGAGGAGCCGACTGCCAGCATCATCGCCGCAGGCTTCGACCGCGACACCGTCATGAAGGTCGAGCGGATGCTCTATCTCGCCGAATACAAGCGCCGGCAGGCCGCGCCTGGAGTCAAGGTGACGCTGAAGAATTTCGGCCGCGACCGCCGCTATCCGATCGTCAATCGCTTCCGTGATCCCGGCACGCCGCCGCCCGAGCCCGACCGCGCCGTCGTTTCTGGCGCGGCCACGGCCAAGGCCGGCGCTGCCGACTTTTGAGCGTTTATTGCTGGGACAGGAACGGCGGGCCGACGACCCGGACCTTGCGGCCTTTGGGATCGGTCACCGTGTCGCTTCCGCCGCTGCTGTCGTTGGCGGCAGGGGTGGCGTTCGGGTTTGTTTGGCCGCCCGGGGTGTGCGGCTTGGCCGTCGCATTTTGCGGCACCTGCGTCAGCGCCTTCTCGTTTTGGTCGGTGACGACAATGTCGCCATTTTCCAGCGTACTGGAATCGTCGGCATTGCGCAGGGCTTGCGCCCAGGTCTCACCGGCCGGGCGGCATGAGCAGCCTGGGACGAGTTCCTTGCGATAACGGAAGGCATTGGGCAAGGCGGTGTATGGCGCCCCGTCGACTGAGACCGCCTGCTCAATCTCCTCGCCGGGATTGTGATAGGTGTAGAGCGTGACTTGCGCCGCCGGACATAGCCGTTGGCATGCCTGGGCGTCGGCGGCAAATCGGCTCGGCACTGTCGAGTAGGAAATCGGGAAGTAAAAGCCGTCGCAGGTGCGCACGCAGACGGTGCGATAGGTGCCGGCCGGCGCCCCATTGCCACTCGGGTTGACGATCGTGCCGCCGCCGCCGAGCAGCGCTTCGAAAAACCCCTGCGGGCCCGCGGCGCGCGCCGCCGCCGTATACTGCGATCCGCAATTGTTTTGCGCCAATTGCCCAATCAGGGCGGTGCGTTGCGCGTCCTGGTCGTTGCCGCCGCTTTTGAGCTGTTCGAGATTGCTCATCGCGGTATCGAGATCGCCGCGCATCTGGTCGATCTTTGAATTGAGCGGTCCGCATTGTGGCGAAAGCCCCGAGAACAGGGAGAAGAAGCCCCCTCCGGCGCAGCCGGCGCGGTGGGCTTGCGCCAGCGTGCGGTCGAGGTCGGCCTGCTGTTTGGCGACGGCTTCTTCGGCCTGCTGAATCTGTGCTTGGCGTCCCGAATCGGCATTGCTGCTGTTGAGTACCGCGAGTTGGGTTTCCAGACGCACGCAGACTGGCGATGCTGCGACCGGCTGACCCGGAGCGCCTCGCGTCGGAGCGCTTTGCGTGGGGTAGGCTTGGCCAGGATAGCTTTGCGGCGGATATCCTTGAGGCGAAGAACTTTGCGGCGGGTACGCCGGATAACTTTGCGCCGGGTAGGGCTGGGTGGGATAGTTCGGATAGCCTTGCGGCGGATAGCTCTGACCGGCTGCGGATACCGTCAGTGCGAGCGCACCGCACGAGGCCCAGCCGAGTCCGCGCAGAAGCTTTATCATCTTGATCCCGACAGCCGGATTCTTCCCGCTGCTGCGATGCCGCCCAATGGTGACCAAAGGATGACGGACGACAGACGACAGAGGACGGGTTAAGGGGCAAATCTGTCCTCTGTCGTCTGTCATCCGTCCTCCCCTATTCAGCGTCAGGCTGGCGTTCCGGCCGCGCGCGATCGAAGGCCGGCAATGCCAGGCAAGCGGCATCGACGCCGACGATCTTCGGAAACTTATCCAGCGGCACTTTCAACCGTCGTGCGTTGGCGAGCTGTGGCACCAGGCAGATATCGGCAAGGGTGACGGTTTTGCCGCAGGCATAAGGACCGGGTTCGATCAGCGCTTCGATCGCCGTAAAACCCTCGATGACCCAGTGATGATACCAGGCGTCGATCGCAGTTTGCTCCTGCTGCATTTGGTTTTTCAGATAGCGCAGCGGGCTCGTATTATTGAGCGGGTGGATGTCGCAAGCGATGAGTTGTGCCAGCGCCCGCACCCTTGCGCGCGCGATCGGGTCTTTAGGCAGAAACGGTGGATCGGGATGGGTTTCGTCGAGATATTCGATGATGGCGAGCGACTGGATCAGCACTTCACCGCTGTCGATTGCCAGAGCCGGTACCCGCATCTGCGGATTGACGGCACGAAATTCCGGTCGCCTGTTGTGCCCACCGTCTTTGACGAGGTGAACGGACACCGTCTCGTAGGGCAGGCCTTTCAGATTGAGCGCGATGCGCGCCCGGTATGCGGCCGACGAACGGAAATAGGAATAGAGTTTCACGTTTCCTCCAGCCGTCATTGCGGACTCGCCGCTTCGCGATGCTCCGAAATGACATTCACGTATTTTTTCCCTCGCGCGCAACTTCAGCGACCAGTTGCGCGGAACGGTCGGTCAGCTGTTTCACCGCGCGATTGAATGCTTCGCGGTCAACCGGCGTCAAAATTTCGGTGAGTCGCCGGGCAAAGTCGAGCGCGTGCGGCGCCAGGTCTTCGTACATTGCGCGTCCGCTTGCCGTCAGCGACAGAAAGGACTCGCGCTTGTCGGCGCGATTGCTCCGCCGTAGCAGCAGCTTGCGCTCTTCCAGAATTGCCACCGCGCGCGACACCTTGGTCTTGTGCATGTGCGTGTGTGCGCCGACCGCCTTACCGGTCATCACCCCGTATTGGCCGAGCGTCACCAACACGCGCCATTCCGGAACGCCGATCCGGTAACGCCGCGCGTAGACTCGCGACAGCGCCTGCGAAACCAGGCTCGCCACCACGTTGAGTTGATAAGGCAGGAAATGCTCGAGCTTCAACGGGGCCGATTCCGAAGCCGGCAAAGCCGCGGCCGGCTCGTCTGCTGCGTCGCTTTGGCTTGCCCGATGACCGGCCATTGCATATCCCGCGCCGCCGGCGGCGGCCCAACCGGTTACAAAGATGACTGAACTCGCGGTCCTGCGCAATGGCAGGCGCCCACTGTTGGGCGCGGGCAGTATCCAAATGATCGCCAACGAAGATAAATATCTTTGTGGTGTTTATGTCGGTGCTACAATGATGCGCAACGCCGAGCTTAGACTCGGCGCCATAGGGGGAGGGGCTTCATGTCGCTGCAATCGATCAGATCGTCGCATTCGCTCTTGTCCGCCACCGACGGCATCGCGGCCGGAATGAGCGACATTTTGCTTTTGCTCGCACGCCTCTTGATTGCTGCCGTGTTCCTGATGACGGTGTGGACCGGCGGGCCCAACGCCGCTTATCTCAAGTCGATCAATTTCATCGCTCCGGAGATCATGAGCCCGTTCGCGCACGTCGTCGAATGGATCATCGTGATCACACTGGTGCTCGGCTTAGCGACGCGTTACGGCGCATTGCTGGCGTTCGCTTTCGTCGTCATCGCTTTGCTGACGGCGCACCTTTATTGGGAGTTTCCGGCGGCGGCGCAGAACCTGCAATACGTCTTCCTTAGCAAGGATCTTTCGATCGCCGGCGGTACGCTTGCGCTGTTCGTGGCCGGTGGCGGCCGCATCAGCATCGACCGGATGCTGGCTGGCAAGTAGCGCTGGCTTTGCGAATAGCGAAATTAGCGAATGGCGATTGGGGGTGGCGAAATTCTATTCGCTACTCACCACTCGCTTTCATTCAGCGCGAGCACTCGATGGCGATGAAGCGATTGCAACTGCCGCCCGGGCAGCCGCCGCTGCCGTCGGTCGGTATGGCGCCGGTAATGTCATCGCGGTCGACCTTGCGGAAAGAGTCCGCCTGCGCGAAATCGTGCGAGCGGCAGTACGAATTGGCGACCGCCTTGCCGCAGGCCGCTCCGCTGGCGAGGCAGTTGTCGACCCCGTAGCCGTCGGCATGGTCGGCGAGGATGAAAAGCCGCTTCTCGGCATGAGCGACAGCGCCCGACATCACTGCGGCGACTGCCAGCGCGGCGATCACGGAACGCATGGAACCCCCCTCGGCGGCAAAAATGCCCGCGAATACGGGTTACAATAAGGCTTAAGAATGCGACGGCCGGGTGAAGGTTTCGTTAACCGACGCTGGGGTGGCGGATTCGAATCTCTCAGATTCGGTCGATGCGGGCAATGAGCCTTTCGGCAAAAATCGCTTCGTTTCCAGAGCGCGCAAGAAATTTCTGCATAAGGTCGGCGGCGTGGCGGCGGATGCATCTTGACGCGCCGGGCATCCTCGACCACATTGCGCGCCGTGAACGGCCTTAACCACACTTACGGCATTTGCCGGGAGATTATTCGCTAGCGGTAACGCTGGCTGCGGCCGTCTTTTCTCCTGATCGAGAATTTTGGGACGCCCGGCCAGAGAGGCCGTATGGCGTTGTTACAAGATTCGATCCGATGGAATTGAAACTCTACGATACGCTCACACGCGAAAAGCGGGTTTTCAAGCCGCTCGATCCGGCCAACGTGCGCATGTATGTGTGCGGCCCGACCGTCTACGACTTCGCCCATATCGGCAATGCGCGGCCGGTGATCGTGTTCGACGTGCTGTTCCGGCTGTTGCGTCACCTCTATGGCGTCGACCACGTCACCTACGTGCGCAACATCACCGATGTCGACGACAAGATCAACGCGCGCGCGGCCGAGGAATATCCGGGCCTGCCGCTCAACGCGGCGATCCGCAAGGTCACGGAAAAAACCGACAAGCAGTTTCACGAGGACGTGGCCGCACTCGGCTGCCTGCCGCCGACTGTCGAGCCGCGCGCCACCGAGCACATCGCCGAGATGAAGACGCTGATCGAGCGGCTCGTTGCCTCCGGTAACGCTTATGTCGCCGAAGACAACGTGCTGTTTTCCGTGCCGTCGATGCACGACTACGGCCGGCTGTCGAAGAAGCCGCTCGACGAACTGATCGCCGGCGCGCGCGTCGAAGTCGCGCCCTACAAAAGGGATGCGCGCGACTTTGTGCTGTGGAAGCCGTCGAAGCCGGGAGAGCCGGCCTGGCCGTCGCCTGCGGGCATTTCAGCGCCAGGACGGCCCGGCTGGCACATCGAATGCTCGGCGATGTCATGGAAATATCTCGGCGAGACGTTCGATATCCACGGCGGCGGCATCGATCTCGTCTTCCCGCACCATGAAGACGAAATCGCGCAATCGCGCTGCGCCTTCCACACACCGGTGATGGCGAATTTCTGGATGCACAACGGCTTTCTTCAGGTCGAAGGCGAGAAGATGTCGAAGTCGGCCGGGAATTTCGTGACGATTAGGGAGCTACTGCGAGGCTGGAAGGGGCATGCTTGGCCGGGCTCGGCAATACGTTGGGCGATGCTGCAGACTCATTACCGGCAGCCGATCGATTGGAATATCGAAATGATCTCGCGGAGTGCCAATGAGCTTTTGGGCTTGCTAAATCGACTTCGCGCAGGCTTTCGTGCTCAAGGTCTCGTGGACTTTGACCAACTAAGAAATGCCCTAAGAGACAGGAAGCCGTCCAAAGAGGTGTTGTCCACGCTTATGGACGACCTAAATTCTCCCGAAGCTACGGCCGCTGTCAGGGCACATAAATCATGGAATATCGAAGAAACTATACGCTGCGCTGCTGATCTTACGTTTCTCGGCGTGTTAAAAGACAGCGACATTCGATATTTTGCTGCCTTTCATGCGATTTCCTCTGACGTCGAAAATAGCGACAAGATGATGGGGCTGGCGACCGACTATCAGGTAGCGAGGGCTAACAATGATCCGCTTTTTGCGGCGTCGGTATTGTCTCAGTTCGACAATTTAGGGCTGAAAATAGTCGAGAAAGAGTCGTCATTGCTTGTGATTTCGAAGAAGTCGGATAACTCGAATTTTGATGAATCTGTACAGCGCTTAATTGAAGAACGTGCCAAAGCTCGGGTTGCGAAGAATTGGACAGAGTCCGACCGCATCCGCGACGAGCTCGCCAAAATGGGTGTCGTGCTGAAGGACACCAAGGACGGCACCACCTGGGAGATCGCCCGATGAGCGCCGCGCGCGCACCTAAAAGCCCCTCTCCCCTTGCGGGAGAGGGTGGTCCTGAGCGAAGCGAAGGACCGGGTGAGGGGTGGGGCGGTGCCGCGCGCCGCGGTGGCGCGGCCGTTGCTGACCCCTCACCCGCATCGTGCACGCTGCGCGTTCGCTCGGCCCCCTCTCCCGCAAGGGGAGAGGGGGTGAGTGGGCGG
>JASHRW010000027.1 GCA_030037065.1 Xanthobacteraceae bacterium
GATTTCGTCGAGGAATTCGACTCTCCTTGGTCGGTGACCATGGCGACGATCTGGCCGAATCTGATCGTGCAGCGGGAAATGAACACGCTCGGCGTGCGCCAGATCGTGCCTGACGGCCCGCACGAGTTCGTCATGAAATGGACCATGTTCGGCTTCGAGGGTGACGACGAGGAAATGACCCGGCACCGCCTACGCCAAGGCAATCTGATGGGACCGGCGGGATTTCTCGGCCTCGAAGACAACGAGGCCATCAAGTTTGTGCAGGACGGCATGCGCCGCGTGCCCGGCGGCAGCCACCTGGTCAAGCTCGATCCGCAAACTCCGGCGGGCACCGCCGATACGCTGATTTCCGAGTCCGCCATTCGCGCCATGTATCGGCATTGGCGCGAAGCGATGGCGTTATAGGTTTCGCGATGCACTCGCCGCAAAGCATTGCCAACGACCGGCGCCTCGAAAAATTGCTGCTGCACCGCGAGATTGAGGACTTCAACAACGCTTATGCGGCGGCGCTCGATGACGGGCGGCTGACCGACTGGGCCGAGATGTTCACCGACGATGCGTTCTACGTCATCATCTCGCGCGAGAACGCCGACCGCGGCATGCCCGTGGGCCTCATCTATTGCGAAAACAAGGGCATGATCTACGACCGCGCCTTTGCCCACGAAAAAACGGAGATGTTTGCGCCGCGCTATCTGCGCCACATTATCGGCAACACGCAAGTCTTGGGCGAAGACGGCAACGGCGACATCCACGCGCGGGCGAATTACGTCGTCATGCAGGTGTTGTTCGACAGGCCCGAGGCCAAGCTGCACCAAGTCGGCGTCTATCACGACAAATTCCGTCGTGTCGGCGAGCAACTGAAACTCGCCGAGCGGCGCTGCGTCTACGACAATCTCTTGGTCGACAACGCGCTCTGCCTGCCGGTTTAGAGCATGATCCGGAAAAGTGGAAACCGGTTTTCCGAAAAGATCATGCTCCACCAATATGCCAGTCGCAACTGTCTTGTTGCCCCACGGGCCATTGAGTGGGAGAACATGATGAAACTCGCACGCCGCGCAGTGATGCGGATGCCTTCCGCCAACGATTGGAGAGCATACTCATGAGACGCCGTCGTTTTCTGCAATTCGCCGCGGCCGCCGTGGCCGCGCCTGCGTTTCCCCGCATTAGCGCAGCGGCGATCGAGTACCCGACGCGGCCGGTCAAAATCCTGTCCGGCTTTTCCGCCGGCGGCGCCGTCGACATCGTCGCGCGGCTGATGGCGCAATGGCTGTCGGACCAGTTCAAGACCCAGTTCATCGTCGAGGATCGGCCCGGCGCCGCCAACAACATCGCGACCGAGGACATGGTCCGCTCGCCGCCGGACGGCTACATGCTGCTGCTGACCAATCCGACCAACGTCATCAACGCGACGCTCTATCCGCACCTCAAATTCAACTTTTTGCGCGATAGCGATCCCGTCGCCGGCATCATGCGCGTGCCCAACGTCATGGCGGTGGGCGCGCAGGTCCAGGCGAAGACGATTGCGGAATTCATCGCCTACGCCAAGGCTAATTCGGGCAATGTGTATTACGCCTCGCCCGGCAGCGGCACGTCGGTGATGATGTCGGCGGAATTGTTCAAGATCATGACGCATATTCCGCTCACCGCTATCACCTATCGCGGTATGAACGGCGGCGGCTACACCGATATGCTCAGCGGTCGCGTGCAGGTGGCCTTCGATAATTTGCCGGGCTCGATCGGCTATATCCGTAACGGCCAATTCCGCGCGCTCGGAGTCACCACAACCGCGCGCTCGGCGGAATTGCCGGACGTGCCGAGCATTTCGGAAGTGGTGCCGGGCTATGAGGCGAGCGCCTTCTACGGATTGAACGCCGCTAAAGGCACGCCGCCTGAAATCGTCGGCAAGCTGAACAAGGCGATCAACGATGCGCTTGCCGATCCGGCGATGAAGGGTAAGCTCGCCAATCTCGGCGGCATGATGATGCCGGGCACACCTGAGGATTTCGGCAAGATGCTGGCCGCCGAAACCGACAAATGGGCCAAGGTGATCCGCGAGGCGAACATCAAATTGATGGACTGAGACATGGATCCCCGGGACATGGCTGCCCGGATCAAGGCTGGGCATCACGCGCGCAAGTGCTCTAACGTTTGTAGATGATCTCAGTCGCCGTTGTGCTTGATGATGACGGTTTTGCCGTGGTGGTGGTGGTGATGGAAGGGCGGCGGCACCACTTCGTTGTAAACCGGATGCCGGTGCTTGTGAATGATCACTGTGTCGGCCAGCGCCGCGTACGGCATCGCAAGGCTTAGCGCGCCGAGCGCAGACAAGGTCAGGACGAGTTTCCGCATGGGTGGATCTCCTCTGGAAAAGCGTTTCCAATCCGACAATGCGTCAGGAGAAGAACCGTTCCGTCGTGCAATTCTGAAACGGCGTTCGGAGTGGCGGCAAAGATTCGGCGGCTTGTTCCGTTCAACTGCGCGGCACCTGCGGGTTGAGAGCGGAACTCGGCTTTGACGGGTGGCGCCGCGGCGCGGCACAATGGCTGCCGCTCCATCGCAACCGCAAAGGCAGACGCATGCCGCCGCTCAGCAATCTCGCGACCCGCGACGTCGAAACGCTGGTGCATCCTTTCATCAACCTGGCGCGGTTTCGCGACAGCGGTCCGCTGATCATCGAGCGCGGGCAAGGCGTCACGGTCTACGACACCGACGGCAAGGCTTACATCGAGGCCATGGCCGGGCTGTGGTGCACCGCGCTCGGCTACGGCAACGAGGAGCTGGTGGAGACCGCCGCCGCGCAGATGCGCAAGCTCTCGTTCGCGCATTTGTTCACCGGCAAGAGCCACGATGCGGCGATCGAGCTTGCCGAGAAACTGAAAGAGATCGCGCCGGTGCCGATCTCCAAGGTGTTCTTCTGCAATTCCGGATCGGAGGCGAACGACAGCCAGGTCAAGCTCGTCTGGTATCTCAACAACGCGCTCGGCCGGCCGCGCAAGAAGAAGATCATCAGCCGCATGAAGGCCTATCACGGCGTGACGGTGGTGGCGGCCTCGCTTACCGGCCTGCCCGGCAATCAGCGCGATTTCGACCTGCCGCTGTCGGGTTTTCTGCACACGACGTGCCCGCAGGCCTATCGCTTCGCGCACGACGGCGAGAGCGAGGAAGCGTTCGCCACGCGGCTTGCCGGAGAACTCGACGCGCTGATCGTCAAGGAAGGCGCCGACACGGTGGCGGCCTTCATCGCCGAGCCGGTGATGGGCGCTGGCGGCGTGATCGTGCCGCCGAAGACCTACTACGAGAAGATCATGGCGGTGTGCGCCAAGCACGATGTCTTCATGATCGACGACGAGGTGATCTGCGGCTTCGGCCGGCTCGGCACCATGTTCGGCTGTGAGAAGCTTTACTTCCGGCCGCATTCGATCTCGATCGCCAAAGCGATGTCGTCGGCCTATCTGCCGATCGCCGGAGTGATGATCCCGGAGGCAATGTATCAGGCGCTGCTGGAAGAGAGCAAAAAGATCGGCGTGTTCGCCCACGGCTTCACCTATGGCGGCCATCCGGTTTCCGCCGCGGTGGCGCTGAAAGCGATCGAGATCTACGTGCGCGACCGCATCGTCGAGACGGGCGCCGCCCGCGCGCCGCAATTCCAGGCGCGACTTGCCGCGCTGAACGCGCATCCGCTGGTCGGCGAAGCGCGCGGGCTCGGGCTGATCGGCGGTATCGAACTTGTTGCCGACAAAAAGACCAAGCGGTCGTTCGCGCCGGCGCATGCGGTCGGCGCGCGCGCGGTGGCATTCGCCGAAGCCGAGGGTTTGATCGTGCGCTCGGTGGCGGGCGATGTCATCACGCTGTGCCCGCCGCTTATCATCGGCGCCGAGGAAGTCGACGAATTGTTCGACCGGCTGACGCGCGCGCTCGATCGTACGCTCGATTGGGCGACCCGCGAGCGCCTCGCGCTGGAGTGACGGAAGCATTCGCTGCCGTGGTCGCATGCCGCTATGCCTGTCCGGCGTTGTCGCGTCGCATTCGCTTGGCGGGTCCCGACCATTCGGTGACGCAGCGCTCGAGATCCTTGAAATTGCTGTGCATCTGCTCGAACGCAAAACCGAGCGCGAAGAAGCTTTCCACCGCGCCGACCGGAAAATTCTGTGTGGCGCCCTCGCGGCGCAGCGCGGCGATCTCGGCCGCGTAGGCGGCGAGCGCCGATTCCACCGTGTCGAGCGGGGGCGGTCCGCTTCCCGCCCTCAGCGCCGCCGCGCTCGCCCGCAGATAATCGGTAAACGCGGCGCCAAGGCGCGCAAGCGGCGCCGCGATCCGTCCGCCGATTGATTCGGGCAGCGGCGCGGTCGCGGCGCGGCCGATCATCACCAGATCGTGGCGCAGCCGCAGCAGCATGCGCAGCAGCGGTCCGGTGTCGGGCCCGGCCGCAAGCCGCGCGGATCGCTCGCGCTCGGCCTCGGCGCCGACGATGTTCATCTGTGCCAAAGTCTGGCCGATGCCGTCCTGAATGCGGTGCAGCGCATCGACATCGAGGCCGCGCGTCAGCCCGGCCAGCAGTTCGCCGAGCGCGCGCGCCAACTGATCGAGCGTGCGCGCGGCCGCCTCCACGACCAGCTTATGAGCGTTCGACGGCAACAGCCAAAACGACACCGCGAGTCCGGTGATTCCGCCGAGCGCCACCTCGATGACGCGATCGAAGGCCGAAGCGACCGGACCGGCGCCGGTGAACGTCGGCACCAACAGAACGATGATGGCGGTGATCGGCGCCACGGAGAATCTGGGGTTGACCGCCGCGATGAAGGCGAGCGGCGCCACGGCCAGCGCGAGAGCGCCGAGCAGCGCCATCTCGCTCGCATGCGGAACGAGCACGCCGATGGCGCCGCCATAGATGGCGCCGCCGAGCGTGCCCTCCAGATAATCGAACGTCGCCTTCAGCGAGCGGCCGACGCTCATCTGCGTGACGATGACGGCCGTCAGCACCGCCCACAGCGGCAAGGGAAGGTGCAGGAGTTGGGCAACGACCAAAGCCGCCAGCGCCGCGATCGTCGCCCGAATCGACAGCCCCAACTGCACGCGCCGGCCATGCAGGAGCGACCGCAGCCCCGCCCAGAGTGTCGCGATGTGTCTCACGGCAGCGGCGGGGTTTTACATCAGTCGATATGGATATCGGCGGCGCGAATCACCTTGCCCCATTTCTCGGTGTCGTCGGCGATCAGCTTGCCGAACTCGTCGGGACCCATCGGCATCGGCTCGGCGCCGAGGCTCGCCATCTTCTGCTTCATCGCCGGATCGGCCAACCCCGCTGCGACCTCCTTGGCGAGCGTATCGATGACCGCCTGCGGGGTGCCCTTGGGCGCGCCGAGCCCGAACCAGCCGGTGGCGTCGTAGCCTGGCACCGTGTCGGCGATCGGCGGCACATCGGGCAGCGCCGCCGAGCGTTTCGCCGACGTCACCGCGAGCGGGCGCAGCTTGCCGGCCCTGATGTAGCCGATCGACGAGGTGATGCCCTCGAACATCACCTGGACCTGGCCGCTGAGCAGATCGATCAAAGCCGGGCCGCCGCCGCGATAGCCCACCACGTTGAGCTTGACGCTGGTCATGGACATGAACAATTCGGCGAACATGTGCGGCGGGCTGCCGTTGCCGGCGGTGCCGAGATCGAGCTTGCCGGGGTTGGCCTTGGCGTAGGCGATGAACTCCGCCGTGCTGTGCACCGGCACCGAAGGATTTACCTCCAGCACCGAGGGCGCCTGCATGATGCCGCAGATCGGTACCATGCTCGCCATGTAATTGAATTTCAGATGCGGATAGAGCGTGGCGTTGATCGCGTTCGACGAGGTGACGAGGAGCAGCGTGTAGCCGTCCGGGTCGGCGTGGATCGCCGCCTCGGTGGCGATGTTGCTGCCGGCGCCGTCGCGGTTCTCGACGACGAATTGCTGGCCGAGCCGCTTCGACAGCCATCCGCCAATGAGGCGCGCGCAGATGTCGGTCGGGCCGCCGGCCGAATAGCCGACGAGGACGAGCACCGAGCGCGTCGGATAGGATTGCGCCCGCGCGATGCGCGGCAGGGCAGGGAGCGCCGGCAGCGTCGCGGCGCCGGCGCTTAGCCGCAGAATGTTTCGGCGCGAAAGTTTTGTCATGCGCGTCCTTCCTGTTTGCCGTTCTCC
>JASHRW010000222.1 GCA_030037065.1 Xanthobacteraceae bacterium
TGATGCTATTTTGCCTGCGCCAGGTTCATCGCCTCGAAGCGGTCGCGTTGTTGCCCGCTTAGTCCGCCCTCGAACTTGGCAAGCGCCACCTGCATCGACAATGCGGCCCGCCAGCTCGCGTCGAGGCGGGCTTCGATCGCTTCCAGGCGCGCGAGCGGGGTCGGTGGCAGCGGATTTGGGCAATGGGCGTGGAGGTCGCCGGCAATGCTGGCGAAGCTCTGCTTGAGGTCGGAGAGCGCATTCCTCTGGCTGTCGTCCGCTTGTACCGATTGATCGATTTGATCAATCGACCAGTCGGTTGCGGCCGGCGCCGCGCTACATTCGGCGGTGACGTTGCTTGCCGCCGCGAATCGCTCTTTTTGCTTGACGTCGAGCGATTGCTGGAATTGCTGCAGCGGCTGACGGACGAGATCGATTGCCATGGTCAGCGTCTGCAATTGCGATTGCATCAGTTGGAGACGCGCCACCGGCTGCGCCGGAACGGTTTTGGGGCACGCTTTGGCCATGTAGCCTGAAGCCATGCCCAATGCCTGGACGAGCTTTTGCAGCAGTGGCCGTTGCGCAGGACTCGGTCTCACCTCCTTCGTGATGCGGCCGACGATTTCGGCGGTGCGGTCACGCTGTTGGCAGGTCTGCGCGGTTTCGTCGAACGGCGATTTTACAAACGCGCTGCGGAAAATGGCGTCAAATCCGAAAGGCCATTGCGGAGCATGGTCGGGCCAAAAGACCTCGTCGAAAATTTCCGGCAATTCGACGCTGGGGTAAAGCAACAGCGGCTCGGCATTTTGCGCCGGCGCGATGTTCCCCGGGCTTTCCTTGTCATAAATGCTGGCGCTTGGGCGGCGTAGCGCAACATGGCGTCGGTGTATGAACCTGTGGCGGAATCCAAAAAACGGCAGGCCGAGATGAAACGGGCCGAAGTTCAGACCAAACGCGGCGCTTGGCGTAGGCGACAAAGCACCGACGGCGAGCACCGCAACGATGAAATAAGCGCCGATCCTTGTCATGATCAGGCACTCCAAATGGTGACCCATGCTAACGCAGTGGGGAACCCTTGGGTTCCATGGGCCCTGCGCTCTGCGCCGGCTCGCCTTGCCGCTTGTCACCGAGGCGAAGGAGCGGCACGAGGACGAACGCAAAAGCCGTGGCCGCGGCGGAAACGATCACCAGCGGCGTCAGATTATTGTGAAAGACATGCGTGTAGAGAAATGATCCGACATTGTCGGCGCTCGCTGTGGCGAGATTGATGATCGACATCAGGACGGCAAATGCAAACCCTTCGGCGCGCTGCGGACAGTAATCGGCGGCGAGCGTGAGCGTCGCCACGGTCGCGAGCATTGCCGAAAAGCCGCCGGCGAAATTAAGGATAGCGGCAGAGGTTTCGGTGGAAAGTAAGAGATAAGCCGCGGTGGTCACCGTACCGAATGCGATGCTCACGTTGAGCAGAGTCTTTAAGGACAGCCCGCCGAAAAAGCGGCGATAGAGCAGGGCGCCGACAACCCACCCCGCCGAGGCGATTGATCCCAGAATTCCGATATACGCTTGCGAGAATTTCAGCGTGTCGGTCATGTGATAGTAAAGCGGCGTGGCGAAGCCAGGGCTGAAATAATAGAGAAAGATGAAGAGCGCGATCACCCACAGCTCGCGCCGTTTGAAGGACGCCAGCAGGCCGTTGAGCGTGTCCCGCATGCCTTGCACGTTGATCGACGTTTTTTGCTCGGGAATGAGCCACCACGTCCCGAAGATGACGGCGAACGGTGCGACACCGACGATTCCCGCGGCGACGTGCAGGGCCGAAGCCGGCGGCAGGCGCTGGACGAGTTGTCCGCCGATGATGGCGGCTGCCATGGCCGCGGCGTTGAACCAGAGCCATTGCTGATTGACGAACGTTCCGCTGGCGTGAAGTCTCTGGCCATTTTCCACCAGCACGGCGCCGCAAAGGGTGCTCGAGATAGCCATGGCGTAAGCGGTCAGCATTAGCGCCAGCAGGAGAACGTCCGGAACGTTGATCTGCGTGGCCCAGAAATAGCCGCCGACGGCGGCCGCATTGGCGATCAGCAAATAGCTTTTGCGGCGATAGCCGAACAGCGGCAGGAAATCGGAAATCAGCCCATAAACCGGCTTGATCACCCATGGTATGTTGAAGACCGTGACGAACGCGGTCACCTGCAGCGCCGTCCAGCCGTGGACCTCTTTCAGATAATAAGTGAGTGGCTGGGCGATCAATCCGCCAATCTGGCCGAGGCCTTCGACGATATAGACTAAGCCGAAAAACCAGAGCAGATGGCTGACCAGTTGTCTCTCGCCGAGGCCGGCAGCGATCTGCCAATAAGCGCTTTCGCCCGCCGGAGCGGGCGCAGCGCCTTTCGATCGCGCTTCTGGGGAGTCCATCGCCGCTCTTCGCGTGGCTTCGCTTGGTGTTAACGCATAGGGCCAGCGGGCAATGCACGCAATGTCGCGGCCAATCCTTCGCCCCGATCACACGCTGGGGATTGCTTTGAGGACGGGAAAGAACGCGCCCAAAAGGGTTGGCGGCCAGGGAATTGCCAGCAATTGGTCGAAGACTACGTAGATCAAAGCTACCACAGCGACCACCATCGGAATGACGAGCTTCCACTTCTCGCGCCCTTCGAGCCGCATATAGGACATGATGAAAACGGGCACCGCCGGGATGAGTCCGATGATCCACATCAGCAGCATGAAACCGGCCATCCAGCCGAAGAACTGAAAGCCACGGCCGAGCACTGTGAGGCCGGGCAGGTGCGACGTCTTCGAAACGATGTCCATATGGATCTTCTTTGGGCCTCCGCCGCCCGCAACAGCGGCCGCGGCGTCGCCGTTGCGCTCATGCACGCCGAAGACGTCGTTGGCGAGACCGAGCGCGCAGAACAGAATGGCCCCGATGCCGACAATAGTCGGCACGATGCGGGCGGCGAATGCCCAATCCAACGATTGCGACAGCATCACGATGAAGAGGGTGAGCAGCGCCGCTGGAAACAGATTATCGGTCGAAAACACCGGACGGCCCCATTGCGAAAGCATCTTTTTCAAGCCGCCGTGACTGCGAACGTCGCCGATGAGCGGACCCAACAGCGAAATCGCCGCCAAGCCAAACATGACGAGGACGAAAGGTTTCAGCATCCAGTCGGCGCCATAGCGCTCGATCGAAATGAACATGTAGCGCTCGATCGGTTCGCCGAGGATGAAGCCGAGCACGAACGGCGGGCGCGGCCAGCGGAAGTGCTTCATCGCCCAGCCGAGCATGCCGAAGAACATCAGCGAGAATAAATCGCCCCAGTTCCGCGTCGCCTCGAATGCCCCGATATAGACGAGGCTGAGCACCGCGGGCATGAACAGCGTGTAGCGCAGGGTGGCGATCTTTGCGAGCTGTCCGCTGAACAGAAAACACAGGCCGGAGCCCAAGATATTGGCGATGGCGATGCTCCATACCATCGAATAGGTGAGATCGAGGTGTTTGGTGAGCATGTCCGGCCCGGGCACGAGGCCATGGATGAGAAAGGCGCCGAGCAGGATCGCCATGCCGGCGCTCGCCGGCACGCCGAAGGCGACAGTGGGAACGAGCGCGCCGCCCTCGCGTGCATTGGTGGCGCTCTCGGCGGCGATCACGCCGCGGACGTCGCCGGTACCGAAGGTCTGCGCCGCGTTCTTTTCCGTTTTCAGCGCGTGGCCGTAGGAGATCCAATCGATCACCGAGGCGCCGATGCCGGGAATTGCGCCCATCGCCGAACCGATCCACGAACAGCGTAGAATGAGAAACCAATGCTCCAGGCAATCCTTGATGCCGAGCAGCATGCCGGTCTTGGTATCGAGCGTTTGGCCTTGCTGTACGATGGCCATGCGGCCGATCGCCAGATCGCAAAGCTCGGGCAGGGCGAAGATGCCGAGCGTCAGCGGCACCAGCGGCAAACCGTCCCACAAATAGAGCGTGCCCATGGTCCAGCGCAGCGTGCCCGATTGCGGGTCGGTGCCGATCATGCGCAGCATCATGCCGAAGCAGGCGAACGTCAGCCCGCGCAGCGGCGCGTTACCGGACAGCACCGCCACCATCGAAATGCCGAACACGGCAATGCTTAGGAGTTCCGGCGAGCCAATGTAGAGAATGATCGGCCGCATGATCGGCAGCGCGATCGCCATCAGTGCCGCCCCGAACAGCCCGCCGATCAAAGCGGCCATGTAGGAGGCGCCGAGCGCGCGCCCGGCTTCGCCGCGCCGGGTCATCGGATAGCCGTCGAGTGTAGTTGCCGCCGATGCGGCGTGGCCGGGCGCTCCGAACAGAATCGCGGCTATCGGATCGGCCGTGGTGGTAGTGGCGCCAAGGCCGAGCAGCAGCGCGAACGCCGTGGGCGGATCGAGGTCATAGGTGAAAGGCAAAAGCAGCGCGGTGCCGGCAATACCGCCGATGCCGGGCAAGATGCCAAGCGCCAAGCCCATGCAGACGCCGGCGAACAGATAGAACATCCGCATGGGATTGAGAATGATGTAGAAAGCGTTGTGCGCCGAATGCAACGCCAGCCCAGCGCCGTCGGCAAAATCGTGCAGGTAGGTGTGGAAGCCAATCCCTACGGAATGCAGCAGGCTCGTATCCATCGATTGTCCTTGCCGGCGCGAGACTTCAATGACGCCGGCTTTCTTCGCACCGCCCCGGCACGCCCGCTCGGCCTGCGAGTCTCATTCCTCCTGCTAGGTCCGATGCGATGGTAGTGGACAATTGGAGCGGCGGCCAGCGCGCCGGCGTGATGGGCGGTTTCGATCGGGCGAATGCCGCGCCTGCAAATCGCGCTGCGACACCTTGACATTGCACAGCCTCACGTTCCGGCGCTCGAAGCAGCGGCTGACAATGACGGCAACGCGCCCTAAAATAGCGGTCTGCATGCGCGGCGCGCAGTGCCGATCAGGGCGCCCGAGGAGACGCGAACCGCCGTCGCAGGAAAATCAAACATGCTGCTGCCGTCACTCTACAGGCCGGGAAATTCTGAACGGACGTGGAACGTCTTGCACGCCGGCTGCTACGGCGCTGTCATCGGCTTGCTGGCCGCAATGTTTAAGACCCTGGGGTCGCTCCGTGCGGGCGCGGCCGCCAATCTCACCGGTAACCTTATGGAGATTGCATTGGCCACGCTCGGCTTCGCGTTGCTGTGCGCCGCAGCAGCGGCGTTGCGCAACTACCTCGCCCGACGCTTGGTATGAGGTTGATCGCAGGGCGCCTTACGAAGTGTAGCTGCCGATTAATGTTACCAAATAATTCCGTGGCCGATTGGCCCCGGAATAAACCAATTCGCCCGGCGACTTCCTTACAATAACCGTGACACAAAGCTGTTGGTCACGGGTTGCTTATGCGTTTTCTCTACGCGGCGCTGCTACTGGCCGTCACTTGTTCTCCGGCACTCGCCCAGCGCGAGCCGGAGATCGTCATTCCCGGTAAACCGGGCGTGCCCGTTTACATCAACGGCGTCGATGCCTCGTGGGGCATCGTCGAGGGCGAGTTCGGGCTTGATCGACCGAACGAGGTTGCGCCGACGATCGTCTATCGGCCGTATCTGGCTTCGGCTCCCTATGGTGTGCCCGGCTACTATCCGGCAGACGGACGGCGTCCGGGTTATGGCCGCCTTGAAATCATCCCGCCGCCCAATCGCCGCCTGCCGCCGCCGGCGCCGGTCTACTACCACTCTTGGTCGAGCGAATCCGCGCCCGGTCCGACCACCGTATATCCGTCTTATCCACCCGCGCTCGTCGCGCCGTCCGCTCGCCGCGGCGGCCGCTCAAACCAGCGCGGCGCAAATCAAGGCAATTCCGGTGACAATCACTCCGGGGACAATCACACAGGTGAAAATCACCCAGGTGGAAATCGCACAGGTGGAAATCATTCAGGTCCGTAGCTTGGCGAGCAGCTCAAGCGGCCCGCCTTCATCCGCCTCCGTCACGGAGGCCGTAAATCAGGGAGTGTCATGTCTCTTCATCGCGCAACGTTGTTTGTTCTTGCCTTGCTCTTTACCGCCGGCATGACGTCGATGGCGTCCGCCGGCTGCGGTGGCTGCGGCACGCCGACTGCCGCTATCGTCTATGCGGCACCGGTTGCTCCCGCGCCGCCACGGGTTATTTGGCGCAGGTGGGCTTGGCGCACCTGGGCTTGGGGCACCGGTTGCAGTTGCCACCGCGCCGTCGTGTACGCTGCAACGCCTACGGTCACGCTGACGCCGATTGCGCCGGCGCCCATCTATGTGGTCGACCAAGGTCCCGATTATACCGGGCCCGGCATCACGGTTCCGTATCACCTGTGGACGACCGGGTCCTATATTGTGCCCAGGACTTATCCGTATTGGCGGGGCTATAGCTACTGGCACCGGTATGGCTACGGCCATGGGTATTGGCACCACGTCGCATATCATCAGCACTTCTATCACCGGCCGTGGTACGGGATGCACCACTGGCACCATTAACCGGCGCTCGCGTCGGACCATGCGAAAGCCCGCCTGGTGCGGGCTTTCGTCGTTTCAGGCGGTCGCGCGGCTGGCGATATAGAGCGCGAGCGCTGCAGCGTTGGAGACGTTGAGGCTCTTGATCGCGCCGGGAAGGTCGAGCCGCGCCAGGCGGTCGCATGCGGCGCGCGTCCCTTGCCGCAGGCCTTTGCCTTCGGCGCCGAGCACCAGGACGAGCGGTAAATGCAGCGGCATGGCGGCCAGTTCGTCGGCCGCTTCGCTGTCCAAGCCGACAACCGAAAAACCGCGCTCCCTGAGCGCAGCGATGCCGCGCGCCAGATTCTGCACCGTCACGATCGGCACCAGTTCGAGCGCGCCGGAGGCGGACTTGGCGAGCACGCCTGTTGCCTCCGGACTGTGCCGTGCGGTGGTGACGATGGCGGCGGCGCCGAATGCGGCGGCGGTGCGCAGGATTGCTCCCACATTGTGCGGATCGGTGATCTGATCGAGCACCAAGACAATTCCGGACGTCGCCAATTCTTCGATTGCAGGCGAGGGTAGGGGATCGGCTTCGACCAAAAGACCCTGATGGACGGCATCAGCGGTCAGCCGCGCGGCGATCGCCTCAGGTCGCACTATTTCAAGCGCTTTCGGTAGCGCGACGCCGTCATCGTTCAAACGCCGCAGCGCATTCTCAGTCGCGAGCAGCTTATGAATGCGTCGCGCCGGATTGGCGAGCGCCGCCATGACAGTATGCCAGCCGTACAGTATCGCATCGGCCTGCCGCTCGCGCCGCGGATCGCGATGGGCGCCTCGGATATCTCGTGAGCGTGATTTCGCCTGCCATTGCCGCTTGCGCATGGCGGTTTCTCTGTCACGGGCGCGCGACTAAGGCAATTCGCTGCGGCGGTCCGCAAATCGATTATTTGAAGGTGATCAGATCGGTGCGGCTGAGCGTCGAGGCTCCAGTCTTCAAAGGCTCGTTCGCAGCATTCGCGCTGTGCTGATGCAGAATTTGATAGAGCCCAATGGCAATTTCGTAGTCGGTGGCGTCCAAGCTGGTATCGACCGGAACGACGACCGTGTAACCTCGCAGCGTCGCTCCGACCGACGTATAGGTCACCGATCCGCTCACTTTCCAGCCAGTCAGAATGAGCGTTTTGATTCCTTTCGCTTTTAGCAGCTTGTCGAGCTCGGTATTGTAGAACCGGTCTTGAGCTTGGCTTTCGATTTTGATGTCGCCGGCTTGAGGGGAGACTTCCGGCAGCCATTTCGACATGGTCGGCGCTCGCGTCCCATACGCAACGGTCACTCCGGCCTTGCGTGCGCGCGCCAATAGCGCCGCGATAGCCGGCGCCATCTTCCCCGTGCAGTTCGGCTGCCGCGTGCAAATGGGATCGACGATGTCGAAGATGAGCAATGCCGTGGTCGCGGGATCAGGCATCACCGGGACCGGAGCCGGCGGTGCCGGCATCTGTAGTGTCAGCGGAGCGTTGGTCATGTAGTGACTATCCGATTGCTATGGTGCCGCCTTTTTTTCATTATGCCGGCTTGCCGAGCCGTAGCTCGCGAAGCGAAGGCTGGTGGGGGAGGTAGGACTCGAACCTACGAAGGCGTCAGCCAGCGGATTTACAGTCCGCCCCCTTTGCCGCTCGGGACACTCCCCCGCACCGAATTGCGGGCGCTAGAACCGGCGGCCCGGCCCGCGCGCGCTATATGGTTGGCGCGCGTCCCCCAGTCAATTGAAAAACAGGGTCATTTGCCGAATGACAACCTTAAGGGCCAGCGTCCTCGCGACCCGGCGGGCGCCGTGCCCATTCGCCGCTGTTCCCGACCGGCAAAGGTGATGTAAAATCACTCTGACGCTGTCTGCATCGGAGCTTTGGGGAGCAACCGCATGCAATGGCAATGGCGAATGCGTTTGACCGTCGCCCTCGCGATCGTAGCGATCGTCGGTGCGTTTGGCGTCTCGACAACATGGTCTCAGGCGGCGCGAACGGTGCGGCTGATCCTGCCGTTCCCGCCGGGCGGCCCGGCCGACGTCATGGCGCGCCTCTTGGCGCAACAGATTGGAGCGTCGGGCGGTCCATCGATGGTCGTTGAAAGCCATCCGGGAGCCGGCACGGAGATCGGGACCGAATACGTGTCGCGCGCGGCGCCTGACGGCGACACCTTGCTGATCATTTCACCTTCCTTCGTGGTGCTGCCGCATGTACGCAAGCTTTATTACGATCCGCTGACCGGCTTCGTGCCGATTTGCGAGCTTGCCACCTTTCCGCCGTTGATCGTCGTCAACAGCGACTCGCCATACCACACGTTCGCCGATTTCATCGCTGCAGCCCGCGCCCGGCCAAGTGCTCTGACCTACGGCACGATCGGTCCGGCGACTGCTTCTCAGATTGCCTTCGAAATGATCGAGCAGGCAGCCAAGGTCGATATCACTTTCGTTCCGTTCACCGGTTACGCGCCGGCAATTCAGGCGCTGTTGGCGCATCAGTTGACGGTTGCTCAAGCCGATCTCACGACGCTGCAGGGCCAGTTACAGACCGGAAAACTGCGTGCGCTCGCCACGACCGCGGCGATGCGCTCACCGGTGTTGCCCAACGTGCCCACGGTGATCGAGTCCGGCTACAAGAATGTCGAGGCTGAATTTTACGGCGGCGTGGTCGCGCCGGCGAACACCCCGCAGGCAACCATAAACCGCCTCATCCGTGAGTTCTCGGATGCGATCAAGCAGCCCGCCATCAAGGCGAAATTTACTTCGCTCGGCTTCATTCCGGGCGGCGAGTGCGGTGTCGATTTTGCCGGGATCATCCGTCACGATTACGATAATTACGGCCGCACGATCCGCGCGGCTCATCTGCAGATGCACTGAAGCGGCGCCGCTGCGGTGAATGAATCGTCAAGAGATCAAACGTAATTTTATACCCATTCGCGCCGCCAGAGCGGCGAATAAACCTTATTTTTAGCGTGTTATTTAAACTGATCTTAGATCGGGCGCGCTAGATTTGCGCCATGCGACGGGAAACAGGGCCCGTCGGCGATAACAAGATCCAGTTTGGGAAAGGCGTCTACTCATGAAAGCCGTCGTCAAGACGGTCGAGCCCGCCGACCGCGAGGCGCGTTTCGACCATATCCGGCCGCACTATCTGGAGGCGCTGACCTTGGTCGAGCGTCTGCATCGGCGGCTGCTCGATGTCATCAAAGACGAGTTCGACCGTCGTGGCCGTGCCGACATCAATTCGGTGCAAGCGCTTTTGCTCTACAATATCGGCGACAAGGAGCTGACCGCGGGCGAGCTGCGCACGCGCGGCTACTATCTCGGCTCCAACGTCTCCTACAATCTCAAGAAGCTGGTCGAGATGGGCTTCCTCGACCACCAGCGCTCGCGGGTCGACCGCCGTTCGGTGCGTATCAAACTCACCGAGAAGGGCCGCGAGGTCCGCGACATCGTCGACACGCTCTACCACAAGCACGTGCGCACGGTGGAGCAAGTCGGCGGTATCAATGCCGAGGAATTTGGCGTCCTCAACAAAGCGCTGCACCGGCTCGAGCGGTTCTGGACCGACCAGATTCTCTATCGACTCTAAAAGGGGCGTTTTCACTTCGCCAGCTTCTCGTCGTACTGGCGTGCCTTGGCCCCGGCAGCAATGCCGGGGTCTTTTTTCCCGCCGCGGGCGCCATAGCCCAACAATAATTTCTACGCGGGCGCCATCGCCGCCGACTGGGTGCCCTCGGCCGGCTGATCGGATTGCGCCACAACGCCGGGCTAGTGTCCCGATTCCGAAGTTCGCATCATTGGGCGGCAAGCTCGTTTGCGAACTTCGGAATCGAAGGACACTAGCAACTTATTGATCTGGTGTGGCTTTGGTTCAGAAGTCCGCATAACGAGTTCGCGGCAACAATGATGCGGACTTCTGAACCGCCACACTGGGC
>JASHRW010000223.1 GCA_030037065.1 Xanthobacteraceae bacterium
AGCTGCGCGTCGCCCGGCTTGCCCATGCCGCGGGAGAGGTCCGACCACGGCACCTCGCGCCAGGCGGCGAAGCCGAGCTGCGCCGCTTCGAGCGCCGCCACGTCGTCGGGCGTGGCGAAACCGCCGGGGCCGTAGAAGGTGAGAAAGGCGTGCAGGCGCCGCGCACGCTGCGCCTCAGTCTCCTCGACCGGACCCAGAGCCCAGGCGGTGACGTGCATCTGGCCGGGCGCGACCGGATAGAAATGCCGCACGGTGACCGACGAACCGTCGTTGATGACCAGATTGGGAAAGATGCAGAGATTGCGGTTGGTATCGGCAACGCGGGCGGCGCGCGCCGCGCCGAGCCGCGACACAAGCTCGTTGCGCATCGCCTCGATGTCGGCCTTGGCGTCCTCGCCGTAGACCGAAATCCAGCGCGCCACCGGCCGGCCGCGGTAATTCGGATTGTCGGTGGTCAGATGGCCGTTGCCGAGATCCTTGCCGAAGCCGCGCGTCGGCAGCAGTTCGCCCTTCGGCGGCGTGACGTTGACGCCGGAATTGCGCATGTAGTTGAGCCAAGTCGAATGGGTGGAAATCAGGTGGTAATCGTCGACGCTGTTCTCGACCAGAAGTTTCCAGTTAGCGCGGATGTCGTATTCCTGCGTGCCGGAAACAATCTGCATCTTGCCCGACGGCGACTGGTCGATGACCAGATCGATGTAGTCCTTGGCCTTGCCCAGATAGGCGTCGAGATCGACGGCGTCGTGATCGAAGTTGGCGAAATAGAAATCGCGGTAGGATTGGAGCCGCGGCACGGCGACGAGCCCCATTTCGGTTTTGTCGAAGGCCGGGCCGTAGGCGTTGTCGCCAGGGACCGATTTGAGCCGGCCGTCCGGGTGATAGGTCCAGCCGTGATACATGCAGTAGAACTGCCGGGCGTTGCCCTCGCGCTCGCGGCAGACCAGCGCGCCGCGATGGCGGCAGCAATTGATCAGCGCATGAATTTCGCCGTCGCGGTCGCGGCAGAAGATGACCGGCCGCTCCGCCACCGGACGGGTCTTGAAGTCGCCGGGGTTTTTCAGCTCGGAAGCGTGCCCGACATAGACCCAGCAGCGGTCGAAGATGGCGCGCTTCTCGCGCTCAAAAACATCCTCCGATACGAACACCTCGCGATTGACAAAGAATGTTTGCTGGTCGGCGTTCTCGACCACGAAATCGTGGCTTGAGGGCTGGTAGTTCATCGCGGCCGCTCCATCGGACTTTGGCAGTTATATAGAGAAACGAGCGTTCGGGTCCAATGTCCTTCGTCGTTCCGGGCGCGCAGCGCAGGTCACGGCTCCAGAGCGACCTGGTGCTGCAGCAAAATCTCACGGCGCTCGCGCGCGGACTGCAGCAGTGCCAGCATCACTTCGACGTTAGCTTTTCCCCATCGTGCGTCCTGCCGCGGGCGTTTGCCGGTTCGAATCGCCGCCACCATGTCGTCGAGCACCTCGCTGCGGCCTGCGAAGCTCTTCGGCAACGGCATTTCCCGTTTTCCGTTCGAATCATAGATGAAGAGCCCATCGGCAGAGGCGCGCATCTCGCCCTTGGCGCAGGTTGCCACGAGCAGGCCGAAATGCGGCTGATGCGTCGGGGCCGGACCTGGATCGGCGCCGTAAGCGTATCGGGCGATGCGTAGCCCCGCCTCGGCGGCCTGATCGTATCCGGCCAGCGCGCGACGCGCGGCGCCGTGCTGATTCGGCGGCTTCGACGCGCCGCGCTCCGAAATCCAGAAGTGAAGCTCGTCGCTGTCGAAATAATCATAGCCGCTATAAGTCAACGAGGCTGCGGCGCCGCTTTCGAATTCGAGAAAGGCCACAGCGCTGCCCTCCGTCGGACGCAACGGATCGAGCACTGTCGCCTGCGCACGAACGCTGCGCAGGCGTCCGCCGCCGATCAGCCGCACCATGTCGATCTGGTGCGGCACTTGATTGAACAGGATGCCGCCGCCTTGCGCCGTGTCCAGTTCCTCGGGCCGTCGCGGCCGATAAAGGAAATTCGTGTAATTCCATGCCGCAATCATCCCGAGAGCGCCCATTTCACCGCTGGCGACGATTCGGGCCATGGTTCGCGCTGCAGGATCGAAGCCGTGCGTGTGGCCGACGATCAGGTGCACGTTATGACGCTCGACGGCGGAGATGATCGCGTCGCACTCCGCCAAAGTCAGCGCCATCGGCTTTTCCAGGATGATGTGCTTGCCGGACTCGGCGATCAGCTCGGCGTGTCGGGCGTGAAATTGATGCGGCGTCGCGATGTAGACGATGTCGATCCGCTGGTCGTCGCACAGCTCAACAAGCGAGGCATAGGTAGGGACGTTCCGATCGCGGGCGAAGGCGTTCCTGGTATCGTGATCAGGTTCGGCCGCGGTGATCAGCTCCACGCCGGGGTGTGCAATCGCGGCACGCGCCATGACCGAACCCGCCAATCCCAGGCCCGCAATTGCAAGCCCGAGTGGCGCGACCGGCGTCGCCGGCATTACGCCGGTTCTCCGGCCGCGTTTTTGTCGAGATCGACGCAAACGTCGTCGCCTTGCAGCAGCACCTTATAGGTGCGTAGCGCTTGCGAGCATGGCGGTGCCTTGACCTCGCCGGTCTTCACGTCGAAGGCGCCGAAATGCAGGCAACATTCGATAATGCCGTCTTCGAGCATGCCCTCGGCGAGGCTCGCGGCGGCGTGGGTGCACTCGTCGTCGGTGACGTAGAACTCGCCGCCGAGATTGAAGACGGCGAGCCGGCGGTCGCCGACCTCGTAGGCCTTCACCGAATCCGGCCCGATCTCAGACTGCGCGCAAACCCGCACGACGTTATCCGCCATTGGGAGTCCCTCCGCTCGCTGGCGCGCCTGTTATACAGAGAACTGTCGATGCTGTTCAATTTGCTATAGTCGAGCTGCGGCCGCGGCGGCAGTCCGCCGCCGCCAGGAAACGGAAACGCAATGCAGGTTCTTGTGGTCGGCGCGGGCGTCATCGGGCTTGCGGTCGCGCGCGCGGCGGCCCTCGCCGGCCACGACGTGACGGTGGCCGAGGCGACCGGCGGCATCGCCAACGGCGTCTCCTCGCGCAACAGCGAGGTGATCCATGCCGGCCTGTACTACCCGACGCAGACCAAGCGCGCGGTGCACTGCGTGCGCGGCCGGCGCATGCTCTACGAATTCTGCGCCGCGCACGGCGTGGCGCACAAAAAGTGCGGCAA
>JASHRW010000028.1 GCA_030037065.1 Xanthobacteraceae bacterium
TTGCGTTAACCGTACGCAAGAGTGCCGGACGCGCTTGCTGGCCAAGTTTCCGAAGTGCGCTCTCGGCAGTGAGCCGACTTGCATCCTCTTCCAGGGCATTGATGAGCGCGGGAATGGCCTCGATGCTTTCAAAAGCGCCGAGTGCGCCGATCACGCCGGTGAGAGCCGGACGTCGCGCCAGTTGCAACAGCAGATCAAGGACACGCCGCTCGCGGACGCGAGCCAGCACCAAAGCCGCTGCGTTTACAACCGCATCTTCGCCAACGCGTTCGATCGGATCAATAATCTCGCGTTCGGCTGCCAGAAATTCGATCAGGACATTATACGCGCCGAAGGCGGACAAAGCCTCGACGGCGCGGCAGCGCGTCTGATACAGGCCGCTGCGCTCGCGCTTAAACAGGATGGCTCTCAGTGCAGGGATGGCTTGCTCACCTTGGGCGATCACATCAAAGACGGCAAGCTCATCATGCAATGAGTTTAACCTAGCGACGGCCTGTTCAACCTCGTGCGTTCGTGTACGCATGCTGTCTGCCATAACTCGAGGACGCCAATACGCAGAGTGAGCGGCCTCATAAGGCTCCTCGCTCTCGCGCACAGCCCGAAAGCAACGAGCCAATCGTCTTCGCAAGCGCCGGAATGATGTCCGCTGTAGCTATACATGAATGCGGCAAGTCCGCGATGATGAGTAACGGGAAGCCATTTGCGCTGACATGTCGATAACCCTTGCTCCAGTCTAAGGTGGCGCGCTCTTTTTTTTGACGCCGCGCACTGGCGATACAAAATTGACCTGCCGCAGACCGGCAATTAATAGCAAGCCGCGTTCCGCCGCGTTGGTTTCTTCCTCGCTGGCGAGATGACGGCGTATGGCGGCGTGCTTGATCGCGAAGCGTTTCATGTCGTCCGCATAGCGTTCGACTACCGTGGCCTGGCGCTGCAGCAACTTGCGCGCCAAATCGTCATCGGGGACCACCGAGACAAGCATGACAAAATGGGGAAAGCAGATTGCAGACAGCGCATCTACTGCGCGCGTCGGATCCTGCTCCAGTCGCTTTGTTGCGGCATCGATGGCCTCCTGTTCGGCGTTGTTACGGACGCTACAGAAGACGCAGTCGTCCTCGTCTGGAAAAAAAGTTTGCAGTTGCGCGTTGATTTGCTCCCTGCTCAGGCTGGAAGCGGAATTCCGAAGTGCGCCTGCGAGCCGGTCGAGAAGAGGCGCGTGCCCGGCGCAAATGCCGTATGGTGATGATATCGACTCGAACTGCCAAGTATGGAAGGGACATAGGCCGCCGTGTTCGGCAAAGCGTTGCTGCTCTTTTGGGCTGATCCCGATTTCGTACTGATAGGCGCATTGGAACTTCCATAGCTTCTCGGCTGCGTGGGCACAGATCTCGCAAGATGGTAGCCTGTGCAAGTTCCGAAACGCGACTGTAGGCATCGAAACTGCTTCCGTCGGGGTGCTTCGATCAAGTTGCTGATTCAAGGCATCGATCCGCGCAATCAAACCTTCAGCTTCCTTTGCGTGCGGCAATTCCAGAAGAAACTGCCTTGTGCGGTCGCACATTCGCAGCAGGAATTCACTGCTCTTTTCGTTCAAAAGAAAACTGAGTAATTGTTTTTCAAAGCTTGGAATGCCACTGGACTTGAGAAGACCCTGGTCTCCCGACAGCTTCGCCTTCAGGCCATTTTTGGAGGACAACGAAAAGATTGATGGCGTCGCATGACCGAAGATCATTCGCAAGTGTTCGCGCACAAACGAAAAGGCGGCTTCCCGCTGCTCCGGCGACACCATGTCTTGTTTGTTCAAAACAACAAAGATGCGTTTGCCCGATGCCGCACCGGCCTTGAAAAAACGTAACTCCTCTTCTGACAGTGGGCTTTCGTAGCTGGTCACCAGGATGAATGCATCAGCCTCCGGCAGGAAGGCTTCGGTCGTCAGCGTATTTTCGACGATCACCGAGCCCAAGCCCGGGGTGTCGACAAAGTAGAATCCCTTGCGAAGGATTTCGGCAGGCAACTGAATTTCAGCGGTCTTAATCCGCTGAATGTTGCCGGGATTGCCCTGCTGGGTAATATGCTGCGGCAGAGCTTCAATCGGTATCTCATTGTTCAAAATTCGATTCTCATATTTCAAGAGCACCCGCTCTTTGCTGCCATAGCCGACGCTGGTAATCACTGACGTAAGAGGAACGATTCCCGTCGGCAGCCGATCGGTAGCCAATATGGCGTTCATCAAAGAGGTCTTTCCCCGACTGAACCGACCGACGACGACGAGATTGAAACGATCCTCAGCCAGCCGAGCGAACAGATCCTGAAGGCGGGCGCGCAATTCTTCTGATTGTTCTGGAATGCAAGTGGAGGCTGACCGCAATATTTCAGCCATTGTGAATTTGTTCTTCTCGTATTGGCGCAAATCCATATCGTAGCTTCTCAATTTGGAATAAAGCCAGACGAGATCGTCCCCTTACCGCGCGGTGAGGAGCTCGACAGCGCCGTCTTCATTCGTGTGCAATTCCTCTGTCTTGCGCTCGCCCCAAGCTGCCAAAGCGAGGTCATTGATCGAGCGCGACCTAACGTGGCGCGAACGGGCTTTTGAACCGAGCCGGTTGGAGGCAGATCGCGAACGATGCGCAAGACCAGGGCACCGGCGCCCACCAGTTCATAGGTGCTCGATGCCGCGCAAATGTGCGGCTCAGGGGCAAGCTGCCATTCGGTTCGTTGGAGCGGCCGATCGCCGAGCCAATAAACGCATTCCAGGCAGGGCTGATGTTTCGCCGGCCATTCGCGACGGCAGCGAGGACAGTAGCGATATTGATAGGAAAATACTCTGGCGCGCCGGCCCTGTGCTTGAAGCGATTGGCGAGGTGACTCCACGGCGAACTCCCGTTGCGTAACGCTCGTGCAACAGGAGTCATCAGCCGCAGTGGCAGTTTTGGGAGGGACTCCTTCCCCTCCATAGAGGTAGATTTCGCCTTGTGCTGCGTCAATGGTTTTCATTGACACAATTACGAGTTTCGGGATTGGCCGGACTGTCGTTGTGATAAGTGTACCTTGGCAGCCGAAGTGACGCACGCCGGCGTCATTTCGTATCCGAGTGCCTCGCTCTGTGATTATCGAGGGTGGGGTGTATTGTGACGAGTGCATTGCCAAAGAATTCAAGTTGTCTCGGCGACAGCCAATCGCAAGACGATTGCCCTTTCGCCAATGGGAACCTGAGAGGTGCCGACGATCGAGCCCGTCATCACTAATCAATGCTTCCATTGTCACTTATATAGTTGCACTTGAACTCACCGGCTTCGGATTGCGGCTTGAGATCGCCTATGGATGGCACGGCCGATAAGCGCAAGGCTGGTTCTGTCGATGAACTTTCGCGAATCGGCGGCTTGCCGACGAGCAGACCTCTAATCTCGTCGCCAGAAAGGGTTTCGTATTTCAGTAGACCATTGGCCAGCACCTCGAGATCGGAACGCCTTTCGCTTAGAATTCGCTTCGCCTTCGTGCAGCCCTCTTCGATGAGCCGGCGGATTTCTGCATCGATCCTCTGCACCGTCGCCTGGGAAATGTCCTGCCGCCGCGCCACGGAATAGCCAAAGAATACCTTTTCCTGGTTTTCGCCATAAGCAATAGTTCCCAGAGCGTCGGAAAGACCCCAACGCGTGACCATCATACGGGCAAGACGCGTAGCCTGCTCGATGTCGGAAGCGGCTCCAGAGGTCACTCTATCTCTCCCGAAAACTATTTCCTCAGCGACGCGGCCGCCCATCAGTATGGCTAGTCGGGAAGTCATTTGGTTGCGGCTCATCGATAGTTTGTCGCCCTCAGGAAGCTGCAGGACCATCCCGATCGTCTGCCCGCGCGGAATTATGGTGGCTTTATGCACCGGGTCGGCGGCTTCGGCATTAAGAGCGATAATGGCGTGGCCGGCCTCGTGAAAGGCGGTGAGCAGCTTTTCTTCTTCGGTCATAACCAGGGACTTGCGTTCAGGCCCCATTATGATCTTTTCCTTAGCGTCATCGAACTCCGTCTGGGTCACTAGGCGTTTGTTTCGCCGCGCTGCCAATAAGGCTGCTTCGTTGACGAGATTCATCAGGTCGGCGCCGGTGAAGCCAGGGGTCCCGCGCGCAATCGTCTTCAGATTGACGTCTGGCGCCAGCGGGACTTTACGCACGTGCACATTCAGGATTTGCTCACGTCCAACCACGTCGGGATTGGGGACTATGATTTGACGATCGAAACGGCCGGGGCGCAAGAGTGCCCCGTCGAGCACATCTGGCCGATTCGTGGCCGCAATTATGATAATGCCTTCGTTTGTCTGGAAACCGTCCATTTCGACCAAGAGCTGATTGAGCGTCTGTTCGCGCTCATCGTTGCCACCACCCAATCCCGCGCCGCGATGTCGCCCGACCGCGTCGATTTCATCGATAAAGACGATGCACGGCGCGCTCTTCTTCGCCTGCTCAAACATATCCCGGACGCGACTTGCGCCGACACCGACGAACATCTCGACGAAATCCGATCCGGAAATGGTGAAGAATGGGACGTTGGCTTCTCCCGCGACGGCGCGAGCGATTAGCGTCTTGCCGACTCCGGGAGAGCCAACAAGAAGTACGCCGCGCGGAATCCGCCCTCCAAGCTGTTGGAATTTTGCCGGATCCTGCAAAAACTCGACGATCTCTTGCAAATCGGATCGAGCTTCGTCGACACCAGCAACATCCTCGAAGGTAACGCGACTGTTCGTCTTTGTGAGAAGCTTAGCCGGAGACTTGCCAAAGCCAAGAGTTTTGCCGCCGATATCTTGCATTCGGCTCAACGAGAATATCAACGTAATACCGATCGTGGCAATGAATGGCAGCCATGATTCCAGCAGCGATGACCACGGCAGATCGCTTTGCTGCGGGTAAGCCGTGATCGAAACACCCTTCGCATAAAAATGCTGGATGAGTGACGGATCGTCCGGCGCAAAGGTCTGGAAATTCCGGCCATCCGCAAAGGTCCCAGAAATTTGAGAACCTTCGATCAGAACCTCATGTACATGACCTTGATCGACCTCGCGAAGTAGCTGTGAGAACGCAATGCCACCCGGAGAAGCCTGTTGACCGGTGGGGTCAAGCGCCAGAAGAAGGCTGGCGAGAATCAGAACGATGCATCCGAAAATGGCAAGATCGCGGACATTGGCATTCATATGTGACTCTCCGCCGCGTCCCTAAACGCAGCAGGAGTCATCAGCCGGTCGGCGGTTTTGGGAGGACTCCTTCCCCACGGAAATATTACGAATGACTGGCGTTCATGGCAACCATAGCCAATGTCCATCAGCCATTTCGTGGCTCGTTCCATCGCCGACTGCCGAGACGCGGCAGAAGTCAGCCGGTGACCTTTTGGCGAGGACTGCGTTGACTGCGAGCAAACTGGTGTTTCGAAGCAACTCGCTAGGCAAAGCCTTTGATTTGCTCCATCGTTGCCGTTTATCTCTCGGAATTTCCATCCATTCCCTGATGATCCTGCGGCGGGCCGACCGTTCCCTAGCGGCCGCCTTTATTGCGCATTACCTCCACATCCGATTGGATGATACAAGCGCCTACGCTTTCTCGATTTCTTTCGCCATGGCTCGTACTACGATCCCGAAACCTTAGGCGACCCTCTCCCATATGAGTCCGGTTGCCGAGTCAGCCAACAGCCAGGCTAGTGTCCCGATTCCGAAGTTCGCATCATTGGGCGGCAAGCTCGTTTGCGAACTTCAGAATCGAAGGACACTAGCAACTTATTGATCTGGTGTGGCTTTGGTTCAGAAGTCCGCATAACGAGTTCGCGGCAACAATGATGCGGACTTCTGAACCGCCACACTAGCCGCACATTGGTACTGGCAAAGGATTTGGTAGCTTGCGCAACGTCGGCACGCATCTGATGATTGCGCGCCTTGTCGTAAGCCAGCATCAGTCCGTGCATCCGCGAAGGGCGTGTGCACAAAGTGAAGACCAGTCATGCGCATGAACAGCGCCTGATCGCCGAAATAGTACTCGACGACTCTTGACGCCAATGCAATTTCTTGCCAGCATTAGATCGGGCATGGAGTCGCCCTTATTTGCCGCAAGGCTAATGACTCCTACCGCGGAGGATCGCGGTGGGGTCAATGCATGAGCCCACCGGAAGGTGGGTTTTTTGTTGCCGAAAGGGCCACCGCCGGTAGCATTTTTTCGCCACGCTGCCAGCGAATGGGCGGAGGCAACGCCCGACTAACGAAGCTCGTCGGGAACTTCCCACCGCGATCTCCGCTTCCACTGTGCGTTTCACCGCGCGGATCTAATATCCGCGCAAAACGGATCGCATTTTGTGCCCCAAAGGGAGGGATAAATGCCCGACGAAGCAAATCGAAATAAGGGTTCAATAGGAGAAAGCGTTGCCGCTCTCGCAACAGTCGTTCTAACCATTCTTGCACTGGCGCACGTTGTGCCCGAATACTTGATTGCAATCGCCACCATCATATTCGGCGCGACGCTGTTGTTGCATGGTTCGGCAATAGTGGCCGAGTACGCTCGTCTCAGTGCTCGACGAGATGCCGCCACCGCATCCGTGCCGACTGTGGGAGATGGTGGATTATCGGCTGTATTTTTGGCGGGCGCCGCGGGCGTTGTACTGGGCATTCTGGCTCTTCTCGGTATCAGCACAAATGAACTCACGGCCATTGCTGTGATTGCATTTGGCGCGGCATTAATCCTCAGCAGCAATTCGGGAATACGTATGCATCTCCTAAGCCTGTCCTTGGCAACGCCGGACGAGAGGGCGCAACGCCTTGCCAGCGATGCATTGGCGGGCGAGATGCTATCGAGTTCCGCCGGCATTTTCGGCCTTGTCGGCCTGTCGGCAATCGTCCTCGGCATTCTGGCCTTGGCCGGGTTTAGTCCCGTCGTGCTCATTTTGATTGCGCTGCTCGCCCTCGGCTCGGTGACCGCCCTTAACGGAATCGATTTCACCGACGCCATGGTGAGCGCATATCGCAGGGCATGAGCATGGTGCAGCGTCGGCGGATTTATCCGGTGTTTCGTAAGCTGCCGACGCTAATCGGTTTGCTTGGTGGGGGGTCACTCAGCAAGAAGGAGCACATCAATGTGCGACTATAGCCTACACCACGTTGCTACGCGACCGTCAAAGGTGGGAGATGAGCTGATCACGACAAGATTTGGTGACTCTATCACGCGCGGCTTCTGCGCCGTGGGAGAGCCGAATGTAGCCGTGTGCCTGCTGCCCGGTACCGAGATCGTTTTCGCAAAGGAAGCACAACATCGCAATCCGTTAATCCGGCTCTTTCTCGGACTCGTGTTTGGCTACCAACCGACCGGCAGAGTGGCTCGCTTCCGACAGATCAATCTGGATAATCCGCAGACGCACCACGATGCTCTGGAGTTCGCCGACGGTAAGACCATGCTGCTCACCCTGCTACGCTCAGGCCAACGTGCGACAGTGCTGCAGCTTCCAGCCCAGCCCCTTCCTTCAAAAGAGGCCCGGACCCGTCGTTCGAAAGAGATGTCGCGCGATCAGTATCTCGCGCCCGTCACCTGAGTGCATCTGCATCGAAGAAGTCGGCCAACAGCCAGAATGGTGAGTTGGCCGACTTGATCCACGCTACCAAACGCCTGGTCTTGTTCAGCGTCTCTGGGCTTTCATCTCGAAGAGGGTAATGAATGAACGGCAGGATTGCATCGGTCCGTGCCATTGAAATCCTCGACTCACGCGGCAACCCGACCTTGAAGGTTTTGATTGAGCTGCACGGAGGCATTCGGGCAAGCGCGTCAGTTCCTTCAGGGGCTTCGACAGGTACGCATGAGGCTCTTGAGCTCAGAGACGGCGATAAGACCCGGTATGGCGGAAAAGGCGTCCGTCGTGCGATTGCGAATATTTCTCAAATTATTGCTCCGAAGCTGGTCAGCATTTCTGCCACCCGCCAGCGAGATATTGACAAATTACTGATCGAACTTGATGGAACCAAAGATAAGTCAAAGCTCGGCGCCAACGCCATTCTCGGCGTTTCAATGGCGGTCGCCCGGGCTGCTGCAAAATCGGTTGGGCAGCCGCTCTACTCTTACCTCGGAGGCATCGTCGGGACGCGCCGTCTGCCCGTTCCTATGATGAACGTGATCAATGGCGGCACACACGCTGACAGTTCACTCGATTTCCAGGAATTCATGCTGGTGCCACATGGCGCTCCCACCTTCGCCGAAGCAATGCGTTACGGTGCGGAGGTCTTTCACGCGCTCAAAGCGCGCCTTGGCAAGTTGGGATACGCTACGAGCGTGGGTGACGAGGGTGGCTTTGCCCCCAAGTTGCGAGACAATGAGGAGGCATGCCGCTTGATCGTTGAGGCTATTGAGGATGCCGGCTTTGTCCCGGGTGAGCAGGTCGCAATAGCACTCGACCCCGCAGCATCGGCTTTTCGCGTCGATAACGGTTACGCTCTCTGGAGAATGGGCGGGGGCAAAACGACAAGCGAAGAATTAATCCAACTCTACTCCAACTGGTTGGAGCGCTATCCGATCGTTTCAATCGAGGACGGCCTTGGCGAAAATGACTGGGAAGGATTTCGGAAGCTTACGGAAAGACTCGGCAATCGCATTCAAATAGTAGGCGACGACATTTATGTCACGAATACAAAATTCATCCGACGGGGCATCGCCGAGCGCACGACGAACGCAGCGCTTATTAAGCTCAACCAGATCGGGACCGTGACTGAGACGATCGAAGCTATCGAGATGTGCCGTGCAGCCGGGTGGGAGTTCATCATCTCCCATCGCTCGGGAGAAACCGAGGATGCATTTATTGCCGATTTCGCCGTGGCAATGGGCAGTCCTCAAATCAAGACCGGATCACTTTGTCGCGGTGAGCGGATCGCCAAGTACAATCGCCTCCTGGAAATAGAATGCGAGCTTGGCGACACGGCTCGGTTCAAAAGCCCGTTCAAGTCACATTAGGCGGCGACTCACCGATAGGCTGCATGTTGAGCGGAGGACTTCATGCGGGATAAATCTTCCAAACTTCACCAGCCCAGCCTACAGGAAATGCTCGCCGATCCTATCATCTGGATGCTCATGAAGTCCGATCGCGTTGACGAGCACGAATTAAGAAGCTTGCTAAAGCGTGTGGCGGCGGATTTGGCCGCGGGAGGTACAGGCATGTCAGATACCGAATCCTTTGACTCGTCCGGCGAATATCGACGCGGCGTTGGCATCATGTTGCTCAACGACCAAAACAAGGTGCTCGTGGGCCGTCGCTCCGACGCTCAAGACGAGGCTTGGCAAATGCCGCAAGGCGGGATCGACGACGACGAGGAGCCACGCGAGGCAGCGTTCCGTGAACTTAAGGAAGAGATTGGAACAGACAACGCGCAGATCATTGCCGAGAGCAAAAGCTGGCTCCGATATGAGTTGCCGCCAAGCTTCCGCAAACGATGGGATAACCGCTGGCGCGGGCAGCAGCAGAAGTGGTTTGTGATGCGGTTTCAAGGCGTTGACTCCGACATCAACATCACCCGCGAACAGCTGGAATTTTCCGCATGGAAATGGGTATCGATCGAACAATTGCCCGATCTAATCATTTCGTTCAAGCGTCAGCTCTACCTTGATCTTCTGCACGAGTTTAGAGAATCCGGCGCGGTCACAGGCGTCGTCAGTGCTGAGAAAGCCGGTAGCACAACTACTAAGGGCGAAGGCCAAACAGAATGAAGTTCGCCTGACTGCGACTGAGTGTAGCGATCAGCAGAATCGCCCATTAAATCTAAACGGAAGATGAGATCGCCACAGCGCTCACGCTCAAGCTTATGATCAAGCGTAAAGATTGATTTACCCTAATCTAAGTTCAAACGGACGCGTCTTTGGACAGGAAAGAGGTGAACGTCGTAACGAGAACCAATTAAGCCCCAAACGCCTCTCGGGGCCTTAAGCATCACGATGATTGCGATTGCTCCGAGTGTAATCAGATACCATGCGCCATAATCGGCCAGTAAAGAGCGTAGAACGAAGAACACCAGCGTGCCAACGATTGGTCCTTCCACGCTGCCGATGCCGCCAATGATCACGATAAAAATGACGTTCGCCGACCAATCGGTGACGCTAAATGCCGCATCGGGCGTTATTCGCAGCTTTTCAAGGACGACGAGCGCTCCGACCAGCCCGGCGATCAGCGCCGCGATCAGATATACGGTCAATTTGGTGCGCTGCTGATTGATGCCGACGCTTCCTGAGGCGGCCTCGGAATCGCGGATGGCGGTCAATGCCAAACCTTCGCGTGACCGCAACCACAGAAAGACCAAAAGCACTGTTGCGATTCCGATTGCAACGCTGACGTAGTACAGAATGAGTTCACGGATTACACGATTTTCTGAAATGTCCAACACAACATGGATCGGCAAGCTCATTCCAGTTCCTGCGCCAAACGCCTGGACCAAGGTGAATATTAGTCGCAACACTTCTGCCAGCACCCACGTGCCGATGGCAAAATGCGCGCCGCGCAGGCGGAAGGCGAGAAATGCGGTTGGTATTGCAATCAATCCAACAGCAACCACCGTAAGCGGAATGGCAACAAGCGGCGGAATCTGAAGAAAAGCGGTCGCGATGATAAAGCCATAGCAACCGAGGCCAACGAAGGCTTGCTGACCGACCGAGACGAGCCCAGCGTATCCCGCGAGCAAATTCCAGGCTTGCGCAAGAGCCAAATAATAGCTGACCTCTATCAGGAGACGCATCTCCGCACGGCCGGCCCAGGCGGGCACAGATATCAACGCGACGATGACAGCGAGCATGGCGGCGAACCCGGCGCGACTAGCGCGGGTTGAGCGCTCGACACGATAAGAACCAATAATCATGGGTCGAATGTCTTTGGAAACAACCCACGAGGGCGGAAAAGGAGGACAACCAGGAAGACAACATGTCCCGCGAGCGTGTCCCAACTTGGATCGAAAGCGGCGCCGATTGCCTGCGCGACGCCGAGAATGATGCCGCCTGCAAGCGTCCCCCATAAGCTTCCCAGACCGCCAATAATGACAACCTCAAATGCGTACAGCAGCCGAGCCGGGCCAATAGTTGGATCAAAAATCGTGCGAATGCCGAATAGGACGCCCGCAATCGAGACAACTGCGAGTGCGATCGCGGTCGCCAGGGCATAGATGTTCCGATTGTTCACCCCGTACAAGCGAGCGGTGTCGGGATCGTCGGAAGTGGCGCGAAAGGCGCGGCCCAAATCGGTCCGGTAAAGCATAAACTCGATCCCGCCAATGACGATAACGGCAACAACGAAAACGCTCGTGGGCATCAGTCCAATGGCAAGCTGATCGCCGATCCGCACGCTTGCCGTCTCAAGCCAGGGCAACTGAAGCCGCCGACTGTCTGCGCTGAATAATTCCAGCAGCACGTTTTGGATGACAACCGAGAGTCCGAAGGTGACCAGCAGTGGAGGCAGGATATCGCTGCCCATAGTAAAATTTAGAAGACCCCGTTGCAAAAGGTATCCGACGCCAAACATGAGGGGCACAACAACGGCGAGAGCGACCAGCGGATTCACCCCAATGCAATTGATGACCACGACGGCTAAATACGCGGAGAGCACGATGAAGTCGCCGTGCGCGAGATTGATGATGCGCATGACGCCAAACATCAAAGACAGACCGGTCGCGAAAAGTGCGTACAGGCCGCCGACCAATGCACCCTGAATGATTGTGTTTATCCAATACACGGCCGATTTCCGGTCACACGCCGAAGTATGCCAGCTTAATCTGGTCGCGACTGAGCGCGCTCGGACGCCCTTGCAATGTCACCCTGCCTTTCTGCATGCAATACACGCGATTAGCAGCGCGCAGCGCCCTTTGAATATCCTGCTCCACGATCAGGATCGTTGTTCCTTCGTCGCGAATGCCCGGCATCGCCGCGTAAATATCGCGAATGACGATCGGTGCAAGACCGAGGCTGAGTTCATCGCACAGCAGAAGTTTCGGATTGGCCATCAGCGCACGCCCAATCGCGAGCATCTGCTGCTGTCCACCCGACAGCGTGGGCGACATTGCAAGGCGTCGTTCCGCCAGATTCGGAAACAGCGTATAGATGCGCTCCAGCGTCCATGGACCGATGCGACCGCAATAAGCCCCCATACGGAGATTGTCCTCGACATTCAGCGATGGAAACGGCCGCCGCCCCTCGGGCACCATGGCGATGCCGAGAGCGATAATCTGCTCCGGCTCCAGCGAACCAATCGGTTTGCCGTCAAAGCGGACGTCTGTCGGATGACGCGAACGCAATAGACCGCAAATCGTCCTGAGCAAGGTGCTCTTACCCGCGCCATTAGCGCCGATAATAGCGACGGTTTCCCCTTGCTCGATCGCCAAGCTGACGCCAAACAGAGCTTGGAAATCCCCATAGCTTGCTACCAAATCCTCGGTCTGTAGCAGGTTCATTCGGCTTCAATTCCCATATACACTTCTTGTACGGCGGCATTGGCCATGACCGCGTGCGGTTCGCCCTCGGCGAGAAATTTGCCGAAATTTATCACCAGCAATCGATCGACAACGGCAAGAAGGACATGGACCACGTGCTCGATCCAGACGATCGAAACGCCGGTGCCCCTGAGCGCGTTGATGACCTCGATCAGTTCATGACACTCGCCCTCTGTCAGGCCGCCGGCGATTTCATCGAGCAGGAGGAGTGTCGGTTGGGTCGCGAGTGCGCGCGCAAGCTCAAGACGTTTGCGCTCAAGCAGCGTCAACGTATCGGCAGCACGGTTGCACTTGTCGAGAAGCCCAGCCCGACCCAGTATCTCGATACAGAGGTCGTAGCAAGCGCTCTCGCCCCTGCCGGAAGAAAAACTTGCTGCCGCCAGCACGTTTTCAAACACCGTCATGCGGCCAAACGGTTGCGGAATTTGATAACTGCGCCCAATGCCCAGCCGACAGCGCTCGTATGAAGGTAGGTGCGTGATTTCGCGCTGCCGCAGCCGAATGAGTCCGGCGGACGGACGGATGTCACCACTGATTAGGTTGAAAAGTGTGCTCTTGCCGGCACCATTCGGGCCGAGAATCCCAAGCGCTTCGCCTTGGTCGAGCTCAAACGACAAATTGTCGACGGCTCGCACGGCGCCAAAGCTCTTGGACACGCGTTCCACGCTAAGGAGAGTTGCCATTTTCAACCACAACAAAGCCCCGGACTTAATCCATTCAAGTATGAAACAGATTATTGCCGGGGCATGTTGTCACTTAATCTCTTTCGAAAGCTGCTGTTCTCCCCGAGGTCACCCCAGAGTCGTCCCTTCCGAAATCATGACTTGTAGGTCAGCACCTCGAACTTCCCATCGAGCGGAATCTGCGGCGCCAGCCCGTTGGCGACAACCAAAAGCTCGTATTTGAAAGGTCCGTTCGGAGTACGACGCCACTGACCACTGACCAGCGGAGTCTTGACGACGTTTTTAACCGGCCCCTTCCCCCACGCGATCGGGCCGACGATCGTTTGCAGATTCGTTTTGATGACGGCTGCGAGATTCGCCGCTGGATCCCTGGGGTCGGCGCTGCGCTTGATGACATCGGCAGCGACTTCAAATAGCGAATGCACAAACCCAATCGGCTGCGTCCATTGCTTCTTGGTGGCCTGCGTATAGGCAGCACCAAGCTGCGCAGCGCTTTGGCCGGTCAGCGACGACTTGTACGGAAAGTGCGGCGTCCACCAGACTTCACACGAAAGGTTGTTCGCAGTGTCCCCTACCGATTCGACGGACGCCGGGAACAGCAAGGCCTTGGTGATGGTGACGATCTTCGGCTTGAGACCTTGTTGATAGGCCTGCGTCCAAAAGGTCGTGAAATCGGGCGGGATCATATTCCCGGTGATGATTTCACAATCTGCTTCCTTGAAGGCGCTGATCTGCGACGTGAAATTGTCGGTCAGCGTCTGGAAGTGTGGCGGATGGATCAGCTTGTATTTGGCTTTGATCAGCGCTGGCGGCAGGCCGAAAACGTCATTGCCCCAGGCGTTGCCGTCAGGGTCATTGGCAAAGGCAGCGCCGACCACCCGATTGGTCTGGATCTGCGGCCACATATCGAGCAAGATGCCGATTGCGTCTTCCAGGCCCCAAAAATAGTGATAGGTCCATTTGAATGGCTTGTCGGGTTTGCCGCCGCGCGGGATGAACCAGGATTGCCAGGGTGAAACGGTCGACACGCACGGAACTTCATTGAGTTCGCACTGATCTGCGACCGGATTATTGGTCTCAGGCGCAGCGCCAACGAGCATCAGCGACACTTTGTCCTTTAGGATAAGATCCGCTGCGACTTCGGATGCGCGGTTTGAGTTCGTTTGACTGTCCTTGACAATGATCTCGATCGGGCGACTCTGCTTTTTGAAGAGCTCGCGAACGCCTCCAATGATAAAATCGTCGGCTTCGGCAAACGGTGCGAGCGGTCCGGTCTGCGGGCTGACGTAGCCGATCTTGACCGGCTGGGCCGCTCGGATCCGAGGTGACGGAAAGGTCGAGGCGAGTGCGGCTGCCGCCAACGCGCCCCCTCCTCTCCTGATCACCGTGCGGCGATCGACACCGAGACTCATTCGGCGGTTCTGCTTGGCTCGGTTGTTTCCATCATGACTGTTTTTCACTCTTTCCTCCCATCGGTTGGTGGTCTATTCGCCGGCAAAGCCAGCCAGCACTGACCACACAGCAGAGTCCGAAGCGTCGCCGCCGTTCGGCACCGACCTCGCGACCGAACGCCGGCCGTTCAGGTGTGGATCGACGGCCGTTTGATCCGTTTCGAGCGCAGGGGCCGCAGTCTCGAAGCTCATATGGCACATGCCGTTCCCGGCATCGCTGCACTAGGCAAGCGGGTTGGCAGGTAGGCCAAGGCAAAACTTCCCATGGTTTTCGTACGCCGTGTCGCTCATGACCTGATGGAGACCTGCGGTGTTCAGATCGCGCAGCAGGCGCCCGATGACGTGCGGATGGTGCAAGCCGGTATTGCCGGCGAAGTGATAGGCCATGGTGGCGACGCCGATCGCCACGTCGGTTGCGTGAACGGCCATCGCCCTGACGTCGGCGATGTCACGACCGTCGGGGACCGCACCGGAACTCGCCTTTTGATAAAGATCTTCGTAGCGTCCATGCAGCAGAGCTCGCGCGGCGCGGATCTTCAAGTCTGCTTCGGCAATTTGCCGATGCACAACTTGGCGCTCCTCAAGTTTGGAGACGCGAAACGTGCCGCGCGTCGTGGTTGCGAGTTTTATCAGCTCGTCTAAGGCGCGCCTCGCGGCGCCAACCGCGACGCTTCCATGCTCCTTTGCGACGTAGCTGAAGGGCGGAAATAAGTAGGAGGCGCCGCCGCGAAGCGGCTTTGGGTCGAGCAAGTCCCAAACGAACGAAAGGTCCTCGGGCAGGAAATAATTCGTCGCCGAAAAATCGCAGCTACCGGTCCCCTTGAGGCCGACCACGTCGCGCCAATTGTCGTAGACGGTGACGTCCTTGGTCGGAAAAGCCGCGAAGATGACCAGCGGCTGACCGCCGTTCTCCTGTTCCGTTCCTTCGACGATTGTGCCGCCGAGAACCCATTCGGAGTGTCGGATACCGCTGTTGAAACGCCAGCGGCCATTCAGCCGGAAGCCGCCTTTTTCGCGGACGGCGCGGCCGGCCGGAAAGAACGAAATCGCCGCGGTCGGAATCTGTCCGTTGCGAAAGACCTTGTCGAGGCCAGCTTGCGGCAGGAATGCCCCCATGGACGCCACGCCGGTCGCACCGACCATCGTGCACCACCCGCTGGTAAAGTCGTGATAAGCGATCTGCTCGAGAACCAACATCTCGGTGACCGGATCGGCCTCGAATCCGCCAACGGCCGCTGGAAGCTTCAACGTGAAAAGTCCTGCAGACCGCAACGCCTGCACGGCCTCGGGCGCCAACGTCCCAAGTTCTTCACTTCTTGAGCCCGACTCCTGGAGCGTTTTACCGATCTGTTCGACACGATCGAGTAGCACCTCACGCCTGGCATAGCGGTCGGACGGAACCGGGTCGGGACCGTCTGTGGCCGCATTTCGAGCCAATGTCAGTGTTTCAGCCGTGACGTTACCCATCCGTCTCCTCCACGACGTGCTCCCGCGGCGGATCTTTGTTGCGGCGATCAAATGTGAATGATATTCATTTGTCAACATAATTCATTAATGGTTAGCATTCGGATATGAACAGCGTACGAAAACGGCCTTTCTTGGCACGGTTTTATTCGGCTTTTCAGCCTGAAGACCCGTTTGTGCTAAGTCGAATCAGGATCGGGTAAATTGGGAACCGAATGGACCGGCTGATGAGGACTGTCCAAAACGTCGAGAGCCGCAGCGACCGCCGCAAGCGGCGCAATCGCCAAGCGCTAATTGACGCCGGCTACGAGGTCATGGCCAAAAAAGGGATCGATGCCGCGACCATGTCCGAAATCTGCGAACTGGCAGACGTCGGCCTCGGCACGGTGTACAACTACTTCGCTTCCAAAGACGAACTGGCGATGTACGTCATGGAACAGGTGATGGAGCGCCTCGCGCAGCGCATCGAGGCTGTAACAAACAACTTCACGGATCCGGGCCAAGTCTACGCTTTCGGCATTCGCAACGTTATGAAGGCGGCGACGACCGATCAGCGCTGGCGCTGGCTGCTGCGGCGCTCAGAAGTTATTGCCGGCGCCATGTATCGTGTCATGGGACCCTACGCGATAAGAGACATTCGACAAGCCGTTGCTGCCGGCCGCTATCACACGGAGGACCCGGCATTGGCTTGGCGGCAGGCGACACATGCAATTGTCGGTTTCAGTTTGGCGGTTTGCGATAAGGATATTTTGCCCGGGAAAATGGACGAGGCGGTCGTCAATTTGCTTGGGATGGTCGGGGTGAGTCGTGCCGAAGCGTGGGATTTGGCGAAACGGCCGTGTCCCGAGCTTCCCGGCGAATAGTGGTTTGCTGCACGGCCACCGTCCTGCACTCAGAGTCAAAAGAGCGCTTCAGTTGCCGGGGCGCAACGCAACAAGGAGGATCGAGGTGACTACCACACGTCCGCTGTCCGAAATTCTTCCGAAAGAGATGACTGAGCTGCGGGTGCGGCCGCTGTTTATGATGCTGCTTGATGTGCAGCCGGCAATCAATGTCGGCAACACGCCGGGTGTCGATCGGCGCGTCGGCGTCATCACCGGCGGCCGCTTTGAGGGCGAGCGCATGCGCGGCACGCTCTTGCCGGGTGGGAGTGATTGGCAGGCAGTCCGGCCAGGCGACGGAGCGTGGATGCTTGACGTGCGGATCGTACTCAAAACCGACGATGGCCACGTTATCGGCATGCCCTACCGCGGCATGCGCCACGGGCCTAAGGAGGTGCTTGATCGCATTGCCCGCGGCGAGGTGGTCAAGGCGACCGATTACTATCTGCGGATCACGGGGTTTTTCGAAACCTCTTCGCCGAAGTATGGCTGGCTGAACAACATGATCTGCGTCGGCGTCGGACACAGGTTGCCGGAGGGGCCGGTGTATCAGGTGTTCGAGGTGCTGTAGCTCCTCGCCACGGCCATGGTGTTGCGCTAACTTGAGCCGAGGGATGAGGGGAAGCGCCATGACGGGCTATTTGCAAAACTTTGATCTTACCAACGGCGTCAACATCCTGCGCCTGATCTGCGGGCTGTTCTTCATTCCCCACATTGTCGGCAAATTCACCGAGCCCGCGACGCTGAATTTCTTCAAGGCCGCCAAGTTCAATCCGCCGGCGACCTGGATGTATATCGCCGGGGCCATCGAGACCGTCCTGACGATCGGCCTCGTGTTCGGGATCTACACGCCGTATGTTGCGGCCGTTGCCGCCTTCCATCTGCTTGTTGCCGGCGTGGCGACCCATAAGGTGACCGGCAAGTGGATCTGGGTGATCGGCGGCATCGAATACTGCGTATTCTGGATGCTGTCGTGTGTCGCTCTCGCGCTGCTGACCTGGCCGAAATGAATGATGCGTCGTTATTCGCCGGTCAGCTGAATACGCTTCTGAAATCCTCAACGAATTGACGGGTGGTGATCGGTTCGCGCTTGACGATGGTGCGGATCGGCTCCGTGTTCTCCGTCGAGAAGCCGCCTCGCTCGGTGATCCGCCCAATGGTGACGAGGTGCGCGACCAGCCAATCCGGCATGCCGCGCCC
>JASHRW010000224.1 GCA_030037065.1 Xanthobacteraceae bacterium
ACATTATCGCCGATCGGGTCGCGGCTTTCGTCCGGTTCCATTTGCAGCTCGCGCGCGTCGGGCACGAATTGCCGCGCGATCGGATCGTCCGGGTCGGCGTGGTCGATCAGGCCAACGATGCCCGGCGTCAGCGCGACCGCATAGCGCGCCGCCACCTCTCTCAGCGCCGCCATCTGGTCGCCGCCGGTCAATCCCGCGGCGGCGAGTTCAGCCGGATGGCGCAGGGTTTTTGGTTTTTCACGAACGGTGCTCATGGCGGCCTCGTAAACGGATCATGGCCCTTATGCTTGAACCGACCCTTGGCAAGCAAGCTCCGCATTGTTACGGAAGATGCCCGATATTACGCCGGTTTATGCGCGGCCGAGCAGTAAGGACGATCAGATGAAAAATTACATGGACGGCGGGGAAGCCATCCTGGAGGCGTTCCGCAAGCTTAAGATCGATTACATCATGTCGTCGCCCGGTTCCGAATGGTCACCGGTGTGGGAAGCACTCGTCCGGCAGAAACTCGGCAACCGCTCCGGTCCGACCTACATCGATTCCTGGCACGAGACGCTCGCCGTCAACATGGCGACCGGATACACGCTGATCACCGGGCGGCCGCAAGCGGTCCTGGTGCATGCCGGCGTAGGCCTCCTGCAAGGCAGCATGGGCGTGCACGGCGCCATGCAATCCGAAGTGCCGATGATCGTCATGTCGGGTGAATCGAATACCGTCGGCGAGAACCCCGACCTCGACATCGAACAGCAATGGTACGGCGGTTTGAGCGTCGGCGGCATCGAACGGTACGTCGAGAACATCACCAAGCTGGCGCGTCCGGTGACCAGCCCGTTTACGCTTTACGAGCAGGTGATCCGCGCCGGCGAGATGGCGCAGCGCACGCCCAAAGGACCGATCTATCTCAACGTCGCGCTCGAGCACATGCTGCACGATTGGACGCCGCCGGCCAACGAGCGCGAGGTACCGGCGGCACCACGCGTGCAGGCGCATCCGAGCGAAGTGGGGAAGGTGGCCGACCTGCTTATGTCGGCGAAAAATCCGATCGTCGTCGCCGAACAATCGGGTCGCGATACTGCTGCGTTCAAGACGCTCGTTGACCTCGCCGATCTCTTGGCGCTGCCGGTGATTTGGAGCCGTGGCTCCAATTTTGCGAATTTCCCGACCAATCACCCGCTCTATCTTGGGGTCGCCAATTACAAATACCTGAAAGACGCCGATCTCGTTCTGCTCGCCGGCGGCCGTGTGCCTTGGTATCCGCCGCATGTGCGGCCCACCAAAGGCAAGATCGTCGCCATCAACGAAAATCAGTTCAAGAACCACATGATCTATCAGCAACTGCACGCCGACCTATATCTGGAGGGCGACATCGCGGCGTCGCTGCAAATGCTGGCGGAGGCGGCGCGCGCCGCCAAGCCGAATGCGGACGTGATCGCCAAGCGTCGCGAGAAATGGAAGAGCGAACACGACGCGCTTGTCGCCGGACTGAAAGCGGAGCGGGCGAAAGTAAACGGCGGCAACGGCAAAGCGATCGATCCGCTGACCTTGATCGACACGCTCGCCGCAGTGATGCCGGCCGATACCGCCTATGTGGACGAGACCATCCTGCATGGTCCGGTGCTGCGCCAGCATCTGCCGTTCACCACGCCGCACAGCTTTTTCCGCGGCTTCGGCGGCCTCGGCCAAGGGCTCGGCACCGCGCTCGGCGTTAAGCTCGCCTCCGGCAAGCGTCCGGTGGCGCTGCTCATCGGCGATGGCGGCTTCCTGTACAATCCGGTGATCCAAGCGCTCGGCGCCTCCAAGCAGCACAACCTTCCCATTCTCATCGTCATCTTCAACAATAACGGTTACATGGCGATGCAGAAGGGCCACGTGCATCACTATCCCGACGGCGCCGCCGAAAGCGCGCATATGCATATCGGCTCGAAGCTCAACGGCCCCGATTATTCCGAGTTCGGCTCGCATTTCGGACTGCACGGCGAGCGCGTCGAGGAGCCGACCAGGCTCAAAGGCGCCGTGCAAGCCGCGCTGAAAAAAGTGCAGGACGGCACTACCGCGATCCTCAACGTCGTGGTGAGCAAATAGCGTTTTTGCCCGCAGAGCGCACAAGCTAGGAGGGATGACTATGCCATTGGCGTCCACAGCACCTGGTCGATGCGCGAGGCGCCGGTCGCCAGCATGACCAGACGGTCCAGTCCGAGCGCGATGCCGCTTGCCTCCGGCATCTGCGCCAGCGCGGCGAGAAAATCCTCATCAAGCGGGTAGCGCTCGCCGTAGCGGCGCTCCTTCTCCGCCATTTCGCGTTCGAGCCGCCGGCGCTGCTCGGCAGCATCGGTGAGTTCGGCAAAGCCGTTAGCAAGCTCGACACCGCAGACGTAAAGCTCGAAGCGTTCGGCGACGCGCGGATCGGCGGATGACGGCCTCGCCAGCGCGGCCTGCATCGCCGGGTATTCGTCCAGAATGGTGGCGCGGCCGATGCCGAGTCTTTGCTCGATGCGCTCCACCAGCACGCGGCTGAAAATATCGCCCCAGGTATCGTCGTCGGCGATGCGGATGCCGGCGGCGATAGCGGCGCGGGCAAGCGCGACGCGGTCGCCCTCCCCTGCATCGAGCGTCGCCAACAGGTCGATGCCGGCGTAACGCCCGAAGGCTTCGGCGACCGAAAGCCGCTCCGGCGCGGCGTAGGCGTCGGCGGAGCGGCCGCGAAAGGAAAAATGCCAGGTGCCCGCGGCCTGCGCCGCCGCTTTGAGGATCGCCGCGCAATCGGCCATCAGAGCCGTATAGGGCTCGCCGACGCGATACCATTCCACCAGCGTGAATTCGGGGACGTGCAGCGCGCCACGCTCGCGGTTGCGAAACACCTTGGCGAACTCAACGATGCGGCGCTCGCCGGCGGCCAGCAATTTCTTGCAGGCAAATTCGGGTGACGTGCGCAGGTAGAGCGGCGACGCGGTTCCGTCGGGCGCCATGAGCGAAGTGGCAAACCCGTGCAAGTGCGTCTCGTTGCCCGGCGAGACGGCGAGCGCCCCGGTCTCGACCTCGACGAAATCGTTGCCCGCGAACCAGGCGCGCAGGGCAGTCGTGATCCGGCCGCGCGCCAGCAGCACCGGCCGGCGGTCGGCATGCACGTGGGGGGCCCAAAAGGGCGACGATCCGGGCGATTTGTCCGTCATTACCTTGTCCGGGATGGCTTTCGGAAATAGCTAGCGATTAGCCCCAGGATGGGTATGTTGCGCCCCGAATAAAGACCCAATTAGGCAAGGATTTTGTCCCGTGAAAGTCATCGCCAGCTCGTTGCGAAAAGGCAACATCGTCGATATCGACGGCAAGCTCGGAGTCATCGTGTCGACCGAGAATATTCATCCCGGCAAGGGCACGCCGGTCACCCAGATGGACGTCCGCCGGATTGCCGACGGCGTGAAGGTTTCGCTGCGATTTAAGACCACCGACCAGGTCGAGCGCGCCTTCGTCGAGGACAAGAAGCATCAGTACATGTACCAGGACGGCGACGGCTTTCACTTTATGAATATGGAAAGCTACGACCAGGTCACGCTACCGGCCGACATCATCGGCGACCAGTCAGCCTACCTGCAGCCGGAGATGGAAGTCACCATCAGCCTGCATGAGGGCACCCCGGTCGCGATCGAACTGCCGCCCAAGGCCGTGCTCGAAGTGGTGGAGACCGAGCCGACGGTGAAGGGCCAGACCGCCGCCTCGTCGTATAAGCCGGCGCTGCTCTCCAACGGCGTGCGCACCATGGTGCCGCCCTTCGTGACCATCGGCACCAAGATCGTGGTGCAGACCGCCGATGGCAGCTACGTCGAGCGGGCGAAGGAATAGGCTTCAACGCACTCAGCTAACCCATTGCAATAGCGAAAGATTGACAAAGTAGCTTCTGGAAGCTACCTTGGCTCGATGCGCTCCGTTGGCCTCAAAATTCTCAAGAACAAGCTCAGCGAGTACGTGCGGCTCGCCGCGGACGGCGAAACCGTGCTGGTCACCGACCGCGGCCGTGTGGTGGCTGAGCTAGTGCCGCCCAAGCCGGCACCGCGAAAAGTTTCTGACGAGGAATTTCTGGCCCGAGGCATACGGGAAGGCTGGATCACGCCGGCCACCAATCCTCGCGGAGGTCCTCCGCCGCGTGCGCCGATACCGGGCCTGACGTTGGAGGACATTCTCAAAGACCTCGATGAGGCCCGAGCCGACCGTGATTTACCTTGATAGCTCGATTGTCCTCGCCCACGTCTTTCTGGAATCGCGCACTCCACCGGAGGCACTTTGGCAGCAGGACCTGGTGTCCAGCCGGTTGCTCGTATACGAAGTTTGGAATCGCATCCACGCCCGCGGTCTAAAGTTCGGGCACGATGCGGTGCGCGCGCTAGTCGCCCGGATCTATCTTCTCGAACTTGACGCTGCGCGTCTCGCTCGCGCTCTTGAGCCTTTTCCGGTAGCAGTCCGCACTCTTGATTCGCTCCATCTCGCAACAATTGAACATGTGCGCCGGAATCAGCCCGATGTGGAGCTTGCCAGCTTCGACCAGCGGATGATCGCCGCGGCACGCGCGCTGGGCATTCCGCTCTATCTGAGTTGAACTTCTAGCAACGAAAGTGGCCGATGACCATGCAGCGCGCAGCATCGATCACCAGGCGCGATTGTCTCTCGGCCATCGGCGGCGCCGCAGTTCTACTGTTGCCGTGCATCGCGGCCGCGAAAACGCGCTCCAAACACGCGGCGCACAAAAAGCACGAAAAACATCCAACCAAACAAATCCCGTTCGATCAATGGGTCGCGGCGTTCCGTCACAAAGCCGAAGCGCGCGGCATCACCGAGGCGACCTATTGGCGCGTCATGACCGGCATGACGCCCGACGTGACCGGGCTCAAAGCCATTCACGAGCAACCCGAGTTCAAGGAACAGCTCTGGCAATACTTGAACCGCCGCGTCACCGATTGGCGCATCCGGACCGGGCAACAAAAGGCGAAGCAATACGCAAAACTGTTCGACCGCATCGACCGTGATTTCGGCGTCTCGCCGGCGATCCTGCTCGGCCTGTGGGGCGTCGAGTCGTCGTTCGGCGATCCGTCGGTGCAGAAGAATCACATGCGGCCGGTGTTTCCGTCGCTGGCGGCACTGGCCTGGGCCGAACCGCACCGCAACGCCTACTGGCAGGGCGAACTGATCAACGCGCTGATGATCGTGCAGCGCGGCTGGAGCACGCCGCAAGAGATGGTCGGCTCCTGGGCCGGCGCCATGGGTCACACCCAATGGATGCCGGAAGTCTGGCTGCATGTCGGCATCGATTACAATCACGATGGAAAAATTTCGCCGTTCGGGCCGCCGGACGATGCGCTCGGCTCGACCGCGCGCTTTCTCGTCGACCGCGGCCATTACCGGCGCGGCGAGCATTGGGGTTACGAAGTGCGCATGCCGGGGCGTCTGGCGCGCGGCCGGGCACGCCCGCGCAGCTACGCCGAGTGGAAGAAGCTCGGCGTCGGGCGCGCCGACGGCGAGGCTTTTCCGCGGCCGGACGACAGGGCGCGGCCGTGGATTCCGGTGCCGGGCGGACCGGCGTTCCTGCTCGGCGCTAATTTCTTCGCGGTCAAAAGCTACAATCCGTCGACGAGTTATGCGCTGGCCGTGTGCCATCTCGGCGACCGCTGCACCGGCGGCGCGCCGTTCGTGCAGCAATTTCCCGGCGGTGAGCGCGCACCCACCATGGCCGAAATCGAGGAGATCCAGCGCCGCCTCACCGCGCTCGGCTACGACACCGGCGGCGTCGACGGCCGCGTCGGCACCCAGACCATGCGCGCGGTGCAGGCCTATCAGCGCAAGGCCGGCATCGAACCGGCCGACGGCTATGCGGGTGTGGGGCTTCTCGCCCGGTTGCGCAATGGCTTATGACCCGGTTGGCTCATGATCCGGTTGGCCCGTCAACGGCACGAACGACGGACGGCTGTTGACGACCGCGGCATCGAGGCCGGCGGCTGACGAGAACGAGGCGACGGCAGCTTCGAGTTCGTCTCGCGAGACCACGTCCTCGATCCGATCGAATCCGCCGGGGGCGCGTTCTTCGGCCAATTGCATGGCGGCTTCAGGACCGAAGCGGCGATTGCGCAGCGTGACCTCGTTCATGGCCGGCCTGCGCTCGGCGTCATAACGGGCCAGCGCTTCGATCGGGTCCGTTGTCGCAAGCAGCGCCGCTGTGAGCGCCCGCGCATCGACGACGGCCTGCGATCCGGCCTGCGAGCCGGTCGGATGCATCGGATGCGCGGCGTCGCCGATGAGCGTGACGCGGCCAAACGACCACGCCTGTACCGGGTCGCGATCCACCAGCGGGAATTCGTACACATCGGGCGTGTCGCGGATCAGCGCCGGCATGTCGAGCCAAGGCAGGCGCCATCGCGCGAAAGCGGCCAGCGCCCGGTCTTTGCCGGCCTTGCGATTCCAGTCTTCGCGCGGCAGCGACCGGTCGGAAACCGTCATCTGGCAAACCCAATTGGTCAGCAAATGGCCGGCCTTTGCGCCGCGCCCCATCGGATAGACGACGATCCGCTGGTCGAAGTGTCCGGCGATAATCATCGTAGCGCCGCCAAGAAAGGATTCGGCATCGATTGCCCCGCGCCACAATAGCTGCTGCGCGAAACGCGGTTCGCCTTCATCGACGTAAAGCTGGCGCCGAACCGTCGAGTAAATGCCGTCGGCGCCAACCAGGATATCCGCGTCATCCGCCGCCGAGGTTGCCGATCCGCCGCCTTTGAAGGTCGCGATGACGCGACCGCCGTCCTGCGCAAACGAGATTAGCCGCCATCCGCTGCGGACATTGTCGCGGCCGATGCGCTCGCGCACGGTGCGCAGCAGCAGCATTTGCAACTGCCCGCGATGAATCGAATATTGCGGCCACTTGTATCCGGCCGAGAGCCCCCTCGGCTCGCTCCAAATCGACTGGCCGAATTTGTTGAAGTAGCTCAGGCGCTGCGTGGCGATGCCGGTGCGCGCCAGTTCGTCGGCCAGGCCGAGCTCGGTCAGCTCGCGAACCGCCGTGGGCTGCAAATTGATGCCGACGCCAAGCGGCACGAGTTCGCCGACGGCTTCATAAACCCGCACCGCGATCCCGGCTTGGTGCAGACTGAGCGCCAGGCTGAGGCCGCCAATCCCGCCGCCAACGACGATGACTTTCATGGCGCCGCCATCTATCCCAATGAAGAGGGCCTAGCGCGCTGGCCAAGCCGTGCGTCAACTGCGCCCGTCAAGCCATAACCATCTTCAACTCCATCGCAAAGCCCAGGCCGCATCCGCTTGCGCGATGGGGCGTCTCCAAGTCCCTGACGTTGCTCCCGATGCCGCGTTAAGACTTCTCGCCCGGTTGCGTCAGGGCGCGTGATCCGGTTGAGTATCGCTCAAGCCGCTTGCCGGCTGACCCGATCACCCCGCAACGAGGAACTGCCCGCCATGAACCCTCCCCAATCCGCGACCGCCCGCGCCAACGCCGCCGATCCCGCCGTCGCCGGGCTTGAACGCCCGACGCCGGCTGGCGCCAACGCGCCGGGCTTCGGCTCCGACATCATCGCCGACGCACTGCGCTCGCTCGACATTCCCTACATCGCACTCACTCCGGGCGCGAGCTATCGCGGGCTGCACGATTCCATCGTCAATTATCTCGGCAATACCAAACCGCAGATGCTGCTCTGCCTGCACGAGGAAGCCGCCGTCGCCATCGCCCATGGCTATGCCAAGGTGACCGGCAAGGCGATGGCGACCGCCGTGCATTCCAATGTCGGGCTCCTTCACTCCACCATGGCGATCTTCAACGCCTGGTGCGACCGCATGCCGGTCGTCGTGCTCGGCGCCACCGGCCCGGTCGATGCGGTCAAGCGCCGGCCGTGGATCGATTGGATCCATACCGCGCGCGATCAGGGCGCGCTGGTGCGCGAATACACCAAGTGGGACGATCAGCCGGCTTCGCCCGGCGCGGCGCGCGAAGCGCTCTTACGCGGCACCTGGATCGCCAATACCGCGCCGCAGGGCCCTGTCTACATCAATTTCGACGCCGAGCTGCAGGAATCGAAAGTGGGCGAGCCGCTGCCGTCGATCGACGTTGCCCGCTACATGCCGCAGGTCGCGACCGCAGCGCCGGCCGAGCAGATCAGAGAAGCGGCTGCGCTCCTCAAGGGCGCCAAGCAGGTGTTGATCCTCGCCGGCCGCACCTCGCGCAGTGAAGAAGCATGGAACGCGCGCGTGGCGCTTGCCGAGGCGCTCAGCGCCCGCGTGGTCAGCGATCTGAAAATCGGCGCGAGTTTCCCGACCGACCATCCGCTCTATGCCGGCGCGCCGCGCGCGGTCTCGCCCGACAGCATCGAGGGCTTGAAGAACGTCGACGTGATCTTGAGCCTTGATTGGGTCGATCTCGCCGGCGCGCTGCGCTCCTACGGCCCCTCGCCGTCGGTCAAGGTGATCCAGGTCTCGCTCGACCATCGCATCCATAATGGCTGGAGCATGGACCATCAGGCGCTGCCGGCGGTCGATCTTCTGCTGTCCGCCGATCCCGATCTAGTGGTACCGGAATTGGTCAAGGAAGTCGGCAAGAGTTCAAAGCCGCACGCAGTGCCGGCTGCGCGCAAGACATCCGACAAGGAGCCGACCGGCTTCACCAACGAGCACATCGCCCGCGCTCTGAAGAAAGTGCTCGGCGATCGCCCGGTAAGTTACTTGGGCCTGCCGCTGTCCTGGGACGATAGCTGGATTCCGTTCCGTCATCCGCTCGACTACGTCGGTTCGAACGGCGGCGGCGGCGTCGGCGGCGGGCCGGGCATTGCGGTCGGCGCCGCGCTGGCGCTCAAAGGCACCGGCCGGCTGCCGATCGCCATCTGCGGCGACGGCGACTTTCTGATGGGCGTCACCGCGGTGTGGACCGCGGTGCATTACAAGATCCCGCTGCTGTTCGTGCTCGCCAACAATCGCTCGTTCTATAACGACGAGCTGCACCAGGAGCGGATGGCGCGGATGCGCAACCGGCCGGTCGAGAACAAATGGATCGGCCAGCGCATGGCGGAGCCGGAAGTCGACCTCGCCGCCATGGGCCGCGCCCAAGGCGCGCAAGGCTTCGGCCCGGTGACCAAGCCCGGCGATCTCGCCGGCGTGCTGGAGAAGGCCGTCGCCGCAGTCGATGCCGGCGGCGTCGCCGTCGTCGATGTGCGCGTCGAGCCCGGCTA
>JASHRW010000225.1 GCA_030037065.1 Xanthobacteraceae bacterium
ACGCCGATCGGCGCAAACGCTTTCAGCGGGTCGTAATCGAGCTTGTAGAGCGACGGCGCGATGGTCAGCGATCCGGCTTGGTTGAGGAGCAGCGTATAGCCATCCGGATCGGCGCTGGCGGCGACGCGGCTGCCAACCGTGCCGGCGGCGCCGCCCGGCCGGTTATCGACAACAATGGTTTGCCCAAGCTTTGCGGACAGGCCGCCCGCCAGAATGCGCGCGACAACGTCGGTTGGGCCGCCGGCTGGATACGGCACGATAAGGCGGATCGGCCGCGTCGGATAATCCTGCGCCCCAGCGGCATTCGGCGGAACGCACAGCAATGCGGCGGCGAGCATCGCCAGAACAGAAAGTCTTCGACTGATCATGCTGCCGACTCCATCGTTTCGCGCCGGCGTTGAAGCCTTGCCGACCGCCCACGGTCCAGAGCGGTAAATCTAGCGAGATCGCCAGCAATTTGGCCACCGCAGTCCGCCTTGACCCTCCCCCCTGCTCGCGTCTAAGTGCGATACCCGGTGGATCGCTATGCTCGTGCTTATCGACAATTATGACAGCTTTGCCTTCAACCTGGTGCACTATTTGGGTGAACTGGGCGCGGAGGTTGAAGTGCACCGCAACGATAGAGTGACGAGCGCTGCGGTCATCGCCGCCGATCCCGACGCCATCGTGCTCTCGCCCGGTCCGTGCACGCCCAAGGAGGCCGGCATCTGCCTCGACCTGATCGCGCGGGCTGCCGACAAAATTCCGATCCTCGGCGTCTGCCTCGGCCATCAGGCGATCGGCGATGCATTCGGCGGCAAGGTCGTGCGCGCGCCGGCGCCGGTGCACGGAAAACTTTCGACAATCCGGCATCAAGGCGAAGGAATTTTTCGCGGCATCAACGCGCCATTTGGTGCAACGCGCTATCATTCGCTGGTAGTCGAACGGGAAAGCCTGCCGCGCGAACTTACAATCACGGCAGACACCGAGGACGGCCTGGTTATGGGACTGGCGCACACGCGACTGCCGGTGCACGGCGTGCAGTTTCACCCGGAAAGCATCGCCTCCGAGCACGGTCACCTGATGCTGAAAAACTTTCTCGACATCGCCGCTTCCTGGAATGCGGCAATCGGGCGGCGTGAGGCCCACGCGAATATTTCACAAACTGCGCAGCAGGCGAAAAGCACACAAAGAACACGGGCGCTGGTCAATTGAGGGGGATACCGTGACCGACGCATTCAAGGGCCTCATCGCCAAGGTCGCGACGGGTGCCACGCTCAGCCGTGACGAAGCTGCCAATGCGTTTGGACAGATGATGTCCGGTGAGGCCACTCCCTCGCAAATGGGCGCGCTTTTGATGGCGCTGCGCGTGCGCGGCGAAACGATTGACGAGATTACCGGCGCGGTCACCGCGATGCGCGCCAAAATGCTGCGCGTCGCGGCGCCGCCGGACGCCATCGACGTGGTCGGCACCGGCGGTGACGCCTCCGGCTCGTTCAATATTTCCACCTGCGCGGCGTTGATCGTCGCCGGCGCCGGCGTTCCGGTCGCCAAGCACGGCAACCGCGCCCTGTCCTCACGCTCCGGCGCCGCCGACGTGCTCGCGGCGCTCGGCGTCGCCATCGATCTCACGCCGGATAAGATCGCCCATTGCATCCGCGAGGCCGGAATCGGCTTCATGTTCGCGCCGGCCCATCATCCGGCGACCAAGAACGTCAATCCGACGCGCGTCGAACTCGGCACGCGCACGATTTTCAATCTGCTTGGTCCGTTGTCCAATCCGGCTGGGGTGCGCCGGCAAATGGTCGGCGTATTTTCCCGGCAATGGACAGAGCCGCTGGCGCAGGTGCTGAAGAATCTTGGTACCGAGAGCGCCTGGGTCGTGCACGGCTCCGACGGCCTCGATGAGATCACGACAGCGGGCTCGACCAGCGTCACGGCGCTGGAGAACGGTGCGATCCGTAGCTTTGAGATTTCGCCCGAAGAGATCGGCCTGCCCCGGGTGAAGCCGGAGCATTTACGCGGCGGCGACGCGGCGTTGAACGCGCGCGCCGTGGAAGATGTGCTTGAAGGCAAGCCGAGTCCGTTCCGCGACGTGGCGCTGTTCAATGCCGCCGCCGCGCTGGTGGTTGCCGGCAAGGCCAAGGATCTCAAGACCGGCTTGCATCTTGCCGTCCAGTCGCTCGATTCCGGAGAGGCGGAAGGCCGGCTCGACCGGCTGATCGTGGTGTCGAACGATGGCTGATATCCTCGCCACGATCTCGGCCTATAAGCGCGAGGAGATCGCCGCGGCCAAGCGCAAATACCCGCTCGCCACGGTCGAGCGCGCGGCGAAGTCGGCGCCTGAACCGCGCGGCTTTTTACGCGCCATCGAACGGCGGATTGCGGCGGGAGAATTCGCGCTCATTGCCGAGATCAAAAAGGCGAGTCCCTCAAAGGGATTGATCCGCGAAGAATTCGATCCGCCGGCGCTCGCGGCGGCCTACGCGGCGGGCGGCGCGACCTGTCTCTCGGTATTGACCGACGCGCCATCATTCCAGGGCAGCCTCGATCATATGCGTCAGGCGCGCGCCGCAGCCGGGCTCCCGGTGCTGCGCAAGGATTTCATGTACGACACGTACCAAGTAGCGGAGGCGCGCGCGGCCGGCGCCGATTGCATCCTCATCATCATGGCGGCAATTGACGATCCATGCGCGACCGAGCTGGAAATGGTAGCCTTCGCCCTCGGCATGGATGCGCTCGTCGAGGTCCATGACGAGGAGGAGCTTGCGCGGGCGTTGCGGCTCAAATCGCGGCTGATCGGCATCAACAACCGCAACCTGAAAACCTTTGAGACGACGCTTTCGACTTGCGAGCGGCTGGCGCGGTTGGTGCCGGCCGGCCACCTCATCGTCGGCGAAAGCGGCATTTTTGCCGCCGACGATCTCGCGCGTCTTGAACGCGCGGGTATCTCGGCTTTCCTCGTCGGCGAAAGTCTGATGCGGCAGGACGATGTGGCGGCAGCGACAAGCGCCTTGCTTTCGCGTAATTCCCCCACCCTTCCCTCTCCCGCTTGCGGGGGAGGGTTAGGGAGGGGGCTGGCGCGGTGACCGCATTGTCGCGGCGTACCCCCAAGCTTTCACACTTAAGTGGCGGCGGCGAAGCCCGCATGGTGGATGTTTCGGCAAAGCCGGTCAGCGAGCGCGTAGCCGTCGCCGAAGGATATGTGCGCATGCAGCCTGCTACGCTCGACATCGTGCGCAGCGGCGACGCCAAGAAGGGCGACGTGCTTGGCGCCGCCCGCATTGCCGGTATCATGGCGGCCAAGCGTACCCATGAATTGATTCCGCTGTGCCATCCGCTGGCGCTCACGCAAGTCGAGGTGGATGTCGCGCCGGACGCCAGGCTGCCGGGCGTGCGCGTCAAGGCGCGGGTGAAGGTTGCCGGCAAAACCGGAGTCGAGATGGAGGCGCTGACTGCCGTGTCGGTCGCCTGCCTTACCATCTATGACATGGTCAAGGCGGTGGAGCGCGGCATGCGTATCGAGGGTATCCGTTTGGTCGAAAAAAGCGGCGGCAAGAGCGGCCGTTTTCGCGCGGGGGTCTCATAACACCGTCATTCCGGAGCGCGGGCTTGCCCGCGAGCCCGGAATCCATAATCACTGTCAGTGGATATGGATTCCGGACAGCCTCGCTTCGCTCGGCTTCCGGAATGACGAAGCAAGTGTGGGTATTAGCCGTGGCGTTGCTATCCGTTGCCGAAGCCCTCGAACGCGTGTTGGCGCAAGCCGCCCCCCTGCCGGCCGAAGAAGTGCCGCTCGTTGAAGCGGATGGCCGCGTGCTCGCCTACGATTTGAAGGCACGCCGCACCCAGCCGCCTGCCGATGTCTCAGCCATGGACGGCTACGCGGTACGCGCCGCTGATTTCGCCGCTGCGCCGGTGCGTCTGAAAGTCATCGGCGAAGTTGCCGCTGGCCGGCCGTTCGCCGCTGCGATCGGTCCCGGCGAAACGGCGCGCATTTTTACCGGCGGCGTGCTGCCGTCCGGCGCCGACGCGGTGGTGGTCCAGGAACTGGCCAGACGCGACGGCGACTACGTCGTCATGGAGAAATCGACGAGCAAAGGCCGCAACGTCCGCCCGCAGGGCCTGGACTTCCGCGCGGGCGACACCTTGTTCGCCAAGGGCCATCGGCTGAACGCCCGCGACCTGCAGCTCGCCGCCGGGATGAATCACCCGCTCGTTCCGGTGCATCGCCGGCCGAAGGTCGCGCTGTTTGCCACCGGCGACGAACTGGTGCCGCCCGGCACGGAGCCGGGGCCGGGCCAGATCGTCTATTCGAACGGTTTCGCGCTCGCCGCGCTGATCCGCGAGGAGGGCGCCGAAGTTGTCGACCTCGGCGTGGTCGGCGACAAACTCGAGGCGACTATCGCGGCGATCCGCGATGCGCGCGCTGTCGGCGCCGATGTCCTGGTGACCACGGGTGGTGCTTCTGTCGGCGAATACGATTTTATCAATCGGGCCTTTGCGGCCGAGGGCGCAGCACTGTCGTTCTGGAAAATCGCCATGCGACCCGGCCGGCCGCTGATGCACGGAAGGCGGGGCGGCATGCACATGCTCGGCCTGCCCGGCAATCCGGTGTCATCTTACGTCTGTGCGTTCCTGTTTCTGGTGCCGCTGATCCGCCGGCTCTGCGGACGCAGCGATTTGGCCGCGCCGACCGAGTCTGCCGTACTCGGCTGCGATCTCGCAGAAAACGACGAGCGCGCCGACTATTTGCGCGCGACGTTAAGCGACAGCCCGAACGGGCCCGTCGCGACGCCGTTTCCTACCCAGGACAGTTCGATGATGGCGCCGCTCGCCAAGGCGGATTGTTTGCTGATCCGCGCGCCGCACGCGCCGCCGGCCAAGGCCGGCAGCCGCTGCGAAATTGTAAGACTTCCTCGCTAAGTTACGCTTCACATCACGACAAGGAAAAAGCCCAGGGCACGACCCCGGGCTTTGGTACTTCTTCGCGGTTCAAGCGAATTCACTGCGTCCAGTTGAAGCGCCAGACCAGCGAGGAGGTAATTGTCTGCTCGTATTTCGTCGAGTTCAGGTTGAGCGCGCCCAAACCCGCAAAGCCAGTAAGTGTAATTGGAAGCGTCGCCGAGTTGTAGCTCGAATACCGATATTCGTTGCGCCAGAACAGGCCGTGGATTGGGAGCCACGCGAAATTGAGTGCGTACTCGGTGCCGCCGCCGAGAAACCAGCCGCGGTAGGTGTTGGCTGGGATTGTGCCGGTAACCGGTGCCCCTACTATGCTGGTGAACGACACTCCATCAAAACGCGCCTGGGTATAACCGCCGTCGGTGTAAGCAAGCAGTGTCGGGGTAACCAGATAACCAAGCCGCCCGCCCGCGGCCCAAGAGCCGGGTTGCTTTTCGTTGCCGGTGGATCCTATGCTCCCAATGTCATTCCAGCCATGAATATTCTCGAAATCGTAATCGGCGAAGGCACCGACGACCCAGTTCGAGAATCCACCGCCGAGCTGATAGTCGCAACCACCGCCGACCCTACCGAGCCAGCCGCGGCCCCCGTCGGTCACCGTCCCCGTGGTAATGCCGATGGCCGCGCCTGAAAGGTTCTCATCCTGGTTGTACATGCCGTAGCCGACGCCAGCGTCGAGATAACAGCCGGTCCAGCTATACGTCGGCGGCGCGGGCGGCGCCTTGTAGGGCATTTGCATATCTGCCGCGAGGGCAGAGCCAGTGGTCAAGGCGAGAGCGGCAGCGGAAGCAATCAATAGGTTTTTCATGTCGCATCCCCATGGGTAATTGCAAATCAGCCGACACCATAACGCAAGACGAGCAAAAGTACTGTCGCCGAGCTGCAACAGCGGCGGGAATTCGCCGGGCCGTCCACATGCTTAGAGCGGCAAGCGGATACCGAATCGGCCGGGAATAGGAGCACACGCGGCCGGCAAATTGAGCCGTCGGCTGCCCCATGACGGCAGGTCTTTGCCGCAAATGCCGGTTAAATCGCAGAGTTAAGCCCCTCTTCCACACGGGCATCGACTTCTTCACTTCAAATTAAACGCTTGCGGAACACATATGGAACGGATAGTGTCCGTTCATGATTTGTTTCGACTCGCAGGCGAACGCCGGCGGGTTCCAGCAGAGGGAGCGCCGATGCTCACGCGCAAGCAAGCCGAGCTGTTGCGATTTATCCACGAGCGCCTCAAGGAGGCGGGCGTTCCCCCCTCGTTCGACGAGATGAAGGACGCGCTCGACCTGCGCTCCAAGTCGGGCATTCACCGGCTCATCACTGCTCTTGAGGAGCGCGGCTTTATCCGCCGGCTGCCGAACCGGGCGCGCGCCATCGAGGTGATCAAGCTTCCGGAATCGGTGGCGCACGGCATGGGCTTTGGCCGCGCCCGCGGTTTCACGCCGAGCGTGATCGAAGGCAACCTCGGCCGCGTGCGCACGGCTTCCGAGGACGAAGGCGGCCGGCCGGTCGCAGTGCCGGTGATGGGCCGCATCGCCGCCGGCACGCCGATCGAGGCGATTCAGACCCGCAGCCATACCATCAACATGCCGCCGGACCTTTTGAGCACGGGCGAGCATTTCGCCCTCGAAGTGCGCGGCGATTCGATGATCGAAGCGGGGATCCTGGACGGTGATATCGCGCTGCTCAAGCGCACCGACGCCGCCGACACCGGCGACATCGTCGTGGCGCTGATCGACGACGAGGAAGCCACGCTCAAGCGCTTCCGCCGCCGCGGCGCCTCGATCGCGCTCGAGCCCGCCAACACCGCCTACGAGGTGCGTATTCTGCCGCCAAACCGGGTGCGCATTCAGGGCAAATTGGTAGGATTGTTCCGGCGGTATTAGGCGGCCCGTCGCGGCGGCTTCTATTGCAGGCCCAAAGCCTGGCCGTCGGCGGCTTGGCCGTCTGCGGTCCGGCCCTCTAGATAGGCGATAGCGAGCTGTAACAGTCTGGCGCTGGTTTCGTTGAGCGCGGACACATCTGTTACGGCATATTTGAGATACGCGACGATTAGCTGGCGGTTCGGCGTGCGCGCATCATCGCACCTTAGCTCTCTTATTGCGGTACTCATCTGCCCCCCTCGTTCGTGTTCATTGCTTAGCTGCGTTCTTGATCCGGCTTGCGATTCTCCTCGGCTGCGTGCTCCGCCTGCGCGGTGTGCTCGGCCGCCAGTCTCATCAAGGCGGAAGCAGTATCCGGGTCGCGAGTCGTCTGTGCCAACCGAGTCAGGATTGCCACCAGCCGCTGATGATATTCCGTAGTTGATGACACGCCGGCCAATCTCACTTTTGTTTCCTCGCGATTTTGTTCATGGCCACGTCCGCTGCATTCCTTCACGCCACCTCTCTTTGAACGGCGAACACACTGCGGGGACGCAACCTCAAGCGGATGCACGGCGGTAGAAGCGTAACGGCGGGAGTAGGTTCGCTCGCCGGAACCGCAGAGAGGATTTCGATGTCACACGCCGATGCTATTTCCAGCGCCAACAACTGAAGCTCCAACAGACCTAATCCGATGCCGACGCAGGCGCGCGGGCCGAGGCCAAACGGCAAAAACGCCGGGGAGTTGTAACTGCGTTCAACACTGAACGCATTGGGATTTTCCCAATTGCGGGGATCACGTTGAATCTGCCATGGGCTGATAATGAGCGTCGTGCCTCGGCGAAGCCTGCGTCCCGCAAGCTCCATCGGTTTTTTCACTTCGCGCGAGAACCAGTAGAAGGGCGGATAGAGCCGCAGTGTCTCTCGCGCCACGCGAAGGCTAAGTTCGGCTCGCTGAAGCCGCAGTGGATCGATTTCGCCAGCCTTGGTGCCGAGCGACAGGTACTCTTTGCGGATGCCTTCCGACAATTCCGGATTGGTAGCCAAAAAGTAGAGGACCCACGCAGCGGCGTTGCCGGTGGTGTGATGCCCGGCCAACAGCAGCAATAGAATTTCGTCACGTAGCTCGGTTGCCGTAAGATTCAGCGATTCAAAAGCGGCGATCAGACTCTTCGATGTCGAGCGCACGCGTACGCGTTCGACGATTACTGACATGATCTCTCGGCTCGCTTGCACTCGTCGTCGGTCGCGCAGGGCTCGGAGCGGCGAACGCGGGAATAGCCTGAACAGGCTGTCCGCCATGTGTGCCTCGGCAACCGCAACGGCCTCCATGAGCGCTGCCTCATCGCCTGATGATAGGACTCCCCGTCCGAACAGGACCGAGGTTATGATGCGTAAGGCGAGTGGCGCCGTTACGTCGTGGGCGTCAAACTCTCTTTCTTGAACGAGGCGGCTGGCGTGGAGACGTATGAGCGCCGCAATCTCGGGCACGAACTCATTCATGATTCCACGCGCCAGATGCTCATGAATGACGGCACGTCGCTGCTGGTGTTGAACGCCGCTGAGCGTGATCGAGCTCGTGCCTATGACTTTGCGCAACTTGCGTACCAGGCGACCCTTGTCGATATCTGCCTCGTCGGATTTAAGAACCACGCGCGCGGTTTTGGCGTCAGTCACGAAATAGACCGGCGACGGACCGAGGCTCAGCTTTACCAGCGGTTCGCTGGCTCCGAACCCCTTGCGTGCGAACAGGCCGAGAGGATCACGCCGAAAGGCGCTGACGTCTGAAAACGGGTGTTTCATCGACGATATCCATATGTTCGGTCAGGTGCAGCAAATCCCGGAAGCGTGGGGACAATTCGCGCGGAATGGGTATCTCGCCAGCAACCGCGAGTATCCACGCGCCGTCCTCTCTGTAGCCCACGATCGCGGGGTGTCCGTAGCGGATAGTCGCCAGCCCCATCCGGTTGAGCAGTCTTTCGTGGGAAAGATCCGCGATCGCCACCAGAGAGTCAGCCTCTCTATCCAAAGCGAGCCGGAGCATCAGGCTGTACAGTCTGGCGCTTGCCGACTGGTGGGACGAGGTGATGCCGAAGCGGCTTATTTCGAGGTTATGTGGTGAGCTCGGATAACTTCGCGCTGTTGCGAGGTGAGGAAAGATGGTTTTGCCAAGATAAGGCAGATCGCATGAGATGGCCCGAAAACACCCTACGATTCTATCAGCTTCGAACAGGACGCAATAAATTGCATTCGACGTATCAAACTGATCTCGCTCCACCCCGTCTTGCACCGGCAGAGGCCAACCCAGTTCATCAATGAAGAGACGTGTACGGAACAGGAAAAGGTGGCGAGCGAGGTCCGGGTTCGACCCCAGCGTAAAAAACACCGCTCTGTAAGCACTGCCCGTCACGAACGCGGCTCCGGTTGCTTTCGGAACCAACGTGAGGCATTAGCTACCATCAACCAATTGGGAATTTTCCCAGGTTTTGGCGAATGCCCGCCCTCCAGGAGCAATTGACCTCAATTGAAAGTTGCCGCTCGGTTGCGGAGGTGCGCGACGCTTTTCAGAAAATCATCCAAAGCTACGGGTTCAGTACGTTCGGCTTTCTCGACGCTTCCGCGCCATGGGAGAACGATCCGCTCTTGGTCACGACCCACAAGCAGAAGTGGATTGATACTTACAGAGGTGAAAATTTTCTCAATAGCGACCCATGTCTTTCCGCGGCAATGCGAACGAACTTGCCGTTCAACTGGGGGAGCATCAAGCTCCCTATGGCTCTCGGAAAGCGAAAGCCCGGCGCGCTCAGGACCATGGAAGCAGTTCGCGATTTTGGGGTTCTCGAAGGCCTCACGATCCCCGTTCACTATTGCGACGCCCTGGGAAGAAGATATTCGAGCGTGTGCGCGCTATTCTGGGAGGACAAACTAACTGGTTTCTTTTCCAGTCTGACATTGAACAAAGCGCAGGTGCACCTCGTAGTCCTCTACATGATGCAAAAGCTGGTCGATCTCTATGCCGCCGATAAGAATTTGAAGCCGCGCTACGACCGGTTGGCCGGTGTCGAGTCGCCGTCAGCCCTAACCGACCGGGAGAAGGAAGTCTTGAAATGGGCCGGACTCGGCAAAACCGCCGATGAAACGGCCGATATTCTCAGCTGCAGTAGAAAAACCGTTGAGGCCCACATTCAAAGCGCAATAAGTAAGCTTGGCGCTACCAACAAAACGCAGGCGACCGTGCAAGCCATTTATCAGGGTCTGATCAACTGCTGAGAATTGCGTCCCGCATCTAATCCCGGCGCGACCGCATCATCGATTCGGCGATCGTGACCAAGGCGAGGCGGCTGCGCGAATCCGCAACTTTCGAAAACGCTTGGGTCAAGCGAATCGAAAGCGGATCAGGCCGCGCCGCGGATCGAGATCCTTTGACCTGAGCCGGCGCGTTGGCTTCTTCAAAGAAGGACGTTACCGGAATGCCGAGAATGGCGGCTATTTCAAACAACCGCCCGCTGCCTACGCGGTTCACGCCTTTCTCGTATTTTTGGACTTGCTGAAACGTTATGCCGAGCTTCTCCGCCAAGCCGGATTGAGACAAGCCTCTCGCCAGGCGGGCCGTCCGAATGTTCCGCCCGACGACCTTGTCCATGCTCGTCGCCGACCTTTTAGCCATTCCTTTGATCCATGTTGCGAGCCGCGCGGCTCATGCTTTTATAACACTAATACGCCATGAAGCGTCGTATACAATTATCAGACGCCTTCATCCACACCGAAATCGCCTGTCGTGGTATACGAGTACAACCGCGCATGAGCGACCGACGCGAGCGATTAGTGGTTGATAAATACAATTAATAGTCGTGTTGACTTTCAAGTATTGCTCTTGCCCACTTTTGCCCACGTGTCGCGCAGCCCCACCGTGCGGTTGAACACCAGACGCTCAGGCGTTGAATCGGAATCCCGACAGAAATAACCTTGGCGTTCGAACTGCACCGCCTCCCCCGCTCTTGCATTGAACAATGCGGGCTCGACCCGAACGGCGACGAGCACTTCCAACGAATTCGAATTGAGGTCGGCGGCGAAGCTGCCAGCGTTTGGATCGGGGCGCGTGAACAGCGGATTGTAGAGACGGACCTCGGCCGGCCGCGAGTCTTTTGCCGAAACCCAATGCAGCGTCGCTTGCACCTTGCGGCCATCCGGCGCATTGCCGCCCTTAGTCGCCGGGTCATAGCTGCAGCGCAGCTCGGTCACCTCACCGGCTGAGTTCTTGATAACCTCGCGGCAGGTGATGAAATAGGCATAGCGCAGCCGCACCTCGCGGCCCGGCGCCAAGCGAAAAAATTTCTTCGGTGGGTTTTCCAAAAAATCATCGTGCTCGATGAACAGCTCACGGCCAAACGGAACGCGCCGCGTTCCAGCGGCAGGGTCGTCGGGGTGATTGAGCGCTTCAACCTCCTCGTTCGCACCTTCGGGATAGTTCTCGATCACGACCTTGAGCGGCCGCAGCACCGCCATGCGCCGCCGGGCGGTTTTATTGAGGTGCTCGCGAATGGAAAACTCAAGCATTGCCATGTCGACGATGCTGTTGGCTTTCGCCACCCCGATGCGCTTGACGAAATCGCGGATCGCGGTGGGCGGCACGCCGCGGCGGCGCAATCCGGCGAGCGTGGGCATGCGTGGATCGTCCCATCCGGTCACATGACCGCCGCGCACCAGTTCGGTGAGCACGCGTTTCGACAACACCGTGTAGGTCAGATTGAGCCGTGCGAACTCATACTGATGCGGATGCGAGGGCACCGGCAAACTGTCCAAGAGCCAATCGTAGAGCGGCCGGTGATCCTCGAATTCGAGCGTGCAGATCGAATGCGTGATGCCCTCTATGGCGTCCGATTGGCCGTGGGCGAAGTCATAGCTCGGATAGATGCACCATGCCCGGCCGGTGCGCGGATGCTCAGCGTGCAGGATGCGGTAGAGCACCGGATCACGCAGGTTGATATTGCCGGACGCCATATCGATCTTGGCGCGCAGTACACGGGCGCCGTTAGGAAACTCGCCGGCGCGCATGCGGCGGAAAAGATCAAGATTTTCCGCGACACTGCGTCGCCGATACGGGCTCTCGGTGCCGGCCTCGGTCAAGGTGCCGCGCGTGGCCCGCATCTCCTCCTGGGTTTGGTCGTCCACATACGCCTTGCCGGCACGGATCAGATGTTCGGCCCAGGCGTAAAGCTGCTCGAAATAATCCGACGCATGATAGAGGTGCTCGCCCCAATCGAAGCCGAGCCAGCGCACATCTTGTTTGATCGCTTCGATATATTCCTGCTCTTCCTTGATCGGATTGGTGTCGTCGAAACGCAAATGACAGCGTCCGCCGAATTCCTCGGCGATGCCGAAATTCAGGCAGATCGATTTGGCGTGACCGATATGCAAATAGCCGTTCGGCTCGGGTGGGAAACGGGTGACAATGGTCTTGTGCCGGCCCGACGCGAGATCGGCGCGCACGATATCGCGAATAAAGTCCTGGCCCGTCTCGCGGACCGTAGTCTCGGCAATTGTCATGGTCTAGTCGTTTTCACTGCAAGCTTGCTCCATATCGGGTGCGTGGCGTCGATTCCAAGGCGCCGAGGCGATCGTCTCCGAATTGGACAAGTTGGCTCGCGGGGTCAAGACCTCACCGACGTCGGCGGGCCATTTGCTCCCTTTCATGGCTGATTGTGTTACACGTGCGCGCCGAGGACGAATACCTCATGACCGTCGTCACCCGTTTTGCCCCCTCGCCTACCGGTTTTCTGCATATCGGCGGCGCGCGCACGGCCTTGTTCAACTGGCTCTACGCCCGCGGGCGCGCCGGCAAGATGCTGCTACGCATCGAGGACACAGACCGCGATCGCTCGACGCAGGCGGCCATCGACGCCATCCTCGACGGCCTTTCCTGGCTCGGCATCGAATGGGATGGCGAGCCGATTTTCCAATTCGCCCGCTCGGCGCGCCATCGCAAGGTCGCCGAGCAGATGTTGGCGTCCGGCCATGCCTATCGCTGCTACGCATCGCCGGAAGAGCTTGCGCAGATGCGCGAGGCGGCGCGGCGCGAAGGCCGATCCAAGCTCTACGACGGTCGCTGGCGCGACCGCGACCCAGGCGAGGCGCCGCCCGGCGTCAAGCCGGTAATCCGGCTCAAGGCGCCGCTCACTGGCGAAACCGTCATCGATGATCAGGTGCAGGGCCGCGTGGTCTGGCAGAACGAGAATCTCGACGATCTGGTGCTGCTGCGCTCCGATGGCACGCCGACCTACATGCTCGCCGTCGTCGTCGACGATCACGACATGGGAGTGACCCACATCATCCGCGGTGACGATCATTTAACCAACGCCGCGCGGCAGAAGCAGATCTACGACGCGCTCGGCTGGCCGGTGCCGGTGATGGCGCACATTCCGCTGATTCACGGCCCAGACGGTTCCAAGCTCTCCAAACGCCACGGTGCGCTCGGCGTCGACGCCTATCGTGCCATGGGCTACGTGCCCGCGGCTTTACGCAATTATCTGGTCCGGCTTGGCTGGAGCCACGGCGACCAGGAGATTTTTTCGACCGACGAAATGGTCTCGGCATTCGATTTGCCGCAGGTCGGCCGCGCGCCGGCGCGGTTCGATTTTGCCAAGCTGGAAAACCTCAACGGCCATTACATCCGGCATAGTATGGACGCCGATTTGCTCGAAGCCATCGATCGGCTATTGCCGCATCTGGCAAACGGCCCGGCGCTTGCCGCCAAGCTGAACCCACATGTGCGCGGGCAATTGCTGACGGCCATGCCAAGCCTGAAAGAGCGCGCCAAAACGCTTGTCGATCTTATTGATAGCGCTCACTTTCTACTGGCGGACCGTCCCCTTGTGCCGGACGAGAAGGCGAAAGCGCTTCTGACCGAGCCGGCGAAGGGCCTGCTGCGCGACGTTGCGCAACAACTCGCCGGCATAGAGCCGTGGACCAGCGAGACAACCGAGCACGCGGTGCGTACCTTCGCCGATGGCCGCGGGGCGAAGCTCGGTGCTGTGGCGCAACCGCTGCGCGCGGCGCTTACCGGCCGGACCACCTCGCCTGGCATATTCGAAGTGCTGGCGGTGCTCGGCAAGGCGGAATGCCTCGGCCGCATTGCCGATCAAGTCAGCCTTGCCGAGACAGCGCCGCCTATCGATTGAGCCAGCCGGCTTCATGCGGCCCCTGAGCTTCATTGTGTCACGACCCTATATCTTGCAGTGCACATCGGCTTGGGCTACGCCAGGTAGCCAAGCCAAGAAGGATGCCGCTCCAATCGCTTTCGCCATTTCGGCGACGTGAACCGGAGTTCTGGCCCCGCATCGAGGACGAAGATCATGGACGCTAAACCCGGCGCCAATATCAAGACCGGCAAGCTGACGCTCGGCGACAAGAGCTACTCGTTCCCGGTTTACGATGGGACCATCGGCCCCGAAGTGATCGACGTCAGCAAGCTGTATGCCGAGACCGGCATCTTCACCTACGACCCCGGCTTTACTTCGACCGGTTCCTGCGAATCCAAGATCACCTATATCGACGGTGACGAAGGTATCCTGCTCTACCGCGGCTTTCCGATCGAAGACTTGGCGGAGCACGGGGACTTCCTCGAGACCTGCTACCTCCTGCTCTACGGCGAGCTGCCGACCGCAGCGCAAAAGGCTGATTTCGACGATCGCGTGGTCCATCACACGATGGTTCACGAGCAGATGACGCGGTTCTTCAATGGTTTCCGGCGCGATGCCCATCCGATGGCGGTCATGGTCGGCTGCGTCGGCGCGCTATCGGCGTTCTATCACGACTCCACCGACATCACCGATCCGACCCAGCGGATGATCGCCTCCATCCGCATGATCGCCAAAATGCCGACGCTCGCCGCCATGGCCTACAAGTACTCGATCGGCCAGCCGTTCGTGTATCCCGACAACAAGCTCGACTATGCGTCGAACTTCTTGCGCATGTGTTTTGCGGTGCCTTGCGAGGATTACCGGGCCAATCCGGTGCTGGCGCGCGCCATGGACCGCATCTTCATTCTGCATGCCGATCACGAGCAGAATGCGTCGACCTCGACGGTGCGGCTTGCCGGCTCGACCGGCGCCAATCCGTTCGCCTGCATCGCCGCCGGCATCGCCTGTCTGTGGGGCCCGGCGCATGGCGGCGCCAATGAGGCGGCGCTGAAAATGTTGGGCGAGATCGGCAGCGTCGATCGTATCCCGGAGTACATCAAACGCTCGAAAGACCCGAACGATTCGTTCCGTCTGATGGGTTTCGGTCATCGCGTGTACAAAAACTACGATCCGCGCGCGAAAATTATGCAGCGGACCTGCTACGAAGTTCTCAACGAACTCGGTCGCAAGGATCCGCTGCTCGACGTCGCCATGGAATTGGAGAAGATAGCGCTTCACGACGACTATTTCATCCAAAAGAAGCTCTATCCCAACGTCGACTTCTATTCGGGGATAACGCTGCGCGCCATGGGCTTTCCCACCACCATGTTTACGGTGCTGTTCGCGCTCGCGCGCACCGTCGGCTGGATCGCCCAGTGGAAGGAAATGATCGAGGATCCGCACCAGAAGCTCGGACGTCCGCGTCAGCTCTACACCGGCTCGCCGCGGCGTGATTACCAGCCGATTTCAAGGCGCCGCTAGGCGCGGACAAATCGCCGCTGCTTGTGACAGACCGACGGGGCCGTATAACTCGTCGACCGCGAGCGGTCTGCCGGTCAATTGCCCCCCAATTCAACGCCGATGCGACTTGCTGCTTCTCGCTTCCGGCGCAGTCGGAACACGACATCGACGCGCACGGTCTCGTAGCCATCGGGCGGCGTCGGAAGCCTGACAGCAAGCAGATCGCTTGTCGGCGCGTCCAGCAGACCGTTCAGATCCTCAATGAGAAAGTGATGATGTTCCGATGTATTCGTATCGAAATATCTTTGGCGCCCATCGACGGCGACTTCGCGCAAAAGACCCGCAGCTGTGAATTTGTGCAACGTGTTGTACACCGTGGCCAAAGATATCGGCACCCTGGCCTTGGCGGCTTCTTCATGAAGCAGTTCTGCGGTCACATGGCGAGGACCGTTCCGAAAGAGAAGCCACACCAGCGTCACGCGTTGCCGAGTCGGCCGTACCCCAGCGGCACGTAGTCTCTGCTTGGCGTTGTGCCAGCTATATTCTCCGACTTCGCCGATCGCCGGCGCCGGGGTCATTCGCGATGGACGCTTCAGTAGGACATTTCTCACTCGCAGATTTTACGTCACACAACATGCCTGTGCAAACTGATTGAACAATATCGAATTTGATTAATTACAAACAAGCCCCTGCATACGGGTGAGCGGGTCGGGGAGTTTATGATTGATTTAGATTCGGCAGATGCGTAGTTGCGACAGTCTCCGATGTACCTCGGAACCAAGGAGCTGATCCGTGGAGGAACTGAACGGTCGCACGATTGCGCGTCAGATTTTCGTTGCCGGGTTGATTGCGAGAGTCGCGAACGATTCCAAAATCCGTTGAAGTTTTTGATGGATTTCAGGGATGAGATACACGCCGTGGTCAAGCAAATCAGGATAGCGGGCTCACTCGACACTGATTTGGTGCGCCAGATCGCTGCGAAGACGATGGATGAGATGTTCTCGCCGATGAAGGCGCCAAGCGCTCCAAACCTTCCACGCCAACGAATTCCCAAACTACTTCAGAAATTCCGGATATGCTCAAGCCTGATCGGATTCCGCTCTAAAATGCTGCGCCACTATCATTCTCTGTGGCAATACGAATGGCGCGCCCGATTCTGGCAGTTGGCTGACGGCTGTTTCGATTTCGAAGACGCGCTCCAGCATTTTGTCAATGATCGTTTCCTCGGGTGGACCGTGAGAGTCGATGCAGCCTCGATTCATAACAATGACATGCGTTGCAAACAGCGCGGCTAAATTCAAATCATGGAAGATCGCGATGACGAGCGCGCCGCGCAAAGCACGGCGCTTTGCTATGTCCAGAAGTCCGAGTTGATGACGCAAATCGAGGTTTGCCGTCGGTTCGTCCAAAAGCATAATGCCGCAGCCATCGCGAGCTTGACCATGAGCGTGTTGTACCAGCACGCGAGCGAAGTGCACGCGCTGCTGCTCTCCCCCGGAAAGGGTGTTAATGGGCTGGTCGGCCAGTTCGAGCAAATCGAGTTCGGCAAGCACCAAATCGATCGAAGCCTCAGTCTTTGCGGTAGCTTCGCCGTTTGCCCCCATTCCCACGACTTCGGCGACAGTAAAAGGAAAAGTGATATTGATCTGCTGCGAGAGCACGACGCGATGTGTCGCCAGGACGTGCGGCAAATATGAGGTGATTGTTTTGCCGTTCAGGCGGACCTGTCCGGATTGCGGCCTGATCTCCCCTGAAAGGGCGCGCAGCAGTGTCGATTTTCCGGCGCCATTAGGCCCAATGACGGCGACGGTCTGGCCCGGCGTGAACGAGAGGCTCACCCGATCAATGAGGGTCTTCCGCCCGGCAAATACCGAGAGTGAATCCGCTTCCAGAAGGGGGCTCATCCGGAAACCAGGGCGCGCTGTTTCAACAACAAGATCAGGAAAAAAGGAGCGCCGAAGATTGCCGTAACGATGCCGATGGGAAGTTCCGCAGGCGCCGCCACCGTTCGCGCCAACGTATCGGCGGCGAGGAGGATGATCGCGCCGCAGCAAGCTGACGCAGGCAACAGCAGACGGTGGCCAGGCCCGATAACCAATCGCAGCAAGTGCGGAACGATAATGCCGACAAAGCCGATAATGCCGGAAACGGATACAGCTGCACCGGCTGCAGCCGCAACCAGCACGATCAGGAAGCGCTTGAGCCGCTCCACCGCGACGCCCATGTAGAATGCTTCAGCTTCACCAAGCGACAACAGATCCAGTGCGCGGCCCAAGAATAATGATGAGCCGAGGAATAGAATCAGGAACGGTGTGATCGCTGCTATTTTCAGCCAAGTCGCGCCGGCAAGGGAACCCAGTAGCCAAAAGGTTATGTCACGTAATTGTTGGTCGTTTGCGAGAAAGACCAAGAGTCCCGTGCCGGAGCTCGCGAGCGCGCCGAGTGCCAGTCCGGCCAGCAACATTATCGCGATTGAGGTTCGGCCCTTCCATGTGGCAATCTGATAGAGCATCGCGGTCATCGCAAGCGCCCCAAAGAAGGCGGCTAACGGCAGGAGAAACGGCGAGTTCATCACTGATTGCGGCAACTCCCGATCGCCGCCAACGATGACAACCGCGGCGGCAAGACCGGCGCCAGCGGAAACCCCAACCAGCCCTGGATCGGCAAGGGGGTTGCGAAAGAGGCCCTGCATGACGGTCCCTGCGGCCGCCAAAAGAGCCCCGACGATGCTTGACATGACGACCCGTGGCAACCGTATCGAGAGCAGGATCAATTGATCCCGCGCGGTTTGAGTTCCATGCACGCTGCCCGACAATAGCGCTGTCGCCATGCGATCAAACGGGATCGTGACTGGGCCAATCGAAATCGACACGAAGCCCGTGACAAGGAGCATGATTATCAGGAAAGACATAACCGTGAATGAAGAAATCTCCCTATACCCGGGCGTATGCGCTTTGAGAAATTTGGGCGAAACATTCGCGTGTGTCATTGATCACACGTCGCGTGGTGTTCCTCTGACGGCAAATTTCCGGTTTTCAGCTGCGGATAAAGGCGGAGCGCAAGGTCGCGCGCGGCCCGCGCGGTGCGCGGCCCAAATCCGAGCAGGTAAAGCCCGTCCATGGCGATCAGGGTCTTAGTCTTTGCCGCAGGAGTCATCGCCAGCGCAGGCTGCGAAAATACTGTGTCGGCGGAGAGGGCGTGCTCGCCGCTCGCCATGGCCAAAATGGCATCCGGCTTGGCGGCAACGATGGATTCGTCGCTGACCGGCTTGTAGCCCTCGAAACTGTCAAATGCGTTGCGCGCTCCCGCCATGGCAATGATGCCATCGGCGGCGGTCGCTCGGCCCGCAATGAGGGGGCGGCCGTTGGCAAGCGACAAAAGGAAGGCGACTTTGATGCGCTGATGGATTTGGCCGCGTATGGTGTCGAGTGCGGTCAGATCGCGGCGCACAGCGGCGGCAAGGCACGCGCCACGGCGAGGTACGCTGACATCGCGGGCAATCAAGTCGATCTTGTCGATAATGCCGTCGCCGGAAAAGCGGTCCGGCACGCTGATGAATGGCACGTTCGCCTGTTTCAGGACATCAAGCGTCGCCTGCGGGCCAGAGCCTTCGATCGCAAAAATCAGCGTGGGCGACAATGCCAGCACGCCCTCGGCCGAGAGCTGACGCATGTAACCCACGTTTGGCTTGTCCTTTAGCGCGCTCGGGGGATAGAGGCTGGTCGTATCGACCGCAACGATTTTTTGTTGCAGGCCGAGCGCATAAAGGATTTCGGTGATCGAGCCGCCAATGGAGACGATACGGCTGGAATCATAAACGGTCGGCGCAGGTTGGGAGCCGCTGGCGGCGATTGCGCCAGGAGCATTTGCCGCCACGGCGAGAAGGATAACGAGCGCGTGCAGAATGAACGGAAAGCGCATCCTCAACAGCGTACCGAGCATGGCAACCCTACTTGGTGAGAATGAGTTTGTTCTGCGCCGTCAGCCGCAGATGATAAGCATCGCGACCGTGAACAATGATGATGTCGTGCGTGCCGACGAACAGGTCTCGGCTCTCCAGGCGATTGTCGATAATGGTCAAGTGACGCCGAATACCTTCGGTTCTTCCCTCGTTCGAGTCTTCACCTTCCTTTTTTTCTTCGTCGGCGGAGGCGTTCATCTCGGCTCACCCTGCAACCGCATTGCGTATTGCAACGAAATACTACTTACATTGTAATCGTTTTAATCTTTATTCTTCCTTCGGATACTACCTTTGAAGACCTCTAAACTTGAATGACGCAGTATTGACATGCTTAATACACCAAGTTACCGATATCAATACGCCCGGCCGTTCCGCATGTGTGGGATGTCCAAAGGGCAGGCCCAGCCAGCAAGCCCCCGTGTCACGCGCGCGGTAGCCCGCCAGCCCCGGCCGAAAAGGGGAGCGGAGCGATTATGGCTTGGGACAGACGGAGCGCGTGTGCGCTCTTCGCCAGTGCTTCATTCGGCGCGCTTATCGTAGCGGGCATCAATTCGTCGGCGCCCGCGCAAACGGCGCCGCAAGCTCAACAGCAGCCACTGCCGCCGGTGCGAGTTGAAGCGCCTCCGTCACGCAAACGTAAACGTCCGGCGGCAGCCAAACACTCGACCGGTCCGCGCCTGGCGCAGCATCGCGCCGCGCCCAAGAAGCCGGCGCCCGCGCCGCGGCCGTCCAACGAGCAGACAACCAGCGTTGCGACGATGACGCAAGAGCCGGTGATCAACACGCTCGCCGCTGTCAGTGCCGTGGGACCGGCTCAAATCGCACAAGCTCAGCCGACGCGACTGTCGGATATCTTGAGCGGTATGCCCGGCGTGTGGGCTCCCGAACGCGGCGACGATCCGGGTTCGTCGATCAATATCCGCGGCCTGCAGGATTTCGGCCGCGTTGACGTTCTCGTCGACGACGTGCCGCAGGATTTCCAGCGCTCGGGCCATTTTGCCAACGGTCAATTCTATCTCGATCCGGAATTGATCGGCAGCCTCGATGTGGTGGCCGGTCCGGTCGCCAATATCTACGGTTCCGGCGCCATCGGCGGTGTCGCTGCGTTCCAGACCAAGGATATCAACGACATCCTGCTGCCCGGCGAAATCGCCGCGCTGCAGAGCCATGTCATGTATAGTTCGAACGGCAGCCAGTGGCTGGCATCTATTTTCGGCGGCGAGCGCGGTGCGCAAGGCGACGTTTTTCTGGGCGGTGTCTATCGCGACAGCGGGAATTACACATCGGGAAGCGGCACGCTCAATTCCTTACAATGCTCCGCCAGTTGTGCCGGCTGGCCCATCACCACAATTCCGGGCAACACCTCAGTCCCCAATACCGGCGACCAGGCCGAATCCGGCATAGCCAAAGTGACGGTGCGGCCCGGCGAGGGACAGGAGATCAAGCTCACCGCCATCACTTACAACAATAATTACGACTTCGGGGATACGACCGGTGCGGGGGCCACGATTCCGGGCATCGGCGTCTATAGCGAGAACGTCAAAAATCAGACCGCCGACGCACAATACACGCTCAAGAGTCCGGAGACCTCGCTCGTTGATTTCAGCAGCGACGTATACTGGAATCAGACGCAAGTGCGGGAGATAGTCCAAGTCCCTTACGTTGACCCTAATGGCGGCGGACCCGGGGTTCCGATCGATTTCAGCGGCCCCCCCGGCACGACAAACAACTACCTGTTCAACACGTCCGGCTTCAAAGTGCACAACACCTCGCGCTTCGACTTCGGCGGCTGGCGTCACGCGCTGACCTATGGCGGCGACTTCAACCACGATACGATGGAGACCAGCGCCGGCTGCGGGGCGGATCAACTCATCAACGGAGCCTGCGACATCGGTCTGACGCCGGGTGGCCAGCGCAACACATACGGCGGCTTTGTCGAGTGGAAGGCCAACTATTCGACCTGGTTCGAGATGATCAATGCCGTCCGTTATGACGGCTTCGCCTTGAGTGGTGATGGAGCTGCCGAGACCGGTAGCCGGCTGTCGCCGAAGACGACCATTGGCATCACCCCGATTGCGGGGCTGCAGCCCTACGTCACCTATGCCGAGGGATATCGCGCTCCGGCGGTAACCGAGGCGTTCATCTCCGGATTCCATCCCGGCGGGTTTGCTTATTTCGAGCCCGATCCGAACTTGAGGCCGGAGATCGGCAAGACCACGGAGATCGGCATCAATATCAAATACGACGACGTATTTTCGAAAGGGGACAAGATTCGCGCGAAGATCAATGCGTTCAGAAACGACGTCACCGACTATATCGATATGGTAACGGCGTATGGGCAAGTTGGTCCAGCGCCGCCGGCATGCATGCAGGATCTCGCGATAGGTGGGAATCCCTGCCTTCAATATCAGAACATCGGCAATGCGCAGATCGAAGGCCTCCAGTTCCAAGCCAATTACGACGCCGGTTGGTGGTTCGCCGGCATTTCCGGCCAGCATCTTCGAGGTGAGGCCTTGACGACCGATCCCGTGGTAGCTGCCGCCGGCACTTGTGCCGCCGCACCAACTGCGGTCGGCTGCGCTGGCGCCCCACTCGCAAGCATTCCGCCCGATCAGATCAGCCTCCTGCTCGGGGGGCGTTTCCTTGACCGAAAACTGAACCTTGCCATGCGCTGGACCGCCGTCGCGGCAAAGCCGCTCAGCCAAATTCCGACAACGCTAGACTTCGATCTCAATCCCTTCGCGCCCTCTGTGGTTCCGATGTTCGATTCTACTGGCAGCTACAACCTGGTGAGCCTTTACGCTGGCTATCAGGTGACGCCGGAGGTGCTGGCTGCATTTTCAATCGACAATCTGCTGAACGAGAACTACACGCGATATATGTGTTGCAGTACCTATGCGGGCTACGTCGTGCCGAACCCCGGCATCACATTCAAAGCCTCGCTGACGTTCCATGAAGGCGTGAAGGGCAACAGCTGAGACACCGACTTAAGAACTAAGATCAACAGGAGATGAAAAATGTTTATCGCCATGAACCGGTTTCGGGTGAAGCGAGGATCTGAGGAAGCGTTCGAGAAGGTCTGGCTCAACCGCGACACCTACCTGGAGCGGATGCCCGGCTTTATTGAATTCCATCTGCTCAAGGGTCCCGAGGCAGAAGATCACACGCTCTATTCCTCGCATACGGTGTGGCAGAGCAAAGCGACCTTCGAAGCGTGGACCAAATCGGAGGAATTCCGCGCCGCGCATGCCCGCGCCGGGAACAACGCTACCGGCCCGTTATATCTGGAGCATCCTAAGTTCGAGGGTTTCGAGGTGCGTCAGACTCTGCACCGCAGAACGGCTGTCGCCTAGTCGAGACGCTGATGCACTTCGGCCTCAGCATCTGAGGGTGGGACAAACGTAGACCAAGGAATGACATCGCTCTCACAGTTGGTGGGCGTTGCGGCGGTCGCCCTGTCGATCGTGGTCTCAGGAGCGTCGACGTGGGCGCAGCCAGCGACCGGCGCGGGGCAACAGGTGACGATCATGCCGCCGGCGAGCGCTCAACAGCCGAGGGGCATCGTCGTGCCGCCACGATCAGCGCCGCCGAGCGTCGCGCCATCAAACCCGGCCCCTGCTGCCGCCACCGACACGCACCCAGCCACGGCGCGGCCCGCTGACGGCATCGGCCCGCTGCAGGAACTGTCGCCCTGGTCGATGTTTCAGTCAGCCGACATTTTGGTCAAGGCTGTCATGCTCGGCTTGGTCTTTGCGTCGCTGGTGACCTGGACGTTGTTTTTGGCGAAGACCTTCCTGCTCACCCGGGCGCGAAAAGGCACGAGCGCGGCGCTGGCGCGGATCGCCAACATCCGCTCTCTTGGCGAGGCGCAATTGGCGTTGGGATCGACTGTCAATGTGCTGTCGGAATTGCTGGCGGCGGCGGTGCAGGAGATTCAGCTGTCGGACGCTTCCGCCGAGGACGCCGGAGTCAAGGAGCGCGCCGCCTCGCGCTTCTCCGAAATCGTGCGGATGGAGGCTCGTGCCGTGCGCTCGGGCATGGCCATCATTGCGACGATCGGCGCCACCGCGCCGTTCGTCGGCCTGTTCGGAACGGTATGGGGGATTATGAACAGCTTCATCGGCATTTCGAAGGCACAGACGACTAATCTCGCAGTGGTCGCGCCGGGAATTGCCGAAGCGCTGCTCGCCACCGCAATCGGCCTCGCCACCGCCATTCCTGCCGTCATCATCTACAATCACTTCTCCCGCGCCACCAAAAGCTATCTGGACCTCGTCGGACGCGGCTCCGGCGCCGTCGGGCGGCTGTTGTCGCGCGACCTCGACCGCTTCCGCGGCCGGATTGTCTCGCGCGCCGCGGAGTAAACCATGGCCGTCGTGCTCGGCGATCTCGACGACGATGAAGAGGACGATTTCGAAGAGGCACACGACATCAACGTCACGCCGTTCATCGACGTCATGCTTGTACTTCTGATCATTTTCATGGTGGCAGCGCCGCTGTCGACCGTGGACCTGCCGGTCGATCTGCCGACGGCCACTGCGATGCCTGACAAAAGGCCGGATAAGCCAACTTACGTTACCATCCAGGCTGATCTTGCCGTCGCTATCAACGAGACACCGGTCAAGCGCGTCGATCTGGTCCGCACGCTCGATGCCATGTCCGCCAACGGTAAGGATCAACGTATCTTCCTGCGCGCAGACCGCGGCGTGCCGTATGGCGAATTGATGGACGTGCTCGAACGCCTGCGTCTTGGCGGCTATTCGAAGATCGCGCTGGTTGCGCTTGAAGGCGTGCCTCAGGACCATGGCCGGCCCGACGCGGCGTTGACGACGCCGTAGAGGGGCCCGGAAGAAGACCATAAAGGCTTGCTCAGGAGATGGCGCTACAGCTGACGCGGACAGTTTGGATAGTCTCAGCATTCGGCGCGGTTGCGATCCACGCCGCCTGTATCGCGCTGGCGTTCGGCGCGATGCGACCGGACGACACGCAAGACCTCGGCGCGCCTGCGATCGAGATCGGCGTTGAACTGGTTTCGCCGCGGCTCGAGCCCACCGATCTGCCGGTCGGCCCCGATACCGACGCCTCGGCTGCGGCGCCGGAGGTGATCGAACAGAAGACAGTGGTCGAAAAGACCGACCTGCCCAAGGCCACGCCGACCGAGACCGACGATCCGGACCGGGTAGTATCGCCCGACGATACTAAGCCGCTCAAGGACATCGACCCGAAGAAAGCCTCTGTGCAAGCCGAGCCTTCACAGGCATCTATCGCGGTCGAGGCGACAGCGACTCCTACCGTCGAGAACGCCCGGCAGTCGCCGCGCTCGGTCGCGCCCTCGCAAGGGACCGGCCAGAGCGCGGTGCGGGAGCGCGTCACCTGGGAGAAGGAGCTGGCCGCACATTTCAACAAATACAAACGCTATCCGGATGATCGCAGCGACCGGAACGCGCAAGTCGTCGTGAGCTTTGTGCTCGACCGCCTCGGCCATGTGTTGTCCTCGCGAATCGTGACGGGCTCGGGCGACTCGGCCTTCGACGCCGCCGCACTCGCCATGCTGCAGCGCGCGAGCCCGGTGCCGCCGCCGCCGCCGCTCGTGGCCGACGATGGGCTGACGTTCAGCTTGCCAGTCATTTTCCACGCCAAGGAGCGCCGGTAGGAGCAAGCTGTCTTGTCGTTAAACGGAATATTATGAACCCGACCTTCAGCGCCCGTCGTACGCCCAGGTCAAATACGCTCCGCCCCACGTAAAGCCGCCGCCGAAGGCTGCCAGCAGCAGGCGATCGCCGGGCTTGAGCTTGCTCTCGTAATCCCACAAGCAAAGTGGGATCGTGGCATTGGTCGTGTTGCCGTATTTGTGGATCGTGATCATGACCCGGTCTGCCGGCAATTTCATGCGCTCGGCGGTCGACTCGATGATGCGCTTGTTGGCTTGGTGCGGCACCAGCCAATCGATATCTTGGCTCGACAGGTAATTGCGCTTCATCAGCGCGGCAGCGACGTCGGCCATGCGCGCAACCGCAAACTTGTAGACGGTGGCGCCTTCCTGATGAACGTAGTGAAGACGCTTGGCCACCGTTTCTGCCGTCGGCGGCAGGCGGCTGCCGCCGGCCTTTTGATGCAGGTGCTGCATGCCGGAGCCGTCTGAGGAAATCACGGAATCGATGATTCCGTACTTGCGGCTTGGCTCGAGCAGAACCGCGCCAGCGCCATCGCCGAACAGCACGCAGGTTTTCCGATCGGTATAATCGATGATCGCCGACATCTTGTCGGCACCAACCACGACGACCTTGCGATACTTTCCGGTTTCGACGAATTGCGCGGCAATGGTGAGCGCATAAACGAAGCCGGAGCATGCGGCTTGCACGTCGAAACTGCCAATATTGCGGATGCCGCACATGTCGCAGATCAGATTGGCGGTCGAAGGGAAGACAAAATCGGGCGTGGTGGTGGCACAGATCAACAGATCGATTTCGCCGGGTGCGGTTGCGGTCTTGGCCAACAGGCCACGCACCGCCTCCGCGCCCATGTGCGAGGTGCCGAGCCCTTTGCCGGTCAGGATGTGCCGTTCTTTGATGCCGGTGCGCGCGACGATCCACTCGTCGCTGGTGTCGACCATTTGCGCGAGCTTGGCATTGCTCAGTACGTCGGGCGGCACATAGCCGCACACACCGGTGATCGCGGCGCGAATATGAGATTTCCGGTACGGATTTTTCTTCGCTGGACTCACGCGGGTCGCTTGGCTGTTGGGCAAAAATGGGAGGACCTGCCAGCGCCCTTAGCAGAACGGCGGCTACGATGGTAGGCCGAGACTTGGGTGGTGTGCGCCGGGCTTAGCATGATGTCGCCATTGCGCCGACGGCTATGGGACCACGGCGGCCGCGGCGCGCGGCATCAAGGACGACGGCCGCAGCCTTCCCGCTCGGCGAGGTGGTGCCGATACCCATGATCGCATCGAGTTGCTGAAAAGCTGCCATCTGCCGCTGCCGCTGCGGCGTGTCGGACAGCAGCGGAACGAGGGATTCAGCGAGCTTTTCCGCCGTGCACTCCTGCTGCAGAAATTCCGGAACAACCTTCTCGCCAAGCACCAGGTTGGCGAGAATGACGGTCGAAATTTCAGGCGTCCGCGCGGCGCGGAATATGAGCTCCTCGATCAGCGACAGCCGATAGGCCGCGACGGTCGGGACTGCCGCCAGCGCCAATTCGAGCGTAACGGTGCCGGATGCAGCGAGGGCCGCTCGCGCCGAGCGAAATGCGACCCACTTTTCCGCCGGATCGACGACGATGCGCGGCTGCAGCGGCCATCCGGCAACGCCGTCGCGCACCCGCGTCAGCAGATGCGGCACGGTGGGCAGCACCAATTCCATGGTCCCAACACGCTCGACCACGCGCGCAATCGCCGCGCCGAACGTCGGCAGCAGCCGGCGCAGCTCACTGGAACGGCTGCCAGGAAGCACGAGAATCAGCGGCGGATCACTCCGCCGCCGCTGCAGCTCATCCGCATTAGGCCGCAGCTCAGGGACCCTTTCGATCATTGGATGGCCAACGTAGATGCAGGGCGGCCCGCCGAGCCGCAGATGCGTTGCCGGTTCGAACGGCAATATGGCAAGCACGCAATCCACATAGGCGCGCATCGAGCGGGCCCGCCAAGGTCGCCAGGCCCAAACCGTCGGCGACACATAATCGAAAATGGGAATCGACGGCGCCTGACGACGCACGCGACGCGCAACCCGGTGGGTAAAATCCGGGCTGTCGATAATGATAAGAGCATCCGGCTGCGCGGCGATAATCGCTGAGGCGGTCTCGCGGATGCGGCGTAAAATCGTCGGCAGGCGGCGAGGAATGGCATTAAAGCCCACGATGGACAGATCCTCGATGGCAAAAGGGCTTTCGATTCCGACAGCAGCCATTGCCCGGCCGCCGACGCCGGTAAGATGGAGCCGCCCAGGTGCGCGCTCGCGCAGCGCGCGAATAAGCGTCGCCCCCAATGCGTCGCCCGATTCCTCGCCGGCGACCAAATACAGAGAAAGTGGTCGCGGCTGCAGCATGCTCGTCATCATGCCCGCCCCTCGGGCACGCCGACAATAAACAGTCCGGCGCGATCGGCTGCGGCGACGGCCTCGGCCGCGTCAGCAATGATCGTGTTCCCGGCAGCGACCGCCACCCCGGCAAGCCCAGCGCGTGCAGCATTGCTCACAGTTTGCAGGCCGATCGCCGGCAAATCGAGCCGACGGTCCTGCGCAGGTTTTGGCGCTTTTACCAGCACGCCGACGCGCTGCGGCGTGGTCACGCGTCCCTGCCCACGCAATTCGGCCACGCGCGCCAGCATATTGTCAGTGCCTTCGGCAGCCTCCACTGCCAACACATGGTGGTCGGCGACGATTGCAGCCTGCCCAACGTCGAACGGTCCAAGCGCGGCAAGAAGCGCTAGTGCATGCGCAGTGTCAGCTTGGTCGCGCGGTGACGGCCGATGCCGGCCGAGCACTCCTTCTGACACGATAATGTCTAGTGCAACGTCCTTGACCCCAACGATTCGCAGACCGCGCTCTTCTGCTACCCTGGCGAGGCCAGCTAGCAGCCGATCGTCTCCACCGCGAAATAGGTGAATTAGTCGCGGTAGCAGCCGAATCGCGTGCCAATCCAAACGGATCTGACTGAGCGGTGGCCGGAATATGGTGCCGATCAGCAGCACTTCTCGGCACCCCTCGGCGCGCACAAGACGGAAAAACTCGCTCACCTGACCGATTGACAGCCAGTGATGCGGGTAGCGATCGACGACGCTCGGTTCGGCCCAGCCTTTGACGGCAAACATTACCGGTCGGCGACCGCTGCGCAGGACGGCATCGGCGACCGCGCCGGGAAAACTGCCGCCGCCGCAGATGATCGCGATCGATTCCCCGGCCGCTCCGCTAAGCGGCGCGTGACCAACCGTCGCTCGTGCATCAGCCTGCATTCTCACCGGGTTCCCCGCCGTCGCGTCGCGCGTGCGGCGTTACCAACGGCCGCTTACCGCCAGCCCGGACAAATGTGATAATTTTTTCCACCAAGAGATCGCCGCTAAACTGGCGCGCCACTGCATCAAGTCGATCGGCAAATACGCCCTCCTCGAAGAACAGGGCACGAAATGCGCGATTGAGCCTTTGCAAATCGGCGCGTGTCGCACCGCGCCGCCGCAGTCCGACCAAGTTCAGCCCCGCGAGCCTCGCGATGGGGCCGCGCGCGTAGCCGAACGGAATGAGGTTCCCCGATATGCCCGACAATCCCGCCACCATGGCGCCCTCGCCAATGCGGGCGAATTGGTGCACCGCCGCGTGTCCGCCGAAAACGGTGTGGTCGCCCACCGAGACGTGTCCGCCGAGGACGACGTTGTTGGCAAACGTCACCGCATTGCCGACCTGACAATCGTGCCCGACGTGTGAGCCCACCATGAACAAACAACCCTCGCCGACGCTGGTCAACCCGCCGCCATCTTCAGTGCCGATATTCATAGTGACGCCTTCGCGCAGTTCGCAGCGCGGTCCGATTACCAGCCGTGTCGCTCCGCCGCGATAGTGCACCGATTGCGGCGGCGTGCCGAGCGAAGCGTACGGATAGACGATGGTGCCGTCGCCAAGCCGGGTGACACCGGTGACGTGAACGTGGGCGATCAAACGCACTTCATTGCCGATTTCGACCCGCGGTCCGATGATGCAGTAAGGCCCGATTTCGACGCCCTCGCCCATGCGCACGCCTTCGGCTACGCGCGCGGTCGGATCGATCACGTTTTGACCTCGCCAATCATTGCGCCGAGCACCGCCTCGGCGACGACCGTGGTACCGATCCTGGCTTCGGTCTGGTACCACCACATGAAGCGGCGATGCGCCGACTTGCGCACGTGATATTCCAGCCTGTCGCCGGGCACCGCCGGGCGCCGGAACTTCGCTTTGTCAATGGTAATGAGAAACATGGAGCGCGACTCACGCAATTGCAGAAGCCGGAGCACCAGCACCGCTGCGGTTTGCGTCATTCCCTCGATCACCAGCACGCCGGGCATCACCGGATTTTCCGGGAAATGGCCGAGGAATTGCGGTTCGTTGATGGTGACGTTCTTTATGCCGATCCCGCTCTCGTCGCCGCGAATATCGATGATGCGATCTACCATGACGAATGGATAGCGATGCGGCAATAGCCGCAGAATGTCACGGATCTCAGCTGCTTCGAGGGATTCAGCATTCATCGTTCGCCCCGTGCGACTCCGCCGACGCATTGCCGAAGCAAGCGCCGCTCGGAATATCCGACCGCACTCGGCTGCGCCACGCGAGCATGGCGCCTTCGCCGATTGCGATATTCCCATCAATGCCGGCCTGGCTGCCGATCATGACAAAGTCTCCGACCGTCGTGTTGCCACCTATGCCTGCCTGGGCGGCGACCACACAATACCGGCCGATACTCACGTTGTGCGCGATTTGCACGAGATTGTCGATCTTGGTGCCCTCGCCGATGACCGTATCGCGGAACGAGCCGCGGTCGACGGTCGCGTTTGCGCCGATCTCGACGTCATCTTGAATTATGACCCGCCGGATCTGTGGAATCCTGCCGTGCTCTCGCCGATCCGACAGATGCGCGAACCCGTCATGGCCGATGCGCGCGCCGGGATGAATGATGACGCGATCGCCGATCAAGGCGTGCATGATCGTGACGCCGGCACCGATTACGCACTGACGTCCAACGCAAACATCCGGGCCGAGCGCGGCTCCGGCGGCCAGCACCGTACCGGCGCCGACCTCGGCACGCGGTCCGATAACGACGAGTGGATCTATGGAAACGCCCACTTCTATCCGCGCCGAGGCATGCACATGCGCGCCTGCTGCGCGTCCTGCCGATTCGAACAGCGATGACGGGCGCATGTCGCCGGGAAAGAGCGTTTGGGTCAGTGTAATGAAGGCCAAGTAGGGCGCCTCGTTCAGTAACACCGCGAGACCAGGCGGCGCCGAGGCGGCAAAGTGCGGCGCCATGAAGCATGCGCCGGCATGGGTGACTGTCAATTCGGGCCGATGCCTTTCATCCTCCAAGAATGCGATGTCGGTCGGACCGGCGATATCCAGCGCCGCGACGTTGCTGATGCGACGATCCACCGGCGCGCCGTCCAATAGCTTCGAGCGCGTCAACGTCGCAATCTGGCCGACCGTCAGCTCGCAATTTCCTCGTCCCAGCGCCGCCATGCGTCCATCCGCGAAGAGTCGAGTGGGCGCATCAAAAATGCGTTCCGCCGCCGAACGCGAAATACTGAGTATTGTCATACCACTGTTTCAAGAACGGGTAGGCGAGATCGAAGCGCAGCGGACCGAATGGCGAGTTCCAGATCAGGCTGATGCCGACCGATGCGCGCACCGCGGCACCATCCTCGTATAGCATGCCGCAACCATCCCCTTTTGCTCCGGCCGGCATTGTCGGTGCGCAGGCAATATTGACACCGCTAGAAGTGACCGGTTCGAAGATTTCCCCGGTCGCCGGATTCTGGGTCTCGGCCCTATACCCCCATACCGAGCCGCTATCGACGAATACCCCGCCAGTAAAACCGGAATCCTTGGGCATGAAGTACAGTGGATAATCGAATTCGAGGCTGGCGCCCCAGTACATCGTCCCGCCGATTTCGTCACCGGTCCCATACCCGAACGGATAATTGGTGACATCACGCGGCCCAATGCCTGCCGGCGCAAAACCGCGAACCAGATTGGGCCCCATCTTGAAGTCGTCCAACATGCTCACGTAGTCGTTGTTGGAAACGCAAGAACCCGACGTCGGGCAATTCTGCAACCCCAAAATGTTGCCGGCTTGCAGATGGAGGATGCCGGTGAGATCGGAGATAGGCTGATAATAGCTATGAAAGTCAACGACCGAACGTAGGTAGTTCGCATCGCCGCCGAGCCCGGCGAAATCCTGGCCCCAATTAAGATTGATGCCGCTGGTGGGATTTTTGTTGTTGTCGAGCGTGTTATAGACAATTCCATATCCTGCGCTCGACGTTAGGCGCGTACCCAGTCCAAGTTCCTCCCGGATGGGAAGCGAAGTCTGCCCATACGTGAGACAGTTGCTGTCGCTCGCAAAAGGAGATCCGGATGCGGATATTGCGGCTGGCGTCGGAAACGTGGTGGAGTTGTCTGGATTGATATTGTTACAGTCGTTAAGATACCACGGCAGTTGGATCGACTGCGTGTAGAGTGAATATCGCAGCTGCACGGACAAGTCTTCGCGAAGCGGAATGCCAAGCTTCAGTGTGCCGCCGATCGATTCCGTCCCATAGGAGAAATAGCTGTTGGGCAGTGTCTGCTTTGCGAATAGACTGACGCCGCCACTCAAGCGCTCATCGAGGAAATACGGTTCGACATAATCGAGTTCGGCGGCGCGAATATATTCCCCATAGGTCGCGGAGGCTTTGGCAAAGCGCCCGGTGCCGAGCAGATTGCGTTCGGAAACGGAGGCCTCCACCATCCAGCCTTCCGCCGTCGAGTAGCCGCCCATGATCGAGAAGTCGCCGGTCGACTGCTCGGTCACGTTGATATTGACGATCACGCGGTCCGGCGCCGAGCCCGGTGCGGTGGTGATCTTGACGTCTTTGAAGAAATTGAGGTTCTTGATGCGCCGTTCGGCGCGATCAAGCAGCGCGCGGTTGTACGGATCGCCCTCATTGATATCCAACTCGCGCCGGATCACGTAATCGCGGGTTCTGGTGTTGCCGATGATATTGATGCGTTCGATATAGGCGCGCGTGCCCTCGTCGATGACGTAGGTCACACCGATCGTTCGCGTCTGCGGATCGCGGTTGCCCTCCGGCCGCACGGTGCCGAACGGATAACCGCGCCGTGCCATCTCGACGGTGAGGGCTTCCACGGTCTTCTGAACGGCGTCGCCGTTGTAGACATCGCCCTGGTGCGTCAACAAAATCGAACGCAGCGAATTAGCGTCCACCGCGCGCACGTTTGATTGAATGTCGATTTTACCGAAGCGGTATCGCGGCCCTTCCTCGATCGTGAAGGTGATGATGAAGCCTTTCCTGGCCGGGTCGTAGACTCCGGTCGCGGAAATGACTTGCACGTCGGCATAGCCGTGCTGGAGATAAAAGCGCCGCAACAGGTCGCGATCGGCCTCGATGCGATCGGGGTCGTAGACGTCCGTGGTCTGCAGAAAGCTAAGGAGATTCGAGACATTGGTTTTGATCACGTCCTTCAACCGCCAACTGGAAAAGGCGTGATTGCCGATAAAATCGATCTCCTTGACCCCGGTCTTTTCACCCTCGTTGATGACAAAGATCAGGTCGACGCGGTTGTTCGGCCGGCTAACGATTTCCGGAACGACAGTGACATTGAAACGCCCGGCACGATGGTAGATGTCGATAATGCGCTCGGTGTCCGCCTGCACTGCGGGCTTGGACAGCGTACCGCGCGCCTTCGATTGAATTTCCTGCTGGAGCTGCTCGTCCTTAATCCGATGATTGCCCTGGAAAGCGACCCGGTCGATCACCGGCGCCTCCACCACCGACACAATCACGCGGTTGCCCTGTGTGGTGACGTTGATGTTCTCGAACAGGCCAGAGGCATAGAGCGCCTTGATCCCGGCATTGATCTGGTCAGCATCCAGATGCTTCCCCGGCGCCGCCTTGAAATACCTGCGGATGGTGTCGGCATCGATGCGACGGTTGCCTTGCACCACGATCTCAGTCGCCGCCGACGTCTGTCTCGGCGCGGCAAACGCCACGTCAGACGCAAAGCCAACAAAACCCACTCCGAGGAGCAAGCCGGCCATGACTAGCCCTCGTCTCACCCGCACCCACATGTTCATGCGCAAAGCGCCCTCATTCCCCTTGTGGCCGCCCCCAACTGGCGGGTCGCTTAAGATCCTCTTCGGCTCGGCATCATCATCCGTTCGCTTCGTTTCCTCGTTGCATTGTTGCTCGCCGCATCAATCCCAATCGTTATTGCGTCCCATCACGACGCCCTTAGGTGAACGATGTCATTGAAAGTTGCAAATATCATCAACATGATGACGATTGCAAAACCGATGCGAAAACCAACTTCCTGGGCCCGATCAGACAACGGCCGACCGCGCATCGCTTCAATCGAGTAGAACAAAAGATGACCGCCGTCGAGCAGCGGAATCGGAAACAGGTTGAGTAGTCCGATTGAAACCGAAAGCACCGCAGCGAGGTGGATGAGCGCAACGAAGCCAATGCTCGCTACCTCACCCGACATCTGCGCAATGCGGATCGGACCGCCAAGCTGATTAGCGGCTTCGCGGCCGATGATCACGCGGCCGATATAGGTTAACGTCTTGTCGACCACGAACCAGGTTTCTTGCACCCCCATCCACACGGCCCGAGGCGGCGAAACCGGCTGATACTTCACATCTCCCGGTGCCGGCGAACGTCTGATCCCGAGCAGGCCGATGCGGTGGACATTGCCGAAAATGTCCTTTTCCTCGCGGAGCTGAGGGGTCGCCTTGAGGACGATGTCGGTACCCTTTCGCTCGACGGTGATTTGCAAGGTCTTGCCGGCACTATCGGCAACGATGCGCTGCATGTCGGCAAAATCGGCGATCTTGTGGCCGTCGATATCAAGGACCAGATCGCCCGGCTGAAAGCCCGCCGCCGCTGCCGGGCTTCCCGGCTGCACCTCGTCGACGCGCGCACTTATTGTCTGCACGCCGTAGAACACGAGGATCCCGGCAAAAATCACTATCGCCAAAACAAAATTTGCCAGCGGACCAGCGACGACAATGGCCGCCCTTTTCGGCAACGGCTGAAAGATGAAGCTTTGCGCCCGATCGCCGGCATCCATGTCGGCGAGACGCGTCCTATCCGGAGTGCTCGCGGCATTCTCGTCGCCGAAAAATTTAACGTAGCCGCCGAGGGGTACTGCCGCAATTTTCCATCGTGTTCCATGGCGATCGTGGAATCCGACGAGTTCTGGGCCGAAACCGATAGAAAATGCCAGGATCCGCACGCCACACCATCGAGCGACCAGGAAGTGGCCTAATTCATGAAAAAAAACGACAAGGCTTAGGACGAACAGAAACGGAACAAGGTAGTGCAGGACGTCCCGCACAACGAGAACATGCAAAAAGGACAGGATTTCCGACCCCATGACGCGTCCCGAGCCCCCGAACGTCCCAACTTAAGACCTGACTAGGATGCCATTGCGGCAATTTCGGGCAAGAGGTTGGCAGCGAGCCTTCTCGCATTATGGTCAATTTCGACGGCCTGCTCGACCGATTGCGGTTCCGCCATGGTGCCGCTTCGCCCCGCAGCATCGAGCGTAGCCTCAACCAGCGCCGGTATTCCGGTAAACCCGAGCCGACCGCCGACAAATTCGGCGACGGCGACCTCATTTGCGGCGTTGAGAACAGTCGGGGCGCCGCCGCCGGCTACAAGCGCGCGCCGGGCGATGCGCAACGCCGGGAAGCGCACCGGATCGGGCTCCTCGAAAGTCAGCGTCGCAATGCGAGCAAGATCGAGCCGTTGGGCCGGCGTCCCCATGCGCTCGGGATAGGCGAGGCAATGGGCGATCGGGATGCGCATGTCGGGCGAGCCGAGCTGCGCAATCACCGAGCCGTCGCGAAATTCCACCAGACCATGGATGACGGATTGCGCATGCACGACAACGTCCAATTCCTCCGGCGCCAAGCCAAATAAATGCCGAGCCTCGATTAGCTCGAGGCCTTTGTTCATCAGCGTTGCCGAATCGATCGTGATTTTCGGGCCCATCGACCAGGTTGGATGCTTTAGCGCCTGCTCCAGCGTCACTCTTCGAATCGCTTCGAGCGAAGAGGTGCGGAATGGGCCGCCGGAGGCGGTGAGTATGATACGCCGAACGTCTTTGCGGCGGCCGGCGCTGAGCGCCTGAAAGATTGCATTATGCTCCGAATCGACGGGCAACACCGTAGCCCCGGCCGCGGCGGCACGCCGCATGAATAGAGCACCTGCGCAGACCAGACACTCTTTGTTGGCGAGCGCCACGGTAGCGCCGCGCTCGGCCGCGGCGAGTGTGGGCTTAAGACTTGCAGCGCCGGTAATCGCTGCCATGACCCATTCGGCCGGCCGCTCGGCGGCTTCGACGACGGCCTCCGGCCCTGCACCCAATTCAATGTGCGAGCCGGAAAGGCCAGCCTTCAATTCGAGATAGGCGTCAGGATCGCCTACCGCCGCGAAGCGCGCGCCCAATTCGCGCGCAAGGCGCGCCAGTGCCGCACCGTTGCGGTGCGCGGTGACTGCCTCGACCCGGTAGCGGGCAGGATCACGCCGCAACAGATCGATCGTGCTCGACCCGATCGAGCCGGTGGCACCAAGAAGCGTCACCGTACGGGGCGCCACCGCCAGTCCGATCTTCGCCAACGGCCGGGTCTTCGTCATGCCGTTACCATACCAGCAAGCCGCGGGCGGGAGCATAGGTTCCTTGATGGAGAATCCCGATGACCACGGCGGCCAGAGCGGCAACGAGGAAGCCGTCAAGCCGGTCCATCAATCCGCCGTGGCCGGGGATGAGTTGGCTTGTATCCTTGGCGCCAAAATGCCGCTTAATCGCGGATTCGATGAGGTCGCCCGCTTGCGCCAAGGCTGAAAGCAGCAACGCGATTACCCCTACCACCGCCAAGCGACCCATTCCGCCCGCATAAGCGACTAGGGTGCCCCCGGCAAGCCCCCCGACGAGACCGCCAATCGCCCCCGCCCAGGTCTTGTTCGGGCTCACCCGGGGCCACAGCAGCGGGCCGCCGATAGCGCGACCGACTGAATAGGCGAAAGTGTCAGTCAGCCATACCGTGGCGGCCAAAAACAGGAATGCCTCGAAGCCGAGTTCGGTACCGCTGCGTAATAGCGCCGGCCCGAGAAAGGCAACTCCAGCATACACAACGCCACCTGCCGCCCATAAGCCGCGATCCTGCGCGTTTCGTGAGGTCTCGGCCAGAGCGGCAATGCCGGCCAATACCGCCCCTGCCGCGATTGCGACTGTCGCTATGACAGGCGCGTTGGCGCCCACCAGGGCAGCGGCTGCCGCCAATACGGTGCCGCCAGGCGCCAGGATGTGCAGGTCGGATCGGCCGGTAACCAACCGTGTCCATTCCCAGAGAATGGCACTCGCGCTAAGTGCGCAAAGAACGAGAAAGAACCAGCCACCCAGATAGGCTGCCGCGAGCACAATAGGCGCCAGCACGGCGGCTGATGCGATGCGCAGCAAGAGGTTGCGCGCACCCGCGCCGACCCGCGAGCCGCCTGTCTCGGTGCCCGCATCGCGATTAGGCAGCGTGATCACGATCCGGTCTGAGCAATCAGGCCGCCGAAACGACGCTCGCGTCGGTGATACTCGGCAATGGCGGCCTCGAGCGCGGACCGGTCGAAATCAGGCCAATTGATCGGCACAAACACGAGTTCGCTATAGGCCGCCTGCCAGAGCAGAAAATTCGACAGCCGCTGCTCACCGCTCGTTCGGATAATCACGTCGGGATCGGGCACATCCGATGCGTCGAGCTGACGCGTCAGCAATTCCGGCGTAACGGCATCCGCCGCGAGCCGACCGGCAGCCACTTCGTACGCAAGCCGGCGCGCCGCACGCGCAATTTCTTGACGAGCCCCATAATTGAACGCCACAACGAGCGTGAGGCCGTCATTGTTGCGAGTCAAATCTTCCGCTTCTTCCAGCATAAGGCGAATGTCACGATCGAGGTCGTCGCGCTCGCCGATGATCCGAACGCGCACGTTGCTCTTGTGCAGATCGGCAAGGTCGTTGCGGACGAAGCGCCGCAACAATCCAAGCAAATCCTTGATTTCAGAGGCCGGCCGCGTCCAGTTTTCCGAACTGAAGGAAAAGATCGTCACATACGAGATGCCGAGGTCGGCCGCCGCGCGCACGGTTTTGCGCAATGCCTCAACACCGCGGCGATGACCCTCGACCCGCGGCAACCCGCGCGCGGCGGCCCACCGTCCGTTGCCATCCATAATGATGGCGACGTGCCGCGGGATCGCGAAGCTGTCGCTCCCTGCTTGCAGCGGCTCGTTCGCCGCTTCTGTCGAGCTTGCAGCGTTACTCAAACCGTCATGATCTCCTTTTCCTTGCCGGCAAGCATCTTTTCCACCTCGGCGATCGAAGAATCGGTCGCCTTCTGCACCTCTGCGGCCTGCCGTTCTTGTTCGTCCTCGCTGATCTTGTGATCCTTTTCCAACTTCTTGAGGAGATCGAGCCCGTCGCGGCGCACGTGACGCACGGCAACACGCGCAGCTTCGGCATACTTGTGAGCCACTTTGACGATTTCCCGCCGGCGCTCTTCGTTCAGTTCGGGGATACGCAATTTGAGGACTTGGCCCTCCGTCGACGGAGTGAGACCAAGGTTGGCGGCCGAGATCGCCTTCTCGACCGCATGGACAACGGAGCGGTCCCAGACCTGAACATTGAGCAGCCGCGGTTCTGGAATGCTGATCGTGGCGAGCTGATTAAGCGGCATATGGCTGTCATAGGCCTCGACCTGAACATGGTCGAGTAATGCGGTCGAGGCCCGCCCCGTACGCAAGCCCGAAAGCTCCTGCTTGAGCGACGCGAGCGCTCCCTGCATGCGGCGTTTGAGATCGTTAAGATCAAATGCATTGGCTGCCATGGCGCCCTCCGCGTTCGGCCCTCCCGGCCGGGCCCCGCCGTACTTCGCCTCGCCTTTTAGCGGGCGGCGGGCAGGGTTTGTGCAAACACCCGATCGTCACCCGACGACGGTGAAATGCCCCTTCCCGCGCAGGACGTCGGCGATCGCGCCCTGGTCGAGGATCGAAAACACGATGATAGGCATACGGTTTTCCTGGGCAAGCGCGAACGCTGTCGAATCCATGATTTTCAGCCGGCGATCGAGCGCTTCTTGGTGGTCGAGGTGCTCGTAGCGAGTAGCCCTCGCATCCCGCTTGGGATCGGCCGTATAGACCCCGTCGACATCAGTTGCCTTGAGAACGGCGTCGCACCCCATTTCGGCGGCGCGCAGCACTGCCGTCGTGTCGGTGGTGAAGTAGGGATTTCCGGTGCCGCCGGCAAAGACGATGATCACATCATCTTCGAGGTGGCGGAGCGCGCGTTGGCGTTCGTAGGTTTCGCAGACCTGCGGCATCGAGAGCGCCGACATGGTGCGCGCGCTCACCCCGGCCCGCTCGATGGCCGCCTCCAGAACCAGCGCGTTCATCACGGTTGCCAGCATGCCCATGACGTCCGCGGTCGTTCGCGACAATCCGTCCGCGGAAATCTGCGCCCCGCGGAGCACATTGCCGCCACCGACCACGACGCCAAGGCCGATTCCGAGTTCGTGCGCGGCGATGAGATCCTTAGCGAAGCGGTCGATCGTGGGCTGATGAATGCCGAATTTCTCCGGCCCGCTTAAGGCTTCGCCAGAGAGCTTGACGATGACGCGTCGATATTTCGGCTTCGCCATAAAAATTTCCGTTCGCGACGCCGGCGCACCGGCTGGCACGGATCGATTCGCCTACGAGCCAGCGCATTTACCCGCAACAATAGACAGCGGCAAACTGTCAGTGCGTGCCGGCAAGCGCCGCGACTTCCCCGCCAAAGTCGCCGCTTGGCCGTTCGACCCCTTCACCCAATACAAAGCGTACGAAACCGCCGATCTTGATCGGCGCTCCCACCTTGCCTTCGGCCTCCTTGAGCGCCTGGGCTACGGTCTTCTTGTCGTCAAAGATGAACGGTTGATCGAGCAGACAGACCTCCTTGTAAAAGGTCTTCAGGCCCGACTCGACGATCTTTTCGACCACATTGGCCGGCTTACCCTGTGCCTTGGCTTTTTCCGCCAGCACATTGCGCTCGCGCGCGATGGACGCCGCAGCGAGTCCAGCCGGCTCGACAGCCTGTGGATTAGCAGAGGCCACGTGCATGGCGACCTGCCGGCCGACGGCTTTCAGCTCATCAGCCTTTCCGGCCGACTCAAGGGTGACGATCACGCCGATACGGCCAAGACCCTCGCCAGGCGAATTATGCATGTAGTTCGCCACGACGCCTCGGCCGACTGAAAGCTCGTCGGCGCGCCGCAGCGTCATGTTCTCGCCGATCTTGGCCACGGTTTCGGCAATCGCGTCAGCGACCGTGCGATCGCCAATGCGTGCGGCGAGAATCTTTGCAACGTCGGCGCCCACGTCGAGCGCCACGTTGGCGATCATCTTCACCAGCCCCTGAAACAAATCGTTGCGCGCCACGAAATCAGTCTCGGAATTGACCTCGACCAGCACGCCCTTGCCAGCATTGAGCGCCGAGCCGACGAGTCCTTCAGCAGCCACCCGATCAGCCTTTTTTGCGGCTTTCGAGAGTCCTTTCTT
>JASHRW010000226.1 GCA_030037065.1 Xanthobacteraceae bacterium
CCCCCCTCCCAACCCTTCCCCACAAGGGGGGAGGGAAAATAAGTGTTGCACCTACGTCTGCTATTCATGGCCATCAAAACAACTTCAGTCCCGGCGGCAGCGGCAGACCGCCGGTGAGCGCCTGCATTTTCTCTTGCAGGGTAGACTCCAGCTTGCGCTTGGCGTCGGCGTGGGCGGCGACGATGAGGTCTTCGAGAATTTCCTTCTGATCCGGCTTGAGCAGCGAATCGTCGACGCGGGCGTTGCGCAGATCGCCTTTGCCTGAAAGCGCGACGGCGACCAGCCCGCCACCGGCCGTGCCTTGCACCTCAAGCCGATCGAGCTCGGCTTGCATCGCCTCCATTTTCGATTTGAATTGGGAGGCCTGTTTCATCAGGTCCATGAAGTCGGGCATTATCGATCCTCGTAGGGGCGGCCATGGTGGCCGCCCGTCTCGAAATCCAGGGCGGGCACAAGGCCCCACCCCTACGGCTCGTCCTCCGCAGCGTCGCTCTCGGGTTGCCCACCCAACGGGAGGTCCTCGGCATTGGTTGCATTCGCGCCAGGCGGCGGGCGCACGGCGATGATCTCGGCGCCGGGAAAGCGCGCGAGCACCGCTTGCACCAGCGGATCGCCGCGCACGCCGTCTTTCAGCTCGGCCTTGCGCGCTTCCGCCTGGGCGCGCAGGCTGGGGGCGCCCAGCTCGGCGGAGACCGCGACCATCCAGCGCCGTCCGGTCCAATCGGCAAGCTTTTTCGACAACTCGCCGACCAGCGTTTTCGCAGCGCTTTCTTCCAGCGCGATTTCGATCCGGCCGTCTTCGAAGCGCACCAGCCGCACGTCGCGCTCGAGCGCGCTTTTCATGGCGACGTCGCGCTTTTCGGCGGCGAGCGCGACGAGTTCCGCGAAACTCGCGACGGCGCGCGTCGGCACGCTCGCTTCGGCGGCGCGCGGCTCGTTCATCATCGCCGGCGCCGAGGCCAAAGCGGCGCGCGGGGCGCCGCGCGGCTCTGCGCGTGAAGGCGCCTGCGCGCGCGCCGGTGCGTCGGCGCGCCCCGGCGCAGGCCCCGCATTGCCGGCGCCGGCGCCATTGCCGCGCGTGCCATCGCCGAGCGAGCGGATCACTTCGTCGGGGGTCGGCAAATCGGCCGCATAGGCGATGCGCACCAGCACCATCTCGGCTGCCGCCACCGGCCGCCCGGCGGCCTCGACCTCGGCGATACCCTTGAGCAGCATCTGCCAGGTGCGCGCCAGCACGCGCATCGACAGCTTGGTCGCAAATTCGCGGCCACGCGTCCGCTCGGCTTCGGTGAGCGACACGTCGTCGGCGAGCGCCGGCACGATTTTCAGCCGTGTGATGAAATGCGTGAACTCGGCGAGGTCGCCCAAAATCATCGCCGGATCGGCGCCGGTATCATACTGGTCGCGCAGTTCGGCGAGAGCGCGCGCGATATCAGCACGCATCAAGGCCTCGAACAGATCAATGACGCGGGTGCGGTCGGCCAAGCCCAGCATGCCGCGCACGTCCTCGGCGCGCACCGGCCCGGCCAAAGTTGCTGTTGAAGTGCCGGCGCCGGAGGCGCCGGAATGTGCGATCGCCTGATCAAACAAGGAAAGAGCGTCGCGGACCGAACCCTCGGCGGCGCGCGCGATCAGGGCCAGCGCCTCCGGTTCGGTGGAAATGCTTTCCTTTTCCGCGATGGCTTGCAGGTGCTTCACCAGCAGTGCCGCATCCACCCGGCGCAGGTCGAAGCGCTGGCAGCGCGACAGCACGGTGATAGGCACCTTGCGGATTTCGGTGGTGGCGAACGCGAATTTCGCATGCGGCGGCGGCTCTTCCAGCGTCTTGAGCAGCGCGTTGAAGGCGGCGCCGGAAAGCATATGCACTTCGTCGAGGATGTAGACCTTGTAGCGCGCGGACACCGGCGCGTAGCGGACGGCGTCGTTGATCGCGCGCACGTCGTCGACGCTGTTGTGCGAGGCGGCGTCCATCTCGATCACGTCGAGGTGGCGGCTCTCCATGATCGTCTGGCAATGCACGCCGAGCACCGGCATGTTCACGGTCGGACCGGCGATCGAGCCGTCGGGCAGTTCGTAATTGAGCGCGCGGGCCAAAATGCGCGCCGTCGTGGTCTTGCCGACGCCGCGCACGCCGGTGAGGATCCAGGCCTGCGGGATGCGCCCGCTCTCGAACGCGTTCGAGATGGTGCGCACCATGGCGTCCTGGCCGATCAGGTCGGCAAACGTTGACGGCCGGTATTTGCGCGCAAGCACGCGATAAGGCGTCGATGGTGTTGTGGCGTCGTTCATTCCAGCATTTTACTCGGCGTCATCCTGAGGCGCGAGGCCGTGAAACGGCCGAGCCTCGAAGGATGGGGTTTGCCCTTCGAGGCTCGCTCCGCTCGCACCTCAGGGTGACGGCGTAGGAGGCTCTTCAAAGGCTAAGAGAAGTGGGAGGCTGACGAGCGACCCGAACCGCGCTCGTTAGGGCTGCTTCCTTCCGGACCTGACCCGGTTGGCGAGTGGCTCGTCCACCGCCAACCTCCCGGCTCCTATATCGGCCGCAGGGGAGGCGAAAGCAAGCGCACCCACTCTGCCTCGCGGTCAAGCGATCGCGTTTGCCGTTGCGAGCGCAACTCGCTGCGGTCTGCGGTATTGTTATTGGCACAGACGGAAGCCTCGATCAGCCGCAGAGGAGGACAAGAATGGCGGACAACGGCAATAAGCCCTCCGGGCCCGATTTGGTCGCCGGCATCGCGGCGGGCGATCTGGCCGCCGGCGCCATGCTGTCCGGCCATGTCGGCGACGAGGCGGTGCTGCTAGCGCGGCGCGGCGGCCACTTGTTCGCGGTGTCGGCGCACTGCACGCATTATCATGGGCCGCTCGCCGAGGGGCTCCTCGTCGGCAACACCGTCCGCTGCCCCTGGCATCACGCTCATTTCAGCCTTGAAACCGGCGAGGCGCTGGCGGCGCCGGCGCTTAGTCCACTCGGCTGCTGGCACGTCGAGGAGCGCGGCGGCAGGATTTTTGTCCGCGATAAGAAGGAGCCGCCGGCACTTCCGAAATCGTCCGCGCCGGCGCAGCGCATTGTCATCGTCGGCGGCGGGGCGGCCGGTTTTGCCGCGGCCGAGATGCTGCGGCGCCGCGGCTTTGCCGGCTCCATCACCATACTGAGCAATGACGACACCGCGCCGGTCGATCGGCCCAATCTGTCGAAGGATTATCTCGCCGGCAGCGCGCCGGAGGATTGGGTGCCGCTGCGCGGCGACGATTGGTACCGCGACAACAAGATCGATCTCCGCCTCAATACCGAGGTCACCGCGCTCGACGCCAAGATCAAACAGGTGACGCTGGCCGGCGGTGAGACGATTGCATTCGACAAGCTCCTGCTGGCGACCGGCGCCGAGCCGGTGTGGCTCGACCTGCCCGGCGCGAACAAACGCCACGTACACGTCTTGCGCTCGTTCGCCGACAGCCGCGCCATCATCGCCGCGGCGGCCTCCGCCAAACAAGTCGTGGTCATCGGCGCTAGCTTCATCGGCCTGGAAGCGGCGGCGTCGCTGCGCGCGCGCGACATCGCCGTGCACGTCGTCGCGCCGGAGAAGCGCCCGCTCGAACGGGTGTTCGGGGCAGAGATCGGCGATTTCGTCCGCGCCCTGCACGAGGAGCACGGCGTCCGCTTTCACCTCGAGAACGGCGTCACCGCCATCGGCGATGCCGACGTGACGCTCAAGAGCGGCGGCACGCTTCCTGCCGATCTCGTCGTCATCGGCGTCGGCGTTCGCCCGCGCCTCGCGCTCGCCGAGCGGGCCGGGCTTGCAATCGACAAGGGCGTCACCGTCGACGAAACCATGGAGACCAGTGCGCCCGGCATCTACGCGGCCGGCGACATCGCGCGCTGGCCCGATCGCATCAGCGGCGCCCGCATCCGCGTCGAGCATTGGGTGGTGGCCGAACGCCAGGGGCAGATCGCGGCGCTCAATATGCTCGGCGAGCGCACGCCGCTTGCCTTCGCGCCGTTCTTCTGGAGCCAGCATTACGACGTGCCGATTAACTATGTCGGCCATGCCGAAGGCTGGGACGAGATCGCGATCGACGGCGACGTGATGAAGCGCGACTGTGTGGTGCGCTACGAGCGCGCCGGCAAAGTCCTGGCGGTCGCCTCGATCTACCGCGATCTCGACAGCCTGAAAGCTGCGCTGGCGATGGAGCAAGCGGCCGGCGGTTGAAGACCTAAGGCTTCGTTGGGCTGCTAGCGGCGTGAATTTCCCTCCCCCGTGAGCGAAGCGCGTGGCGGGGAGGGGAAATAATTTCCCGTTCTCGCGCTGCGCTTTTCGTTCGCGCCCCGAGTTTTACTCAAGCCATTCCACGGCCCCCCCAAAAGATAAGGAGGCGGAGCGCCGGAAGGCGCATAGTCAAGAGCCGCGCCACACCAGTAGGCGTTACCGTCTGCTGATGCTGCGGGCGCGGCGCGCGCCACACTCTCAGATGTTGCCACCTGACAGTGCTTCGGGCGCGCTCGCCTTTCGGCGCTCCGTCGCGGCTCTCGTCGCAGGGCGAACCATGCACGACTCCGGTCCAGGCCGCGCTTCGCGCGATGCAGTACGAAGGCGTTACCTTCGCCTTTGCAGCGCGCTTAAGCCAAGCACCTGGCTCGCCGGTCGTAATGCCGGCGGGGACGATACCCGGACCGCCCGGGAGCGGCTTGCGAGGCCGCCCGCGGGAACCGCACTCGCTCCACCTTTCGGATCGCATCCGGAATGTGCCCTTCAGCGAGCGAGA
>JASHRW010000227.1 GCA_030037065.1 Xanthobacteraceae bacterium
GGCATCGCCGACGCGCTGGCGGCGCTCGCCCGCAAATACCGCGACACGCCGATGGCGGGGCGCAGCAACCTGCAGCAGGCGGTGCCGATCACTTTCGGCTACAAGATGGCAACCTTGCTGGCCGCCTTCGAGCGCCACAAACAGCGGCTGCGCGAGCTACGTTCGCGCGTTCTGGTCGGCGAATTCGGCGGTGCGGCGGGTACGCTGTCGTCGCTTGGCGGCCGCGGCCTCGAAGTGCAGGCCGCGCTGATGCGGGAGCTGAAACTCGGCCAGCCGGCCATCGCCTGGCACACGGTGCGCGACAGCATCGCCGAGGTCGGCTGCTTTTTGGGCCTCGTCACCGGTAGCTGCGGCAAGATCGCTTTCGACATCAAGCTGCTGATGCAGACCGAAGTAGAGGAAGTCTATGAGCCGTTCCACGAAGGCCGCGGTTCGTCATCGACCATGCCGCAGAAGCGCAATCCGATCTCGTCGGTCTACATCACCGCGCTTGCCGCGGTGGTGCGCCAGCAGGCCGCCGCGCTGCTCGACGCCATGGTCGAGGACCACGAGCGGGCTACCGGCCCGTGGGAGATCGAATGGATCGTGCTGCCGGAGATTTTCTGTCTCGCCGCCGGCGCGCTGGCGCAGACCAAATTCGTGCTCACCGGCCTGCAGGTCGACGAGAAAAAGATGCGCGCCAATCTCGATCTCACCAAGGGTCTGATCGTGTCCGAGGCGGTGATGATGGGGCTAGGCCCGCATCTCGGCCGCCAATACGCCCACGACCTGGTCTACGACATTTGCCGCCAGGTGGCGGCCACCGGCCGGCCGCTGGTCGATCTCCTCGCCGAGAACAAGGAAATCACCAAGCACCTCGACCGCGCCGCGCTGCAGCGGCTGTGCGATCCGGCCAATTATCTCGGCGAAGCCGGGACGATGGTGGACCGGGTGCTCGCGATGCGAACTCGATAACTCAAGCTGGAGAAATATTTCATGCCGATCAGCGAAAAGCTTAGAGCGCTCATCCGGGCCGCGTGGGATGACGGCGCGCCGTGCCTTGTCGCAACCCAGGGGCCGAACGGCCCCAATATCTCGCCGAAGGGCAGCATGGTGGTGTTCGACGACAACCATCTCGCCTACTGGGAGCGCTCCAAAAAACAAGCGCTGGAGAATCTCGGCCACGACAAACGCGTTTGCGTCATCTACGCCAACTTCAAGGCGCAGCGCGACGGCATTCTCGAGTCGGGGTTTTTGCGGTTCTACGGGACGGTCGAATTGCACGAAAGCGGCCCGGTGCATGACGCTATATTCAAGCTGCTGCTGCCGCGCGAGCAAACGCATGTCGGCGCCGATAGCGGCATCGGCGTGCTGATCAAGATCGAGCGCGCCGCTGACGTCCGCGGCAAGCCGCTGCCATGAATCGGCCGCGGTGGCGGGTAGATCGTGGTTACGGCGCCTTGGTCCTTCGGCGAATGACCAATTGGTAGCTAATCAGCGCCGCGCAGCAGCCGAAAAACACGATGGTGAGCAGCGCGATCGGTCGGCTTGCCGGATCGTTGGCGTAGAGAAAGACGCCGCCGGCGACGAAAACGAGCGCGCAGATTTCCAGCAGCCAAAGGATTCGCGGGCCGAACGCCCGCGCCTGCGACGACGAGGCTTCACGGAACGAGAGGCCTTCGCTGGACGGCGTCAGTCCGGCGACCTGATAGCGCGACCAGATCAGGTAAAAGATTATGGCCAGCACTGCCACGGCGGCTGAGATGATGTAGGCATGGACGCCCGATGTGCCGACGATCGCGGCCAGCATGACTATGTAGTAGATCTTGAGCTGCCGGCGCATTCGCTCGCCGTCGCGCTCCGAGGCGAGGACGTAACCGCGGCCCAGATAGCCCCAAGGGAAGAATAGTTTCCGCCCATCCTTTGCGGTCTTGAAATTGCCGCTGGTCAGGCCGTCGAAGTAACCCATGTCGTTCTCCTCCCGTCCCCGGAAAACCCGGCGCGAGCCGGGCGAACGATGCCTAGCAAGGCGAGCGCGGCCGCGCCAGCGGCGCGCTTGACCCCGCCGACTGCACCCCCGTTTTTGCGGGATGCGAAAATAGTATTTGACAATATATTGTCATTATGACAATATCGAACCATGAGCCCTGCAAGCAGCCCACAAGCCCTGCTGCCGATCATCGTGGCCGACATCTACGAGCTGGCCGGACGGCTGCGCGAATACGGCGAGGCGATCGCCCGCACCGTCGGCCAGACCCAGGCGCGCTGGCAGGTGATGAGCGCGGCGTCGGGCGCCCCACACACGGTGCCACAGATCGCCCGCGTGCTCGGCGTCACCCGGCAGAACGTGCAGCGCATCGCCGACCTTTTGGTTGCCGAAGGTTCGGCGCAGTATCGGGATAATCCCGACCACCGCGCTTCGCCGCACCTGATCCTCACCCACCGTGGCCAGTCAGCTCTCGATCGGCTGACCAAAGCGGCCGGCGGCTATCACGCCCGGTTGGCGAACGAGCTCTCGTCTGCGGAAGTCTTATCACTGCAGCGCGGGCTGCGCCGGCTGCTCGAAGCGCTCGACAACATCGATCCCATCAACCCAAGCAAATAGGAGTGAGCATTATGAACACGCAGACAATCGAAGAATGCATGAAGGAAAGTTTTGCCAATACGCCGTTTCCCGAAGTCGTGCGGCGACTGTTCGGCGCCGGCGTGCGGTCCTACACAGCCGACCTGGTGAAGCTGCGCAAGACCTATTATGGCGCCGCCGCTGAGGCCCATGACGAGGCGCTGCCGCTCAAGGACGGTCCGGCAATCGCGCCGGCATTCGATTCCGACCGCGTCGCCTCAACCGTCAAGGCGATCCAGCGCGGCGAAATTGGTTATGCCGAGTTCCTGCGCCGCATCATGGATGCAGGCTGCTCACACTACGAAGTCTTCATCTCAGGCCGCAAGGCGATGTATTTCGGCCGCGACGGTGCGTTTTATACGGAGCATTTTCCGACAGGAAAGTAACGAGCGGCCCGGTTACGATGCCGCCGCCGGCGCCTTCTCGTTGGTGCCCGTCTCGGGCATCAGCGCCGCGGCTTTCAAGCCGTCCTGCACCTTCGGCACGGTCGCCGCGACGTCGGTGATCGGCAGGCCGTGGGTCGGCGCGATGACCTTCACGCCAAGCTGCGCGATCAAATGATCGAGCCGGTCGCAATAGGCGTTCATGTCGGCGAATTTTGTCCAGAACAGTGCCAAGTCGGCGAAGGTCGACGATACGTCGGGCAAGTCGAGCGACACCGCCTCCTCGGCGACCAAGCCGCAATGGCCGTCCTCATGATAATGGCTGTAGGCAAAGCCGTCGCCGGGAAACAGCACGCGCTCCTTGGTGTCGAAGCCCCAGTACGTGGTGCGCAGGTCGCGGATCACCGGCTCGACCGCCATGAAGCTGCGGCCGCCAAGGTCGATCTCGTCGCCCTCCTTCATCCAGCGCATGCGATGTTCATATTGCGGGAAGGCGAGATGGTAGTCGCTGATGTCGCCGACGAGGAGCGAATCGGGATGGGTCTTCAGTACGCGGCCGAGGCCGCCGCAATGCGGCGTTTCTTGGTGCGTGACGAACAGATATTTGAGTGGGGCGACACCGCGGGCGAACAGCTCGTTCATGTGCCGCTCGATGACCGGAAAGTCCTTCGGGTGTCCGGTCTCGACCAGGATCGAGGCGTCGGCGCCGGCGACCAGAAACGCAGCGTTGTAGCCGTGGTAGACTTTGCCCTTGTGGCGCTGCGCCAAACAATCGCCGATCCAGAACACGCCGGGCGCGATCTCGCGCGGCATCCGCTTCACCACGGGCACATCGAGCATGTTTCTGATCGTCGGCTTGTCGAGCATAGTTGCGCACCTTTTTGTGATCCGGATTGAGCAGTCAGAGCCAAAGATGACATCGTATTCCATGTCCTATGATACAAGGAAGGCCGCCAGCGGCAATGACGAGGGAGGAAGCCGATGATCGATTCGAGCCGACCGCAGGGCGCGCCGGCCGGCGCCAAGACCGGTTTCTACGAGAAGGGCAACGTCCGCATCCGTTACACCGAGATCGGCACCGGCTTTCCGCTGCTGGCGACGCCCGGCGGCGGCCTGAACTCGCGCATTGCCAACTGGCCGACTGCCGTGATCAACATCCCGGAGGAGTTCAAGAACGACTTTCGCGTGATCACCATGGACCAGCGCAACGCCAACAACGGCGAGTCGACCGGTCCGATCCCGGTCGACAATCCATGGGACGCGTTTGCCGACGATCAGCTCGGGGTGATGGACCATCTCGGCATTCGCCGGTTTTTTTTCTTCGG
>JASHRW010000228.1 GCA_030037065.1 Xanthobacteraceae bacterium
ACAGCCGGGGCGGGATGAAAGCCGAGGCGCAGCAGCACGTATCCCACCAAGCCGAGCACCGCGACTTCACCCACTTGGAAAAAGTCGTTGTTCGCGGCGTAGACGCCAATGCACACGAAAAACATCGCGCTCGGATAAAGGAAGCGATAGGGGATCGCCAGCATCTTGCACCAGATGCCGATCAGCGGAACGTTTAAGACGACGAGAATGATGTTGCCGATCCAGAAGCTCGCCACCAGGCCCCAGAAAATGTCGGGATGCTGGGAAATGAGCTGTGGGCCTGGCACGATGCCCTGGATCATCAGGGCGCCGAGCAAGAGCGCCATGACTGCGTCGCCTGGGATACCCAGGCTCATGGTCGGTATAAAGTCACCCTGAATCGAAGAATGAGTAGCTGCCTCCGGGCAGACCACGCCTTCGAGCAGACCGGTGCCGAATTTTTCCGGCGTTTTCGATACCTTCTTTTCCGCCGCGTACGCGACGAACGAGGCGATCGTCGGCCCAGTGCCGGGAATAAGGGAGCATAATGAGCCGCAGATCGTACCGCGCCACATCGGGAAAAAGGCTCGCTTCAAGTCGGCGAGACTCGGCCGCATGTCCCTCAGTCTGACGTTGGTGTAGCGCATATTGATGGGCGCCACCTGATTGACGCTGCTCATGAACTCGGCGATGCCGAAGAGTCCAAGCGCCAGCGCAATCAGTTCGATGCCGTCGTCGAGCTCGGTCATGCCGAAGGTGAACCGTTCCGAGCCGGTCTCCAAGTCGGTGCCGATCGAGCCGAGGAAAAGACCGATGAGCGTCATCGCCACGCCTTTGAGCGGCGAGCCGCGTGCCAGCGTCGAACCCGCCAAGAGGCCGAGCAGCATCAGCGAGCAGACTTCGGCGGGACCGAATTGCAGCGCCGCTCTCACCAAAAGTGGCGACAGAAAGATCATCTCGGTGATGCCCCACGAGGCGCCGACAAAGGAGGCAATCACCGTGACGCCGAGCGCCACGCCGCCGCGTCCCTGCTTCGTCATCGGAAAGCCGTCGAGGCACGTCACCGCATGCGGCGGATGGCATGGCAAATTGAGCAGGATCGAGCAGATGGCGCCGCCGTATTGGCCGCCGTAGAGAATTCCGGCCAACATCAGAATGGCCGGAACCGCCTTCATGCCGAAGGTGAGCGGCAATAGAATCGAGATCGTCGCCAGCGGTCCCATGCCCGGCAACACGCCGACCATGTTGCCGACCAAGACGCCGACGAAGCACCACATCAAATTGTGCGGCTCGAGCGCAACCGTAAAGCCGTACAAAAGGTCCGTGACCGCAGTATCGATCATAGGCCGCCCCCCCACGTCAGGACCGGCATCGGCACCTGCAGAAAGTACGAGAACAGCACGACGCCGAAAATCGTCACCACGGTCGAAAGAATGATCGTGCTTTTCCAGGTCTTGTTGCGATCACCGAGCGCAGCTATGAAGACGCAGGCAAACGTCCCTGGAGCCATACCGAAATAACGACCGAAGATGATGAACAGCACCGGGCTCATGAGAATGCAGAACCAGGCCCACCATTCCGGATGTTCCGGCAGGATGCTTTCGTCATGCTCTTCGCCTTCCGCCAAGGGCACGAGGGCGGGCGCTGCTATGGCAATGCCGATCAGCACAAGAAGGACGCCTAACATAGTCGGAAAGAAGCCCGGGCCCATGTGCATGGGCGTGCCCAACCGGTAGGTTGTCCCCTTGAGCGCGATGCCTAGACCGATCAGGATCATCAAGCCGCCAGCGTAAAAGTCACGCTTGCGCACGGCGCCGCGAAGAAGACTGGTGGAAAGCCGCAAAATTTCCTCCCGGCCGTCTTCTGGGCCGTTAACGTTGAAGATCTTTCGCCCGCATCTCCGATTCGCAACTATCCGACTTGCCAATCGTTTCCACGGCGACGCAGGCCCAAGCGATTTCCCCGTCGCTCAGCGCTTAGACGCGGGGAACCCTTGCTACTTTCCGCAGGAAACAGACGATATAGATCACCGGCAACAGGCGCAACTGGCATGTGGACCGCTAGATCAAGAGGCCGTAACGATCTGGTGTTTGCCTAATAACCCCGGTGGGTTACGGCAATTCGTTCAACGGGCTAATAATGTTGAAGGTCGAATAACCGATTTGATGTCGTTGGCCCAGGATGGAACCAGCCCCCAGCGCATCGAGGTGAGCGTGCGTTCGCCGTCCTTGGGACGACAACGGGAAGGTGCGATGTCGGTGCCGCGTTCCAGCGGGAAGTTTCGCACGGCCGCACACGGTCAGGCTCCTGTGGCTTCTTCAGCGTTCAATGAAAGTCGCGGCTTTTGACGAGCGAAGGGGTTTCGGCCGGCAGCGGACCGCCGGAAAATTTCGGCGAAAACAGATCGCCGTCCTCGCGCAGCCAATCGTTACGTAACATTGGCAGTTGCGCGGAAAGATCGACAAAACTCTCTGCTACCACATGGATGACGAGGCCTGCGCGTTGCAGACGTCCGCGCACGGCAAGAAACCGGGCAGTCATCACAATGCGGCGGTTTTTTTCGAAAACTTTTGGCCAGACGATGATATTGGCAATGTCGGTCTCGTCTTCGAGGGTCATGAACACCACGCCCTTTGATGTTCCCGGCCGCTGTCGCACCAGCACGAGACCGGAGACGGTAATCGTCGCGTCCTGCCGTAAGTCATCGCTTCGCAGAGCACTATTGCGAATGGCGCCGAGCGCGGCCAGGCGATCGCGGAAGAAACGTACCGGATGCTCTTTCAAGGAAAGCCCGGTCGCCACGTAATCCTCCACCACCTGCTCGCAGAGCGGCATTGCCGGCAGTGCGACGGGCTGTTCGGGAAAAAGTTCGTCGCTCAAGTACGGTCTCAGGAGCGGCAGCGCGTCCTCGACGTGGGCGGAAGCCGTGCGGCGCGCCGGCCGTGCGCCGATCATGTCGAGCCGCCGTGCCGCCCATAACGCGGCACGGCGGTCGAGCGGTGCGCGATCAGCAAAAGTGGTTTCCGGTCTTGCGTCCGATCGCGCGCCAACCTTAAGATTGGACGCATGATCTTGTCGGCGACCCGGTTCCCACTTCGCCGGATCATGCGTCAGTGAACGGAATGCATCGGCTTCCGCCAATCGTTCGATCGTGAAGCGTGATACGCCGGCGATGGCTGCAAGCCGCTCGATCGATGAAAAACCGTTACCGCGCGCGACGATCAGCTTCTTCATCTCGTCTTCGCGCAAGCCCTGGATGAGGCGGAAACCGAGGCGGACGGCGTGTCGGCTGCTCTTATCCGCTCGTCCCCGCGAAAGCGTGGACCCGGTCAAGTCACCGTCATCTCGGCGCTCTCCATCTGGATTCCCGCTTACGCGGGAATGAGCGGAACAGGAACTCGCCTCCAGTGTGCAATCCCAATCGCTGAAATTGACGTCGATTTCGCGGATTTCGACGCCGTGGGCGCGGGCGTCGCGCACGAGCTGCGCCGGTTGATAAAAACCCATTGGTTGGCTGTTGATGATGGCGGCGCAGAAGACGTCCGGATAATGGCATTTGATCCACGCCGAAGCGTAGACAAGCAAAGCGAAGCTCGCGGCGTGGCTTTCCGGAAAGCCATATTCGCCGAAGCCCTTGATCTGATCGAAGCATCGTTCGGCAAAGGCGCGCTCATAGCCGCGGCGGACCATTCCTTCGATGAACTTGCCCTCGAAGCGATGAACAGTGCCATTGTGACGAAAGGTTGCCATGGCGCGGCGGAGACCATCGGCTTCATCAGCAGTGAATTTTGCTGCGTCGATGGCGATCTGCATCGCCTGCTCCTGAAACAGCGGGACGCCTAGAGTTCTTTTCAAGACATTTTCAAGCTCGTTGGCGGGACCTTCCGCAGGATCGGGCGAGGGGTAATGTTCGGGATCTATCTTGTCGCGCCGGCGCAGATAAGGATGCACCATGTCGCCTTGGATCGGCCCCGGCCGCACGATCGCGACCTCGATGACGAGATCGTAGAAGCATTGCGGTTTCAGGCGCGGCAGCATCGACATCTGCGCGCGACTCTCCACCTGGAACACGCCGATCGAGTCGGCGCGCGACAGCATCTCGTAGACTGCCGCAGCATCCTCCGTGCCATCCTTCGGGATGCTCGCGAGCGCGTAATCCTTGCCGTAGTGCGTCTTCAGGAGATCGAGTCCGCGCCGCAAGCAGCTCAACATGCCGAGCGCGAGCACGTCGACCTTCATCAGTCCGACTGTGTCGATGTCGTCCTTGTCCCACTCGATGAAGGTACGCTTGTCCATGGCGGCATTGCCGATCGGCACTGTCTCGTCGAGCGGCCCGCGTGTGAGCACGAAGCCGCCGACATGCTGGGAGAGATGCCGTGGAAAACCGAGTAATTCTCTGGCGAG
>JASHRW010000229.1 GCA_030037065.1 Xanthobacteraceae bacterium
GAGCCGGAATCTGGCGATCAGGAAAAGGCTGATCGACTCGCTGACGAGCGTGATGGCATTGGCAACCGCCGCGCCCGCTATGCCGAAGCGAGGGACCAGCAAAAAGCACAGCGCGATGTCGAGCGCGAACGACCCGCCATAGACCAGCGCGCAGCTACTCCGCTCGCCAAGCATGTTGAGCAGCCGCTCGACGGGCCCGACCGAGGCGCGCGCCAGAAGCCCGATGGCGAGAATGAACATCAGATGATAGCCGGAGATGAAATCGTGGCCGAACATCCACAACATCGGCTTGCCGACCGCGAGCAGCACCAGGACCGCTCCGAGCGACGGCCAGAACGTCATACGCACCGCGATGGCGAGAATATCGGCCAGCCGCTTGCGATCGCCGGCGACGTGATATTCGGCGAACTTGTGCGCCAACGTTTGCGCTACCGAGAAGTAGATGAAGGCGACCAGCGCCATCGTCTTGGCGGCAGCATAATAGACGCCGACTTCGTTTGGCGGACGGAAAAGCTGCACCACAATCACGTCCGCATAAGTCAGTAAGAGATAGAATGCCTCGACGACAAAAATGGGTGTCGAGGTCGAAAGCCAGGAGCCGACCGCATAGGCCTTGGCGCCGGGCTCAACCACTTTGGCAAGCCGCCGGTTGAGCACAACGTATTGACCGATGGTGACGCCCCACCAGGCAACGACTGCTGTGAAGGTCGCCGTCACAGCGTCCATCGACAGGCCGAACGCGAAGGCGCCGCCGAGCAATGCCAGCAGCAGAATCTGCCGCAGCACGTAAGCGGGGCTTAATCCGAGATTGACCCAGCCATAGGAGCGGGCGATTCCGCTCAACACCTGCCCCAGTCCGCAAATCGGCAGTGCGGCACAGGCGATGTAGAGCGGCACGATGGTGCTGGCGGTAAGGTGAGGCGACGCCAGTTTCACGAGTGCCGCCGCAACAGCCGCAATCGTAGTGGCGATGCCGGCGGCCAGCCAGCGGCTGCCTTGGATGTAGCCGCGCAGCAGCGCGAAGCTTTTCAGCTCAAGGTATTCGGGGATGAAGCGTTGCGAGGCCGAACCAAGGCCGAGATCGACCATGCCGCCGAGCAGCAGCATCCATGTCCACGCATAGATGTAGATGCCGAACTGGTAACCGCCGAGCCATCGCGCCAGCGCGATCTGCGAGGCGAGGGCAACCACCGCGCTGGCGACGCGAATGAGAAAGGCGGCGCCGGCAAGCCGCCGTGCCAGCGAAGAATCGCTGCCGTCGGCAAACAGGACGCGCAACCATTCAGCCGCGCCGGCGAAAACGGGCCAGGACGAACGCGAAAAGAGGCGCGCGGGCCAGGCGTGCTCGGAAGAAATGGATGTCACAAAAGCCTCTGCGCCGCCGTCGGCGGGTCATGGGCGGCACGTTTAGCAAGGAAGCGTTAAGAATAGGTTGGACGGAATTAACAATTGCTTGGGGATTTCATAAGCGACTCAGGCGGAAAGCCTCTTCGCCAGTCGCTGCAACAGCGGCGAGCGCGGTGGAAACATGGCCGGTACTCAGTTCGGCTTGTATCGCGTCATCGCGTCGCTCCAGACTTTGGCCCGATCATCGTCGAAGACCAAAGCCGGATCCTCGGGCACGGTATCCCAGACGCCTTCGCGCAGTTCATTATCGAGCTGCAGCGGCGCCCAGCCGGCATAGCCGAAGGCGACCAGGCTTCGGCGAGGACCTTTGCCGAGACCAATGTCGCGCAAGATCTGCGGTCCGCTGGTGAGCGCCACGCGCCCATCGATGTCGATCGTGTTGTCGCCGTGATAGTCGGCGCTGTGCAGCACGAAACCGACTTCCGGATCGACCGGCCCGCCGGCAAAGAGCGACACGGTTCCGGTCACGCCACTTGCATCGGCGCCGAATGCCTGCAGCAGGCTGGCGATCGAGCGCTCGCCCAGAGGTTGGTTGATGACGATGCCGAGCGCGCCGTCTTTGTTGTGCTGCGCAATCAGGATGACCGCGTGCTCAAAAGGCGGGCCGCTCAAGGCGGGGGTGGCGATCAAGAGCTGGCCGGTGACGGACGTGGCGCCGGATACGTTTGGCGTTGTCGGCGACGGCAGCGCCGCATGCAGCACGCCGGCCGATAGCAGCACGACCGCGGCGGGGAGCCCGAGGCGGACAACGGACGACAGACGGCGGAGGGCGAATGAGATTTGATACACGGGTGAACTCCTCGCCAAAACCCGGTGCGGGCTTTCCGCCGTCCGTCTTCGGTCGTCTGTCGTCTGTCGTCCGACTTCAAACAAACTGCAGCGCAATGCCGCCAAGTTGGCCAAAATCGGCGTGCAGCGTATCGCCCTTGCGCGCAAACACCACGCGAGTAAACGAGCCGGCAAGGATGAGATGGCCCGGTTCGAGCGTTACCCCGTGCTGGCCCAGCTTGTTGGCGAGCCAAGCGACGCCGAGCGCCGGATGACCGAGCACGCCGGCGGCGACGCCGGTCTCCTCGATTTCCGAATTGCGGTACATGATGCCGCTAACCCAGCGCAGATCGACATCGAGCGGCCCGGTCGGCCGGCCGCCGACCACAATGCCGGCGGCGGCGCCGTTGTCGGAGACGGTATCGTATATCTTGCGCGGATCCTGCAGCCGCGCATCGACGATCTCGATCGCCGGCACGACGTACTCGGTCGCGCGGAGCACATCGGTGAGGCCGACGCCGGGGCCGCTTAACTTCTTACCGAGCACAAAAGCGAGTTCGACCTCGACGCGCGGCAGACAAAATTTCTCATGCGGTACGCGCGCGCCATCGGCGATCATCATGTTGTCGAGCAGGTGTCCGTAATCAGGCTCGTCGATCTGCGAAGAACGCTGCATCGCCTTCGACGTGAGCCCGACCTTGTGGCCGATGAGCTTAGCGCCGGCCGCAATCTTGCGGTTCGCCACTTCGGTGGAGATCGCGTAGGCGTCCTCCATGGTAATGGCCGGCCAAGTCTTCGATAGTTGCACGGCCTGTTTGCAGTCTTTTTCGGCCGCCATGAGAATATCGGCGGCCTTGTTGCGGTCGGATTCGGACATCATGGCGATGCAGAACCTTACGGTGAAATGGTGCGACGGAAGGTTTAGTCGCAGGCCGCCATGAGGACAACTGTCTCCTCCGGGCATTCGCCCGGAGCTGGCTCACGGCCCGACATCCACACCGCCGGCGGGCAGTTTTCCGATGACTGCACATCAACCGGGTGTCCATCGTTGAACCCCTTGCTGCGGCAGACATTGGCCGCCGCCGTACGGCAGTCGGGAGCACCATTGGGTGCTATGGCGCAATGCTGATGGACCTCGATAAACCGCGCGCCCGGCAACCGTGTGATCGCGGTTGCGGCATCTTTGGTCGCCTCCGCCGCGTGCTTGAGCACATCTTGCGTGAATTCCGATGGGCCATTACCGGCGCCATTCGACTGTTTTCTCAGATCGTCGATCTTTCCGTGGGCACTGTCCCACCAGCGGCCGAATGCGTAGATGAAGCCAGGCCTCTCGGCCGGCGCCGGCTGCGCTGGAAATAGACCGCGCGACTGCGGCCCAGGTTGCGCGGAGGGAGCGGGCGTGGCCGCCG
>JASHRW010000029.1 GCA_030037065.1 Xanthobacteraceae bacterium
GGTCGGGCACCCGGCGGCTGCATCGGCGGCCGCCGCGGCGGCCCGCCGCCGCCGGTCCCCGGCGCGCGTTCGCCGGTGAGGGCGACCAAAGCCGATTTCACCCCTGGGACGGCGCGCATCGCGGCCTCGGCGCGCTCGCGCACCGGTTCCCAAAGCTTGACCGCAGCGGCATCGACGGTGATGGAGAAAAAAACCTTGCCGTCGGTCGCGACGATGTCCGACAGCGTACCGGTTTGCGGAAGCGGCTTGCCCTCGGGGCTCGACACCTTGGCGAGCGCGGCAAGCACGTCGTCTTTCAAGAGCGCCATGCCGACCTACATAGGCTCGCCGCGGCGACGGTCAACGTGGTTGTGCCGCAAGCTTCGGCCGGGAGCGAAACGACGCGGCAGGGATTGGGCGTATAGTCAGTCGCTTAGTCATTCGCACCATCGGGATTGCAACCATGCTGGCTTACATATTCTGGCACCGGCCCTTCGCCCATGCCGACCGCAAGGCCTACGAAAATGCCATCGTACGCTTTCAAGGCGATCTCGCTGCGCAGCCGCCGCCCGGATTCATCGCCGCGGTCTCCTTCCGCATCGAGCCGGTGCCGTGGCTCGACGACCAACCCGGATATGAGGATTGGTGTCTGCTCGAAGGGTCGTGGGCGATGGATCCCCTTAACAGCTATGCGGTGACCGGCTCGCGGCAACCGTCCCATGGCGCCGTCGCCGCCCTCATGGAAAACGGCCATGGCGGCATCTACGCCCATGCCGGCGGCGAAACGCCGCCACCGCAGCAATCCACCGCCTACTGGCTGACGCGGCCGCGCGGCATCGATTGGCGAGCGGCGCTCGATCCGCTGCGCGCCAAATGCCCGCAGGCCAATATCTGGCGCCGGCAAATGGTGCTTGGTCGCCCCGCCGAGTTCGCCGTAACGGTGCCGGGCGATACGGCGATCGAGGTGCCGTCCGGTTGGACGGCGCACAGCGTCAAGCGCACGCGGCTGCCAGGATAGCGGTTGACGGGCCGCCGCCAGCCGGGCCATGACCAACGCCATAGCGTGGAGGAAAACCATGGCCAAGGTTGCGTTCGTGGGATTGGGCGTGATGGGTTACCCGATGGCCGGGCATTTGAAAAACAAGGGCGGCCACGACGTCACGGTGTTCAACCGCACCGCCGCCAAGGCCGAAAAATGGGTCGCCCAATACGGTGGCAAGAGCGCGCCGACGCCGAAAGCGGCCGCCGCGGGACAAGACTTCATCATGGCCTGCGTCGGCAACGACAACGACTTGCGCGAGGTGATGCTCGGCGAGGCCGGCATCTACGCCGGCGCCGGCAAGGGCTCGATCGTGGTCGATCACACCACGGCGTCAGCGGCGATCGCGCGCGAGCTGCATGCCGAGGCAAAGAAGCGCGGCTTCGATTTCGTCGATGCGCCGGTTTCCGGCGGCCAGGCCGGCGCCGACAACGGCGTACTCACGGTGATGTGCGGCGGCGACGCGGCGCCGTTCGCTCGCGCCGAAAAGGTGATCGCCGCTTACGCGCGCGCCTGCAATCTTCTCGGTAGCCCCGGCTCCGGCCAGCTCGCCAAGATGGTCAACCAGATTTGCATCGCCGGCACGGTGCAGGGCCTCTCCGAGGGCCTGCATTTCGCGCAGAAAGCCGGTCTCGACATCGAGAAGCTGATCGCGACGATTTCCAAGGGCGCGGCGCAATCCTGGCAGATGGAGAACCGCTACAAGACCATGGTAGCGGGCAAATTCGATTACGGCTTCGCGGTCGACTGGATGCGCAAGGACCTTGCCATCTGCCTCGACGAGGCGCGAAGAAACGGCGCGCATCTGCCGGTCTCGGCCTTGGTCGATCAGTTCTACTCGGAAGTACAGAAGATGGGCGGCAAGCGCTGGGATACGTCGAGCCTGATCGCACTGCTGCAGCGCTGAGGCGGCCATGGCCGGCACAGAAGACGCGCGGCCGTTCTCGCCGAAGATCGACCGCTTCTATGGCAAGCCGAAGCTGAAGCTGCCGCCGGGCGCCTGCGACTGCCATTTTCATTTCATCGGTCCGCAGCGGTTATTTCCCCTCAAGCCGAACCACCTCTTTTCCCATCTGCAGTTCGAAGACACGCCGATCGAGGACTGGCTGAAGCTGCAGGACGCGTTCGGGCTGTCGCGCGGGCTGCACGTCCAATCGATGATGTACGAGAACAACTACGAGATCGCGCTGCATGCCCAGTGCCGGCTGCCCGACCGGCTGCGCGCAGTGGTGGCGCCGTCGTCCGGCATCACCGACGGCGAACTCGATATCCTCACCAAGGCCGGCGTGGTCGGCTACCGCATCGCCCATCGCGTGACCAAGACAATCGACGCGCGCCTCGTGGCGCGCACCCACGAGCACGGCTGGTCGATGCATTATCTGGTCAAGCCGGACGAACAGGAGGACTGGAAACCGCAAATCCTCAAATCGCCGGGAAAGTTCGTGCTCGAACACATGGGTGGCGTCGATCCGGCCAAGGGCATCGACGGCGCGGCCTTCAAGTTCGTGCTCGAATGTCTCGACACCGGCCGCTGCTGGGTGAAGCTGTCGCCGCGCATCTCGCAGCAGCAAACGTTCCCGTTCTCCGACACCGATCCGCTGGTGAAAAAACTCGTGGCGCACGCGCCGATGCGGCTCCTCTGGGGCTCCGACTGGCCGCACCCGCAATATTTCAAGCCGATGCCGAACGATGTGGCCTTGCTCGACATGATGCTCGACTGGGTGCCGGACGAAGCCACACGCAAACGCATCTTCGTCGACAATCCGGCGGAAGCGTTCGGATTTCCGCCGCCGTAATTTCCTCAGAATACCGACGCCAAAGAAAAAACATGTCATGCTCCGCGAAGGCGGAGCATCCAGTATCTGCTGTCGCTGAAGTTTGTCGCATACGGTGCTGATTACTGGATCATCCGCTTTCGCGGATGATGACAGCCGTAAAGCTGCCGCCCCCAGAATGACGTCACGCCCGTCCGCTGGGGAGCGGCGAGCGGTCGGCAAGCTCCATTTCCCGATAAGCGAGCCGCTCAAACAGCGCGCCGCGCAACGCGCGATGGGAAGGATCGTCGAACAGATTGTCCATCTCGTGCGGATCGTTGTGCCGGTCGTAAAGTTCGCCGTACGGGTCGCCGGCGGCGATGGTCATTCGATAGCGTGGCGTGATCAGCGTGCGCAGCCGCGGCGAGGAAGTAAAGCCGCAGGTCGTGCGCTGCTGGTCGTCCTCGATCACCAAACAATCGCGTCCCGATACGAGACCATCGCCATCGATGGCGGACAGCAGGCTTTCACCCTGAATGCCGTTGTAGGGCTGGATGCGCGCGCGGTCGAGAATCGTCGGCGCGATATCGAGCGTGCCACCGAGAACATCGCTGCGCCGCGCCGGCCGCGCGCCCGGCTCGGCCCAGATGAACGGCACATGCGTAATGCCCTCGTAATGCGCCGGGCCTTTGAGCAAGAGCCGGTGATCGCCGAGATAGTCGCCGTGGTCGGTGGTGAAAATGACGACCGTGTCGTTCGGCATCTCGGACGCCGCGAGCGACGCAAGCACACGCCCGATGGCGTCGTCGATCATGGCGATCATGCCGCAAGAGAGCGCCATGGCCTCGCGCGCCTCGCGCTCGTTGACCGCGAACGGCGCTTGGCCTTTGGTGTCGGCCTTGCCGGCTTCGCGCTGCGCCAGCGCCCAGGCCACAGAGCGCGCCAGCGGCCGGTTGCCGTGGGAAAAACTCGGCGGCAGCTTCATGTCGTCCGGCCGGTACATCGGCCAATAGCGGCCGGGCGGCGTGAACGGATGATGCGGGTCGGGAAACGACACCATCAGAAAAAACGGATCGTTTCGCTTGGTGCGCGCATAATCATCCAGCCATGCGCAAGCTTTGTCGGCGATATAGCTGGTCGGATAAAACTCTTCCGGAATCGCCGTGCGGATCGCCTGCGGGCAAACATAATCATGCGCGAGCTGATTTTTCGGATCGCGCAGCGCGTCAGCGTCCGGGCGCTTTGATTTCAGCCAGACGTAATAATGGCCGCCGACCTGATCGCCGTGACCGGTGCATAGATCGACGTGCTCGAATCCATAGAACGGCAGTTGCATCGCAAAGTCGCGACCTGCCGACCACCGCGCGGGAAACTCCTGATCGTAATGCCCGTCACCGGCGGCCGACTTTTTCGCTTCGGCAAATTCCACATCGAGCACGCGATCGCCGTCACGCGCCGGGGCGCGCTTCTGGATCGGACCAGCGCCAGTAAAATTTTGCAAATGGCTCTTGCCAACGAGCGCGGTCGCGTAGCCGCCGGCGCGCAGCGCATCGACGAAGGTGTTGGAATTAAGAGGCAGCGGCAGGCCATTGCCGCGCGCACCATGCACCGACGGCATACGCCCGGTCATCAAAGTCGCGCGGTTCGGCATGCAGACCGGCGTCGCGACATAGAAGTTCTCGAACCGTGTGCCGCGCGCCGCGATCGAGTCGATGTACGGCGTTTTCAGAACTGGATGGCCGTAGCAGGACAGATAATCCGCCCGGTGCTGATCGGTAATGAAGAGGAGGAAGTTGGGCTGGGTCATCTGGAGTCGCTATCTTGAAGCGGCGCTTCCTCAGCCCCTCAACATCAACCATCCATCGCACCGGAGCGCGCGGCCTCTCGCCAAAGATCGATAGCTCCGCGCCGTCAATCGACCGGCTGGATATGCGCGTCCTTGGCGAGCTGCATCGTCGAGGCGTAATCCTTTTTGAAGAACGCGCCGAACTGCTCGACGCTCATCAATTCCGGCACGACACCGATCTTGAACAGATGCTCCTTCACCGCCGGATCCTGCAGCGCCTTCTCGGTGGCATCGTGCATCTTGTTGACGATGCTCATTGGCGTTTTCGCAGGCGCCGACAAGCCGACCCAGAAGTCGGACTCGGCGGCCGGATAGCCCGCCTCCGCCACCGTCGGCACGTCCGGCAGCAGCGCCGCGCGTTTCGGCGTGCTCACCGCAAGCGCCGTCAACTTCCCGGTCCCCAGCACCGAGGCGGCTGCGGCCAAGGGAACGAAATAGTAATCGATGCGGCCGGCCATGACCTCGGTCAGTCCATTCTCGCGGAACGGAACGTGCCGCACGTCGATGTGAGTAGCGAGGCGGAAGCGCTCGCCGGCCATGTGCGAGGTCGAACCGATACCGGCGGAGGCGAACGTCAAGGTGCCGGGCTTGGCCTTCGCCGCGGCGACGAGATCGGCGACGGTCTTAAACCCATCCTTCTTCGAGGCGACCAGCACGTTCGGTTGCGAGCCGAACATGGCTACGGGAATAAAATCGCGCAGCACGTCGTAGGGCAGGTGAGCGTGCATCACAGCGCCGTTGGCCATGGAAGACGAACTGGTGACGAAGGTGTAACCGTCAGGCGCCGCCTTGGCGACCATCTCGAACCCGATGATGCCGCCGGCGCCGGCCTGCGGCTCCACCGCTATGGATTGGCCGAGCAACTCTGAGAGCTTGTTGACCACGACGCGCGCCGTGGTGTCGGAGGCGCTGCCGGCCGGAAACGGGCTGATCAGCCGGATTGTCCGGGTCGGCCAGACTTGCGCGTGAGCGCCGGCTGCACCGGCGATAAAGATGGCGGTTGCAACGGCGCCACACAGCGCCCTGACGGACTTCATACTCGCCTCCCTGCAAACCAAAGTCTCTGCCAATGACGGGGCTTCGCCCGCCTGGTGCGAAGCCGGCAATGTGGCCAAAGCGCGCGCTATTGCCAATAGACGAATGACCGCAGCGTTGCCGCAGTCCGGTATCAGGGATGTGCCTTCTTGCCGCCGGCGGCGTGCACGCCATCTGTATCGGGCACAAGCACAGGGCATAACGCCATGTCCATCCGGCCGGTCAAACGCATCATCACCTCGAAGCCCACCATGGAGGGCGCCGGCGTCAAGCTCCGCCGCGCCTTCGGCTTCGGCGAAACCGGCGAGTTCGATCCCTTCCTGTTGCTCGACGATTTCCGCAACGAGCGGCCGGAGGACTACCGGGCCGGCTTTCCCTGGCATCCGCATCGCGGCATCGAGACCATTACCTACGTGCTCGCCGGCAGCGTCGAGCATGGCGACAGTCTGGGCAATCGCGGCAATCTCAAAGCCGGCGACGTGCAATGGATGACTGCCGGCCGCGGCATCCTGCACCAGGAAATGCCGCAGGGCGACACCGCAGGCCGCATGCACGGATTCCAGCTCTGGGCCAATCTGCCTTCGTCGCTAAAGATGACGGCGCCACGCTACCAAGACGTCAAGGCCGCCGAAATTCCGGAAATCGTCGACGACGACGGCACGCGGGTGCGCATCGTCTGCGGCGATTTTTGGGGCCGGCGCGGTCCGGTCGAGGGAGTCGCCGCCGACCCGCGCTATCTCGACGTTTCGGTCCCGGCCGGAAAACGCAAGACACTGCCGGTCGAGCTGGAACGGCATGCGTTCGCCTACGTATTCGAAGGCTCCGGCAGTTTTCGCGCCGCCTCGCAGCCATTCGGCGTGCTCACCGAGAAGACCGACGGTGAAGAGGAAACGCTGGTCCGCGAGCAGACCGGCAACCGATCACTCGTGTTGTTCGACTCAGGCGACGAGGTGACCATTCAGGCCGGCGAACAGGGCATTCGCTTCATTCTGGTCTCCGGCAAGCCGATCGAGGAGCCGGTCGCCTGGTATGGCCCGATCGTGATGAATACCAAGGCCGAGCTGCAACAGGCCTTTGACGAGCTGCACGCCGGGACGTTCATTCGGTGACGGAAGCTTTCAGGCCGCCGCGCTCGGCCGAGCCGACACGGCCTCGTGCCAGCGCCGCACATGGCTAAGCGATTCCGGCACCGCCATCTTGGAGACGCGCATGAAATCGACCGCGACCAGCGCGGTGATGTCGGCAACGGTATATTCCCCGCCGGCCACATAGGGCCGGCTCCTTAATTCGCCATCGAGAAAGTTAAGGAATTCGAATACACGCGGCTTGTTGGCCTCGGCCCAAGCCGGGACTTGCGGGTTGACCATCTCCTTCATTGCCGGATGCAGGTGCTGAAACACGCTGGCAACAGGGAACAGCAGGTGCAGTTCGGCTCTCCTGTTCCACATCTCGATCAATGCGCTGTCCAGCGCGCCGCGGCCGAACAGCGGCGGATCGGGCTGCAACGTCTCGAAGTAGCGGCAGATCGCGATCGATTCGGCAATGACGGTGCCGTCGTCGACCGCCAGCGCCGGCACACGCTGCATCGGGTTGATCGCCGTATAGGCATCCGAGCGCTGCTGCAATCTGCCTAAATCGATCTGCTCGGTCGGGATTTTGATGCCTTTTTCGGCGAGGAATATGCGCACTCGCCGCGGATTTGGCGCGCGGCCGCCGTCGTAGAGTTTCATTGCACCGAACTCGCTGTCTTCCGAAGATCGAACTTATCGCGGCAGTACGGCCAGGGCCAGCGGATCGCACTCGAGCAGCCGGTCGGAACGCCTGCCCAAAGCGTAAACGAATACTTGATGCCAGCGGAAATTCGTATCGCGTTAAGCCTGGTCTTAAGGAATTTGTGCGACTTTTGTCGCGAATTTTCCCAAGCACTGGATTGCAATGCCTCCAACACCCAGCGATTCGCGCGATCACGCCGGACCGCTCGCGCCCGCCACCGCGTCACCGGCACGGCGGCGGCTCGCGTTCCAGCATGTGCGCGAGGCGCGTGATCGGCTGACCTCGACCAGCGGCACGCGGCCGGTTTTCGATTACGAATTGCTGCGGCAATTCGCCCAGAACAGACTGTCGGCCTCTCCCGTCATCCTGCTCCTGATCGTGACCATCGGGCTGTTTTCGGGGCTGTGGACCGGAGCCATCGTCTGCGGCGTGTGGACCGCCGGCGCGTTGGTCATTCACCTGATTATCATCCGCACCTGTCGGCAATTTCTTGCCGAATTGCCGAACACCGCCAATCTGCGCTCGTGGCGCATGCGCTTCCTCTTGCTCGACCTGTTTTTCGGCATGGCCTGGACCTTCATCCTGATCAATCCGATCGGCGGCGGCGAGCAGGCCGGGATGTTCATGCTGTTCGTCATGCTTCTGGTGGTGGCGATATCGAGCATGCTGGCGTCGAGCCTACCGATCGCAGTATTGGCGCTGACGCTCCCGGTCAGCATCGCGATCGCGCTCGATTTCGCGCTCAAGGGCGCACTGCACAATTACATCCTGGCGGTGATGGCGCTTGCCGCCGAGGGCTACTTCTCGCTGCTTGCCTACCGGCTCTATTCGACAACGCTGGCGACGCTCGAAGCCCGCGCGGAAAAGGAATCGCTCATCGGCGAACTTGAGCAGTCAAAATCCATTTCCGACGAGGCGCGCCGCCGCGCCGAAGCCGCCAATATCGCCAAGTCGCGGTTCCTTGCGCAGATGAGCCACGAGCTGCGCACGCCGCTCAACGCCATCCTCGGATTTTCCGAAGTGATGAAAGCGGAAATATTCGGGACGCACGCGGTGCCGCTGTACAAGGAGTATGCAGCCGACATCCACAGTTCCGGCGTCCACCTTTTGAACCTGATCAATGAAATCCTTGACCTGTCACGCATCGAAGCGGGACGCTACGAACTCAACGAGGAGGCCGTGTCGCTGCACCGCGTGGTCGAGGATTGCCACCATCTGCTGAAATTGCGCGCCGGCAACCGCGGCATCACCATCCACGAAATGTTCGAGCCCGATATGCCGCGGCTGTGGGCCGACGAGCGGGCCGTGCGTCAGATCTGCCTCAATCTTCTGTCCAATGCGATCAAGTTCACGCCGCAGGGCGGCGAAATCTGGCTGAAGGTGGGCTGGACGGCCTCCGGCGGCCAGTACATGAGCGTCAAGGATACCGGGCCGGGCATTCCCGAAGAGGAGATCCCGATCGTGCTGGCCTCGTTCGGCCAGGGCTCGAATTCGATCAAGTCGGCGGAACAGGGCGCCGGGCTTGGCCTGCCGATCGCCAAGAATCTCATCGACTTGCATGGCGGCACGTTCTCGCTCAAATCAAAATTGCGCATCGGCACCGAAGTAATCGTCACCTTCCCGCCGGAGCGCGTGATGTCGGCGCTGGCACCGATCCCGGACGGAGCGGCGCCGCTGCAGCCGCAAGCAGATTTGTCGTCGTCCTCAAACGGCGGCCCGAGCCGGGCCAAGCGGACGTTGTTTGGCGCTGGCGGCTAGCATCTCCGCACGTCGACAGCTATTGCTTCGCTGGCGCATTGCTTATGGTGATGCGACATCCGCTGGAATCAGCCGGAGGATGCACCGGCAGCGGCATAAAGGGACGGACCGACGTGCGTCAACGGCTGTTGCTGCTCCTCATTCTCGCTCTGGTTATTGCCATTCTCGTCGTCTTGGCGAATCAGGGAAGCGGCACAGTCGGACCGTTGTCGACTCGCGATTTCTCCTCTCTCGCCTACAAGATCGGCATCCTGGTGTTCGTCGCCGGGACTGTGGTGACAGTGTTTCGCCAGCGCCTCGCGCAGGCGATGATCGCATCGTTGCTCTGGGTCGCGGTCGGCCTCGTCCTGGTGATCGGCTACTCCTACCGTTTCGAGCTGCACGAGGTTGCCGATCGCGTGCTCGCCGAACTCGTTCCGGGCCACGTGATTTCGCAGGGCCGCACGGTTGCCGTCGCCCGCACCGACGGCGGAGATTTTGCGATCAATGCCGAAATCAACGGGGCGCGTGTCGCCATGGTGCTCGACACCGGCGCCAGTTCCGTCGTGCTCACCCGCGATGACGCCAAAGCTGCCGGTCTGCCGATCGAAGTGCTTGACTACACGGTAAACATCGACACCGCCAACGGGCGCACCCGCGCCGCGCCGGTCACGCTCGATCGCGTCGCTGTCGGCAGTCTGGTCGAGCGCTCGGTCGACGCGCTGGTGGCGCAGCCCGGCCAATTGAAAACGAGCCTGCTCGGCATGAGCTTTCTCAACCGGCTGCAAAGCTGGGAAGTACGCGGCGATCGACTCTTGCTGCGCGGCTATCCGTGAGCAGCGCGCGAACAACCGCCCTAAAACAAACTCACCAGGAACCGCGCCGAAACCAGCAACAGAAAAATGCCGAACGCAATCTCGAGCGTGCGCCGCGACAGCCGATGCGCGAGCCGTGCACCGTAGGGCGCGACAAAGCTCGACACCGGCGCCATAATCGCAAGGCCGATCAGCGATACGAAACCGAGCGACAACGGCGGCAACAGCGCCCGGTGCGGCAATCCGGCGAGGATGTAGCCGACGGTGCCGACGATGGTGATCGGCACGCCGAGCCCCGCCGAGGTCGCTACGGCCTGATGCATCGATTTGCCGTAAAGCGTGAGCACGATGTTGGACAGCGAGCCGCCGCTGATACCCATAAGCGAGCCCGCGAGCCCGATGCCGAAGCCGTAGCCGGTCATCGGCAACGGACCGGGCAGATCGGTGCCGAGATTCCAGCGGTCGCCGGCGAACATGAATTTTATGGCAATGAAAGTCGCAATCACCACGAAGGCGATCTTGAACACGGCCGACGGCGCGAAGGCCGCGATCGCAGCGCCGCAGGCAACGCCGAACACGGCAGGCAGCGCCCACAGCCGGATAACGCCAGGCACGACAAGTCCCTTTGCGCGATGGGCGAGATAGGACCGGACCGCGGTCGGCACGATAATGGCGATCGAGGTGCCGAGGCAGAGCTGCATGCGCACCTCCTCGGGCACGCCGAGCACGCGAAACACCTCGTAGAGCACCGGCACGATGACCGAACCGCCACCGATGCCGAATACGCCGGCGAGCAGTCCGGTAACCACGCCGCCGATAACGATGGCGAGCGCGAGGAAGAGAATTTCGTGGAGGCCGACGCCAAGCAGCATTTGTTTTTGTTTCTTGAATGGCTATCGTTAGGCGGCGATGTGCGCCAGTTCGCGCGGTTTGTCGAAGACGCCGCCGGCCACGAGCGCCAGCGCTGTCATGAGAACGTCCGCGCTTGCGGTCGGGTTTCCGGCGGCACCGGCAAGCTCACGGCGGAACGCGCGGGCACCGGGAACGGCGCGGAATAGTCCATGCAGGTGGCGGGTGATCGCGTGCAGCCGTGTTCCCCGTGCAAGCTCGCGCGCGATATGGGGAATGAGTGCCTCCGCCGCCTCTTTGGCGGATGCGAAGGGCGCACGTTCGCCGAATACAAGCGGATCGACGGTAAGCAGACGCCACGGCTCCTGATAAGCGGCGCGGCCCATCATCACGCCATCGACGTGGGTAAGATGCGAAAGCGCGCGTTCAATGCTGGCGATGCCGCCATTGAGCACGATGGGCAGATGCCGATGCGCGGCCTTAAGCCGATAGACGCGGTCGTAATCGAGCGGCGGAATTTCGCGATTTTCCTTGGGCGACAAACCTTTGAGCCAAGCTTTCCGCGCGTGCACGATAAGCGCATCGGCGCCCGCTTGCTCGACCGCGCAGGTGAGATCCTCAAGCGCCTGTTCGGGATCCTGCTCGTCGATGCCGATGCGGCATTTGACCGTGACCGGTATGGTAACGGCAGCTTTCATCGCCGTCACGCACTCGCCGACCAACGCCGGCTCTGCCATCAGGCAAGCGCCGAAGCGGCCATCCTGTACCCGGTCAGACGGGCAACCAACATTGAGGTTGATCTCGTTGAAGCCGCAATCCGCGCCGATGCGAGCGCACGCGGCGAGCGCGGCAGGATCAGCACCGCCAAGCTGGAGCGCCAACGGATGCTCTGCCGCATCATAGCGCAGCAGGCGATCCCGGTCGCCGTGCAGCACGGCCCCCGTCGTCAGCATCTCGGTGTAGAGGAGCGCCCGGCGCGTGAGCAGCCGATGGAAGAACCGGCAATGCTGGTCGGTCCACTCCATCATCGGGGCAACGGAGAATTTGCGCGATGTTCCAATCACTTGTTAGCACTCTCGCGCTTGAATTCTGACGTGGCAGTAGCAAAATTTTTCGATGACGTCACCTTGGTTCCGCCTGTATCAATCATGGTGTCATGAACGACAAGGAAAAAGCCGCGCTTGGATCGATTACCGCGTCGGCCTTGCTGACGGCGGCCAAGGCCACTGTCGGCCTGCTCACGGGCTCGCTCGCCATCCTATCCGAGGCAGGCCATTCGTTGCTCGACCTGTCGGCGACGTTGCTGACGTACCTTGCCGTGCGTATCTCCGGCAAGCCGGCCGATGCCGAGCACCAGTTCGGCCACGGCAAGGTAGAGAGCGTCACCGCGCTCGCCGAAACCGCATTGTTATTCCTGCTCACCGCAGTGGTGATCTGGGAAGCATTACAGCGGCTGGCCGGCGCACGGCCGCACGCAGTTGAAGCGACGGCCGCTGCGTTCGCGGTCATCGCCGCATCGATCGTCATCGACTTTTTTCGGGCGCGCACGTTGCAGCGCGTTGCCGAGGCAACCTTCAGCGAAGCGCTCGAAGCGGACGCGCTGCATTTCTCCTCCGACCTGTGGTCGTCGGTCGCGGTGTTGATTGGGCTTGGCGGAGTCGCGCTCGGCTATTCCTGGGCCGACGCCGCGGCCGCGCTCGTTGTGGCGGTTTTCATCTGCATCGCCGGCTGGCGGCTTGGCCGCCGCACAATTGCGACTTTGACCGACGCGGCCCCGGCCGGCGTCAGCGAGCGCGTCGCATCGATTGCACGGCGGATTCCCGGAATAGTCGGCGTCGAGCGAGTGCGCGCGCGGCCGGCAGGCGCGGTTCTCTTTGTCGATCTGGGCGTCGACGTAAGCCGTACGCTGCCGCTCGATCGAGTCTCAGCAATTACCGAGCGGCTCACCCGCGCCATCCGCGCCGAAATCCCGCAAGCCGAGGTCACCATCACCACCGAGCCGCGCGCGCTCGACGACGAGACCGTGCGCGAACGCGTGATGATGATCGCCCGCAATCGCGGCGTCGCCATCCATCACGTCGCCGTGCAAACGATCTCCGGCCATTTGTCAGTTTCGGCGGACCTGGAGATCGAAGGAACGCTGCCGCTTGCCGCCGCGCATGATGTCGCCAGCGGACTGGAGGAGGCTGTGCGCGACGAGCTCGGACCTGACGTCGAAGTCGAAACCCATATCGAACCACTGCCGGCCGACGTGCTCGCCGGCCATGATGCTCCGTCGGCGCGCATCGCCGAGGTGCGCGCATCGCTGGCGACACTGGCCGCCGAGATTGCCGGCCTTGACGAGGTCCACGACGTGCGCGTGCGCGAGACTGCCGACGGCGAGATCGTCAATTTCCATTGCCGCGTCGATCCGGCGCTCTCCGTACGCGCAGTGCATGATTTGGTGGACGCCGTCGAGCGGGGGTTGCGCCGACATTGGCCCACGATCCAGCGTGTCATCGGCCACGCCGAGCCGCAGCGATAGCTGACGCGGCGGTGTCATCGGCAACGGCCGTGGAACGGCAATTTCCACTTCCTGCCTCGCCAGCATCGAGAATCCGATAAACTTCCGTTCATCCGCCGTTCATTTTCGCTGTTTTCTGCTCATGAAAGAGCGGCGAGGCAAATCCACCTTGCTTCATTTTTGCAAGCATCCTAGGCTGAGATGTCTAAAATTTATACGACAACAAGAGGGCGCGAATGATGGAAAACGAACTAACGACAGGAAACCCACCGGGGAAAACTCGCCAATACGTGACACGAATTTTAGCGGCGGGCGCCATGCTCGGCGCTTGCTCTATCGTAGCGCTTGGCGTGTCGGGCTTGGTAATGGGCTTCGGCAACACCGCCGCATATGCGAAGGGTGGTCATGGCGGTCACGGCGGTGGCCATGGTGGAGGTCACGGTGGCCACGGTGGTCATGGCGGTCATGGTGGTCATGGTGGAGGCCACGGTGGTCATGGTGGTCATGGTGGACCTCATCACGGCCATTTCTTCGGCGGCCGGACAGGTTGGATTCACGGCCATCGGTACTTCTGGAACAGCTTATGGTATTGCTGGTATCCGGTCGGCTATGCCGGACCCGGCTGGTATGTGTGCGGCGCCAACTGGTAGTCGGCGCAACCATGTCGCGAGCGGTGCATTGCCGCTCGCGAATTTCTCAGCAAACAAGTCCGCGGCCACAGGTCTGCCGCACAGTGCTGCCGCGTGACCGGGTGCAGGTTCGCCAGTGCATCTCCCGTCTCTTACATCGAAACAGCGGCGTGGGCGTCTCATCTATCCAGCAATGTCATTGCTGCTCGTCTGGCACAGCGTCGCTATGGTGGTCGCAGCGGCGCCGGACAGTGTGATTACGCGGGCGGCAACTTCGCTTTTCCAGCCTTATTTGTCTCTATTCAGATTGCAGAATGGATGGAGTTTCTACGCCCCCGATGTGCGGGTGGAACCCGAATTCCGCTATGTCGTGGAGGACGCATCCGGACAGCAGCATACTTTTGTCCCGGCCAATCATTTGAGCAGGTACCTTCCAAGCGATATCTGGGTCAAAGATTGGTACATCCATGTGATGGATAATCCCGATGTCTACAGCAAATTCGTTGCAGCCTACCTTTGCCGGGAACACGCCTTGCTGCACCCGGTGAGCATCACGCTGCTGGAGTTTGACCAAAAAGATTTCTTGCCACAAGACCAGATCAGCGGAAAACATCCCTTCGATCCCGAGTTTCTCGACAAAAAGACTCTGGCGACGGTCCAATGCTCGAACGAGTAACGTCGGCAAGCGCGAACAAGATTTGGCCATTGCCCCTGAGCGAGGCCTGGTCGCGGCTGTGGTTTCAGGACAAGCCGACGACGCCCTTAGAGATTGCCCGCATCGGCATAGGTGCGGCGCTCCTGGTTCATTATGCCTTGGCAACCCCTTACCTGCTGACGTTTTGGGGCAACGACGGCTGGATGCCGCACGCCCTTCTTGCCAATGAACTCACCCCTCCCTGGCAGCAATCTGTCTTTTTCTATTTCACGACTCCTTGGCAATGGTTCGCGTTCCATCTGGTGTTTTTGTTCTGCTGCGCCGCTTTCATGTTGGGATGGCGGACGTCCTGGGTGAAGTGGATCGTCCTCATCGGCCACATCTCCTATGATTACCGCAATCCGGTCATGACCTATGGCGTGGATTCGATCCTTGCATGTCTTTTGTTGATCTTTTGTTTCGCACCGGTCGGTCGCGCAATGAGTTTAGACAGAGTGCGCGAGGTCCGCGCAGCGAAGCGAAAGGACCTTGCAGCCAATCCGCCGGGCATCACCGGCCCTTGGGCATTCGCCTGCACCCGCCTGATGCAGATCCAGATGGCGGTGCTGTTCTTCTTCAGCGGCACCGCAAAGCTGGCGGGCAATGACTGGCGGCACGGCGAGGCCATATGGTGGCTCTTTACCAACTCTTATTATTACAACAGCGATATTTTACAGGTCCTGGCAGAACACTACTGGCTGGTCAACATTGCGACCTACGGCACTGTTCTGATCGAACTCGCTTTTCCGTTCCTGATCTGGCAGCGGGCCACACGACCCTACATGCTTGTTGCAGGCCTATTCCTCCACTTTCAGTTCGCCGTATTGATGCACCTTTATTATTTCTCGTGGGTTATGGCCATGGGCCATATGAGTTTTGTCCGCCCCGAATGGCTGAGTAAATTCGGCGCGGCGTGGAAGCGCAAAATCGGCGGCATGGAGATGATCTACGACGGCGCTTGCGGCTTCTGCAGGCGGTCGATGGTCTGGTTCCTGGCTTTCGACGGTCTTCAGCAAATCCAGATACGCGATTTCCGCACCAATCCATCCCCGACCGTGAGCGACGAACAAATGAAAAAAGCGCTCTATCTGGTTTTGCCCGACGGCCGGGCGCTGCCGGGTTTTGAGGCCTACCGTTACGTAGTGCTGCGCGTGCCGGGATTGTGGTGGCAAGTCCCATTCTTTTATGTACCACTGTTCAGCCGTCTGTTGGGTCACCCGACATACAATTGGATCGCGGCCAACCGCAGCCGCCTTTAGCGGGGTCTCGCAATGCTTACGGAATGAGCACCGCGGCGCCTTCGAAGCGCCCTGCCCGCAAGTCGTCGAGCGCGGCATTCGCCCGCGCCAGCGAATAGCGGGTGACCTGCATCTTGATTCCAGTCTGCGGCGCGACTGTCAGAAATTCGCGGGCATCATTGCGGGTAAGATTGGCGACGGAGACGAGCTGGCGCTCTTGCCACAGAATCGAATAGGGAAAACTCGGAATATCCGACATGTGGATGCCGCCGCAGACCACCCGCCCACCTTTCTTCACCGCGCGTAGTGTTCCCGGGCGGTCCAATACCATCGCGCGCATGAGAGACATGACGGGAATCCTGATCGGCGGAACGGGCTCCCCTGCGCTTTCAATTAGCGCATAAAGTATCTACATCAAGTCGATCATGCGTACCGAAGAACCCCGCCCCGTCCGCCTGCAAGATTATCGCCCACCCGACTGGCTAATCGAAACGGTCGATCTCGACGTATCGCTCGATCCAAACGCCACGAAGGTGCACGCTAAGCTCAAGCTCAAGCCCAACATCGCAGGCGCGCCGGCACCGCTTGTCCTCGACGGCGAGGAATTGAGACTCGTCTCGCTCCATCTCGACGGCAAGCCGCTTCCGGCTGAGAACTACGTCGCTACGCCCGAGCAGCTCACGATTGCGCAGCCGCCCAACCGGCCGTTCACGCTGGACATCGAAACGGTCATCGATCCCGCCGGCAATACCCGGCTGATGGGGCTGTACCGCGCCGGCGACACTTATTGCACACAGTGCGAGGCCGAGGGTTTCCGCCGCATCACCTACTTCCCGGACCGGCCGGACGTGATGGCAGTCTACACTACCCGTATCGAAGCCGACAAAGATGAAGCACCGGTACTGCTTGCCAATGGCAATCTGGTCTCGCGCGGCGACATTCCCGGCACCAACCGACATTTCGCGGTCTGGCACGACCCATTCAAAAAGCCCTGCTACCTGTTCGCGCTGGTCGGCGGCAAGCTCGCGCGCGTCGCGGACAGCTTCACCACGATGTCCGGTCGCAAGGTCACCCTGCACATCTACGTCGAGCCGGGCAAGGAGGATCGCTGCGCCTACGCCATGGACAGCCTCAAGCGCGCCATGCGCTGGGACGAAGAGGCCTTCGGCCGCGAATACGATCTCGATATTTTCATGATTGTCGCCGTCTCTGCCTTCAACATGGGGGCCATGGAGAACAAGGGGCTGAACGTCTTCAATGACAAATACGTTCTCGCCAAGCCGGAAACCGCGACCGACTCGGATTTTGCCGGCATCGAGGCGGTGATCGCGCACGAGTATTTCCATAATTGGACGGGCGATCGCATCACCTGCCGCGACTGGTTTCAACTCTGCCTCAAGGAAGGCTTGACGGTCTTCCGCGACCAGGAATTCACAGCCGACCAGCGATCCCGCCCTGTCGAGCGCATCGGCGACGTGCGCGCGCTGCGCTCGCATCAGTTCGTCGAGGATGCCGGCCCCCTCGCTCACCCGGTGCGTCCCGAGCTCTATCACGAGATCAACAACTTCTATACCTCGACCGTCTACGACAAAGGCGCCGAGGTGGTGCGGATGATCAAGGTGCTGCTCGGGCCGGAACTGTTCCGCAAGGGCATGGACCTTTATTTTTCCCGCCACGACGGAGAGGCTGCGACCGTCGAGCAATTCGTGCAGTGTTTTGCCGACGCAAGTGGACGCGATCTTTCGCAATTCATGCGTTGGTATTCGCAAGCCGGGACGCCGGAAGTCGTGGTCACGCCGCACTACGATGCGCGAGCAAAAACCTACCGACTCGACATCGCGCAAACGGTCCCGCCGACGCCGGGGCAGCCGCATAAGGAGCCGGTGGTCATCCCGCTCGCGCTTGGCTTGGTCGGCGGAAACGGCACCGATATGCCGCTGATGCTCGACGGCCGGAGGCTCGACCGCGGCGTCATCGAAGTGACGCGGTCGAGCCAGACTTTTGTATTTACCGGCATCGCCGAGCGGCCGATTCCCTCGCTCAACCGCGGCTTTTCCGCGCCCATCAAGCTTTCGCTGCCGATCGAGCCCAGCGACCTTCGTTATCTGGCCGCACGCGATCCGGATCCGTTCAATCGGTGGCAGGCGATCCAGACGCTGGCGATGTCGCTATTGACGAAGAACGTCGCAGCGCTGCGCGCCGGCGAGCCGGCGCACGAAGACGAGGGCTTGATGGCGGCGCTGGGAGCGATCTTGGCCGACGAAAAGCTTGAACCCGCCTTCGTCGCGTTGACGCTCGCGCCTCCGAGCGAAGCCGATATCGCACGCGAGATCGGCCGCGACGTCGACCCCGACGCGATCTTCGCCGCACGGCGCAAATCGCGCGCGGCTATCGGCGAGCACCACGGCCACGCACTGGCAAAGACCTATCAGCGGATGATCACGACTGGTCCGTACCGGCCGGACGCGGCGAGCGCCGGGCGGCGCACACTCAAGAACGCATGCCTCGATTTCATGGCGATCACCGAAAGCAGCGCGGCCATCGCGCGCGCATTTGCCCAATACCAAGACGCCGAAAACATGACCGATCGGATGGCGGCGCTGGAGACGCTGTCGTTGCACGACCGGCCGGAGCGGGCGGCGGCGCTGGATGACTTTTACGCCCGCTATGCCGAGGACCCGCTGATCATCGACAAGTGGCTGGCGCTGCAGGCGGTGATCCCGGAGCGCTGTACCCTCGAACGCGTGCGAGCGCTGACCACGCATCGCGCATTTTCGATGGCCAACCCCAACCGCATACGCGCGCTGATCGGCGCGTTCGCGCAAGGCAACCACACTCAGTTCAACCGCGCCGACGGCGCCGGCTATGATTTCGTGGCCGATATCGTGATCGCGCTCGATCCGAAGAACCCCCAAGTGGCGGCGCGGTTGATGGGCGCGTTCCGCTCATGGCGGGCGCTCGAGCCGCAGCGCCGCAGCCGCGCCGAGGCGACGCTGCGCCGCGTCGCGGGGCGAAGCGGCCTGTCGCGCGATGTCGCCGACATCGTGGCGCGCACGCTGGCGCCGAGCTGACACTCACGGCAGAGCCGCTGGCGGCTTGCGGGGCTCGATTCTGTCAAACAAACCCAGGACATTTGTTAAAAATATTGACTGAGACTCTCGACAAATCATCGTGCATCGATTCTTATCGGGGTGATTCGGAGGAGGTGCGGCACATCCTTCCGAGCGAGGGTTGGGGGAGCGTCCGAAACGGAGGCAGGCGATGGCGCGCGCCGATACGGCGAGTGCGTCTCTACGATCGGATTCGATCAAGGGCTTGGCGCAATCGATTGCCAATCCCGCCTACAGGCGACTGTTGAGCGCCGAGCCGCTGTTGCGCCGCGTCGTCCCCGTTCTGATCGTCGCTTTTATGCTCACAATCTGCATCGGCGCTGCCGTGCAGGTCCTCGACCTTCGCCGGCAGGTCGTCATGGAAGCGACGCGGACGCTTGAGGCGCTCGCCGATCAGATGGCCGCGCAGTTTGACCGCCCGTCCGGCGTCGGCAAACCGGCTTTGGCGCGCACAACACAGATGCTTCCACGTGCGCTGCCGGACTGGGCGGCCGGCGCGGGACGTCGCGTGCTGATCGCCGACGGCGACAGCACGATCATCGCCAGCATTCCCGACGACCAATCGTTGCACGGACGCTCCATTCTCGACGTACTGGGACCGTGGCAGCCGCTGACCACGTTCGGAGCCGATGCGCAAACGATGCCGATCGCGCTGCCGGACGGCAAAACCGCCCTGGCTTCCGTGCGCGCCTTGAAAAATCCCATAGGCACGCTGGCCGTTCTGCAGCCGCTCGACGACGCGCTGGCGGATTGGCGATCCACGGCGGCGCTTACCGTCACGCTGTCGGCCACCACTGGGTTTGTCGTGCTCATTCTCGGTTTCGCCTTTCATTGGCAGGCAACACGGGCGCGCGAAGCCGATCTTATCCATGACACCGTGCGCAGCCGCATCGACACGGCGCTCAATCGCGGCCGCTGCGGGCTATGGGATTGGGACCTCGCGCGCGGACGTGTGTTCTGGTCGCACTCGATGTTCGACATTCTGGGCCTGCCGCAAAAAGACGATCTGTTGACCTTCGGCGAAGTCAATGCGCTCGTCCATGCTGACGATATCAATCTTTACGATCTGGCCACCCAACTCGCCGACGCCAAGGTGCAGTCGTTCGATCATGCGTTTCGCATGCGTCACGCCGACGGCCGCTGGCTGTGGCTGCGGGCGCGCTGCGAATTGGCGCGTCAGGAGGGCGAAGCAGGCCTGCACCTGATAGGTATCGCCGTCGATGTTACCGAGCAGAAAAGCCTGGTCGAGAAGACGGTCGCCGCCGATCTGCGCTTGCGCGACGCCATAGAGACCATTCCGGAAGCTTTCGTCCTGTGGGACGCCGACAACCGCCTGGTGCTCTGTAATTCGAACTTTCAAGCTTTGCATCACCTGCCCGACGAAGCGGTCGTCGCTGGCACTCCGTATGAAGCGGTAGTGGCCATGGGGAAAAAACCGATGATCCGCACCACCGTCGCCAGCGACGACGGCCTGCCGCCGGGCGCGCGCACATTCGAAGCTCAGCTTGAGGACGGGCGCTGGATGCACATCAGCGAGCGCCGCACCAAGGACGGCGGCTACGTTTCGGTCGGCACCGACATCACCAAGATCAAGCTGCACGAGCAGCGGCTGATCGAAGGCGAAAAGCGCCGCATCGCCACCATCGACGATCTGCGCAAATCGCAGCAGGCGCTGGAACTGCAGGCCGACCAGCTTGCCGATTTGGCGGAAAAATACGCCGAGGAGAAGACGCGCGCCGAGGAGGCCAACCAGACCAAATCGAAATTCCTGGCCAATATGAGCCACGAGTTGCGCACTCCGCTTAACGCCATCATCGGATTTTCCGAAATCATGGAAGCGGCGATGTTCGGACCGCTTGGCGCCGAGAGATACAGCGAATATTCCCGCGATATTCGCGAAAGCGGCCAATATCTGCTCGATGTCATCAACGACATTCTCGATATGTCGAAAATCGAGGCTGGCGGCATTCAGCTCGTCCCGGAGGATGTTGATCTCGATCCGGTTCTCGCCGATTGCCTGCGCGTGGTGTGGGGCCGCGCCAACGAGAAACACCTCGCGCTCACGTCGCACATCGCGCCCGCGATCCATCTTAAGGCCGACCGCCGTGCGCTCAAGCAGATCGCACTCAATCTGCTTTCCAACGCCGTGAAATTCACGCCGGAAGGCGGCGCCGTAACGGTGGAAGGCCGCGTGCGCGGCGACATGGCCACGATTGCATTCATCGACAACGGCATCGGCATCCCCAAGGATGCGCTGCGCAAGCTTGGCCGTCCGTTCGAGCAGGTGGAGAGCCAGTTGACCAAGCGGCACCAGGGATCCGGGCTCGGTCTTGCCATCGCCAAGTCGTTGGTTGAACTGCACGGTGGCGGCATGCGCATCGTCTCCACTTTGGGCAAGGGCACGATGGTTGTCGTCCGTTTGCCGCGTGAAGCCAAGCCACCCGTGCGGGCCGCCGCATAGCATCGACGCTATCTGCCAGCGCGGCTACGGTGTACCTCCCAGGATGCGCACGAAACAGTCGCGTACCTGACGCTGCGTGTCGGTTACATGCGCCTGCAGCGCGGGGAAATCCGGCAGGTCGGCAGCGCGGGTGAGCAGGCCGAGCACGCCGGCGCTTACCGATGCCGGGTCGAATTTTCCAGTCAGGCAGAGACGCAGAATCTGTGCGAGATTGTGAAACAGGGTCACGGCGGGCCGCAGCACCGCGGCGTCCTCAGCTTTAAGCGCGCCAAGACGTTCGGCTTTTTCTAGCGTCCGCGCAGTCGACGTGTCGAGAATGTCAGGCGTCGCGGCGGCGTGCACGAGCTGCAGGTATTGCGCGATGAATTCGATATCGACGAGCGCGCCGGCTGCATATTTGAGGTCCCAAGGATCAGCGTCGCCTTTTTCCTGGGCAATCGCCCCGCGCATCTCGATTACGTCGGCGGCGACAACGGCGGCGTCGCGGCTACGGCAGAGCACGTCGCGGATGATGGCCTCGACGCGGACGGCAAATTCCGATGGACCAGAGATGACCCGCGCGCGGGTGAGCGCCATGTGCTCCCAGGTCCAGGCCTCGCGTTCCTGATAGAGGCGGAATCCATCGATCTGCGTGGCCAGTGGACCGGAGCGGCCCGAAGGGCGAAGGCGCATATCGACCGGATAAAGGACGCCGTAATTGGTTTGCACGGTCAGCGCACCGATAAGGCGCTGAGTGAAACGAGCAAAATATTGCGCACCGTACAGTGGCCGCTTGCCGTCGGAGTTCGGATGCTTTTCGTCGAATTCGTAGATCACGATAAGATCGAGATCGGAATTGGCGGTCATTTCGCGGGAGCCGAGGCGGCCGAGCGCGAGGATTGCGGTTTGCTCACCGACAATGCGGCCATGCGTTTCGGCAAAATCGTCGTGCACCCTTACGTGCAACGCGCGAACGAGCTGTTCCGCCAATCGGGCAAAGACATCGCCCGCCTGCTCGGCGGAAACCGAGCCCGAGAGGATTCGCGCGCCGATCAGAAACAGATGTTCCTGACCAAACAGACGGATGGCATCGAGAAAATCCTCGTAGCGCCGCGCTGCGCCGAGCGCCCGCCAGAGCTCGTTCGCCAGCCGGTTTTCGTCCGGTAGTGCGCCGAAGAAAGCCGGGTCGATCAGCAAATCGATCAGATGGGGATTGTGCGCCAATGTGTCGGCCAGCCGCGGCGCAACCCCGAGGATAAGCGCAACGAATTCGATAATTTGCGGATTTTGCCGCAACAACGACAGGAATCGCCCGCCGGCGCGCAATCCGCTCAGGAATCCGTCGAAAGCGGCAAGCGTAGAATCCGGATTCTCTGCTCGCGACACTTGATCGATGATAAGCGGCACAAGCTCGGTCAGATTCGACCGCGCCTGCTCGCCGTGCAGCGCGCGATAGTGCGGCGCACGCCATCGGCGTACCGTTTCCAAAGCAGCGGGCGGCTGCCGGAAGCCGAGCTGCGCCAGCCGATCCAGCGTCTCCCCCTCATGTTCGGCCGTTGCTAACGACAGGTTCTGCTGGCTGGCGAGGAAGGCGGGTTCGCGTTCGAACAGCCTGACATAATGACGCTCAACGGTGCGCAATTGCTGCAGAAGTTCGCCGGCAAATGCATCGCGACCGGAGTAACCGAGGAAACGCGCGAATTTGTCGAGCGCAGCTGGATCGGACGGCAAGGTATGGGTTTGCTCGTCGGCGATCATTTGCAGGCGGTGCTCCACCCGACGCAAAAATTCGTACGCCGCCGTCAGTTCGTCGCGCGCGGCCGCATCGATCCAACCGCCGGCCGCAAGCGCGGCAAGCGTGGGGACCGTGGCGCGACTGCGCAACTCGTCGTGGCGGCCGCCGGCGATGAGTTGCTGCGTCTGCGCGAAAAACTCTATCTCTCGAATGCCGCCGCGACCGAGTTTTATGTTGTGGCCTTCGACCGCGATTTCGCCATGGCCGCGATAGACGTGGATTTGCCGTTTCATCTCGTGCACGTCGGCGACGGTCGCGTAATCGAGATACTTGCGCCAAATGAACGGCGAAAGATCGCGCAGAAGCTTCTCGCCGGCGGCAATGTCGCCGGCGCACGCACGCGCTTTGATTAATGCCGCGCGCTCCCAGTTTTGGCCGCGGCTTTCGTAGTAGTCGAGCGCCGCATCGGTCGATATCGCAATCTGCGTGGAGGACGGATCGGGGCGCAAGCGCAAGTCGACGCGAAACACATAGCCGTCCGCGGTGCGTTCCTGCATGAGCTTCACCAGCTCACGTGTCAGGCGGACATAAAACGGCGCCGGCTCAACATCGGGTGGCAGCGCCGCCGCCGCTGGATCAAAGAATACGATGAGGTCGATGTCGCTGGAGAAGTTAAGCTCGAAGGCGCCCATCTTGCCCATGGCGAAGACAACGTAGCCGGAGTCCAATTCGGGATGTCGGGGATCAGGTGGCGTGAGCCTGCCGCGGCGCGCGGCGTCGACAAGGAGATGGCGGACCGCGAGGTCGAGCGCCGTTTCGGCGAGATCGGTGAGCGCACGCGTGACGCGCTCAACGGGCCAGATACCTCCCAGGTCCGCCAACGCGATGATAAGCGCCCCTTCCGCCTTCATACGGCGAAGAATGCGCATAAGCGCGACCGGCGCGCGCGGGCGGGCCGCGGTACGTCGCACCTTAGCGAGCAGCGATGCAAACTGCTCGTCGGGATCGTGGCTCAGCACGCGCACCAGATGCGCTGCGTCGGCGACCACAAGATCCCAAAGATAGGGTGCGGTTTCCGCGATCCCTCCAATGAGCTGGTAAAGTGGAGGATTTGCCCAGGCGAGCGCGTCGAGCGTTCTACCAGCCGCGCTGGCCGCTATGCTGGCGAGCCATGCCGAGGCGCGTGTGGTCGCTTGTGCCGAGACTTGCGGCAGTCCGATCCCGGCGTGACTTGGCACAGTGGGGAAATTCAAGCGCCGGATCAGAGCAGTTTCGTCGAGTTTCAGCTTCGGCGAAGCGGTGGGTTTTCTTCCGGCTGCGGGCCGCTTCATCCAGACCCCACGGGTCCGGCGCGCGGTAGCGCAATGACGCTGCGCAAACCGGGATGATTGTCCTCAAGCTTTAGCTCACCCCCATGCAGGCGGGCAACTGCAGACACAAGACTTAATCCCAACCCCGAACCCGGCTCCGACCGGCTCTTCTCAAGACGCACGAAACGCTCGACGACGCGCCCGCGATCTGCTTCCGGAATGCCCGGGCCACGGTCCTCGACGGTAAGCGTGATGCGCTCGCCGGCATTGCCGGCCTTGACCAGAATTTCGGCAGGGTGGCCGTTGAGTTTAGCGTCCGGCGCGGCATATTTGATGGCGTTGTCGACAAGGTTGGCGAGGGCCTGGCTCACCAATTCGCGATTGCCACGCAGCGGCGCCGCCATCGACGCATCGACCTTGAGCGCGAGACCCTTCTCCTCAGCCAAAGGTTCGTATAATTCGCTCACGTCGCGGACGATTTGGGCAGCGTCGAATTCGGTCATGTTATCGCGCGCATGCCCCGATTCAGCGCGCGCGATCATCAAGAGCGCATCGAATGTCCGAATGAGTTCGTCCGATTCTTCGATCGTGGACTCCAGCGCCGCCCGATAGTCCATGTCGGAGGAAGACCCACGCAGTGCCTCCTCACAGCGATTGCGCAGCCGTGTCAGCGGTGTTTTCAGATCGTGCGCGATATTGTCGGACACTTCCGACAATCCGCGCATCAGCGCCACGATGCGGTCGAGCATGGCATTGACGTTGTCGGCGAGCCGATCGAGCTCGTCGCCGGTGCCGGCCACCGGCAGCCTGCCCGACAGATCGCCGGCCATGATCGTCTGCGCGGTCCCGGTCATGGCATCGATACGGCTGAGTACGCGCCGGCTAACGAAGAAGCCGCCGGCGACCCCGAGCACGACAACCAAGGCGAACGACCAGCGTCCGGCATTAGTGATGATGCCGTAGAGCCGCTCGCGCTCCTCGAGGTCGCGCCCGACGAGGAGACGGAAGCCGCCGAGTTGAACGATCTCCACCAAGGCGCTGCGATCGACGCCTTCCGGTGAATCGAAGCGGCGGTAGGAGGTCTCCAGCCAGCCCGAATGACTGAGCGCACCCGGCTGCAACGCGGCCACGTTACCCGCGAGGCCTTCCCCGCTCGGCGTGGTTACGAGGTAAAGGCTCGAGCCCGGGCGCCGTGAGCGCAGTTCGACCGAAGTAACCAATCGCCTGAGGCCGCCTTGATCGTATTGCTCGGTTAGTCCCCTGATTTCGCCTTGGATGGTGGTGGTAATCTGCTCGGTGATAAGACGGCGGGTATTGAGAGCGAGATAGGCAAGCAGCGAGGCGGCGAACAGAACAAAAAGCGCAAGATACACAAGCGTCAGCCGGAACGCGGTCGTGCGTAATAGCTTGCCTAGCGCCATCACTGCGGAAATACTTTCATGCTCGCGCGCCCAATTCGTCTTCGGAGAAATCATCCTCCCAAAATTCGAGCGATGTACGGTTGCCGCCTGGCGCCTTCGCGGCTTCTGCCCGGCGTAACTCGACACGACGGATTTTGCCGGAGATAGTTTTCGGCAGGTCGGCAAATTCGAGCCGCCGGACCCGCTTGAACGGCGCCAGAGCGGCGCGACAGTGCTGCAAGATCGACAACGCGGTATCGCGGTCTGGCGCATGGCCGGCGGCGAGCACGAGAAACGCCTTTGGCACCGCAAGCCGGATCGGATCGGGCGACGGCACGACGGCCGCCTCGGCTACGGCCGGATGTTCAATCAGCACGCTTTCGAGCTCGAACGGGCTGATGCGATAATCGGACGACTTGAAGACGTCGTCGGCGCGGCCGACATAGGTCAGATAACCGTCATCGTCGACGCTGGCGACGTCTCCGGTCCGGTAGCGCGACTGATCCGCGAGCGAGATGCCGCCGTTGCCCTGATAGCCTTGCATGAGTCCGGTCGGCCGCGGCTCCAGCATCAGGCAAATCTCGCCCTCCCGTTGCGGCAAACCGTTGCCGTCCAGCAGCGCGACGCGATAACCCGGGAGCGGGCGCCCCATCGAGCCGGCTTTAATCTTTTGCCCCGGCGTGTTGCCGACCAGCGCGGTGGTCTCGGTCTGGCCATAACCATCGCGGATGGTGAGGCCCCAGGCTGTCTTCACCTGCTCGATGACTTCCGGGTTAAGCGGCTCACCGGCACTGATCAGCTCCTTCAGCTGCACTTTCCAGGCAGCAAGATTCTCCTGGATCAACATGCGCCAGACAGTGGGCGGAGCGCAGAAAGTCGTCACACCGCAGCGCGCGATCGTGTCGAGAAGCCCCCGTGCGTTGAAGCGGCGCTGATTAACGATGAAAATCGCCGCCTGCGCGGTCCACGGCGAAAAGAAACAGCTCCAAGCGTGCTTGGCCCAGCCCGGCGAAGAAATATTCAGATGCACGTCGCCGGGGCGCAATCCGAGCCAATAGACGGTGGAGAGGTGCCCGACCGGGTAGCTTTGATGGGTGTGCAAAACGAGCTTCGGCGTCGCCGTCGTACCGGAGGTGAAATAGAGCAGCAGCGGATCGTCCGCACGGGTTGGCGCGTCCGGCGTAAAATCAACAGATTCCCGATAACAGTCCTCGTAGGAAACCCAGCCCGGCACAGCCTTGCCGACAACGATCCGCGTGTAGCCCCCGGGCAGTTCGGCGAACTTCGCCGCCGCATCCGCACCAGCGATGACGTGTTTGACGCGGCCACGCGCAAAACGATCGGCGAGATCGTTGCGCGTCAATAGCGTCGTCGCCGGTACGATCACGGCGCCGAGCTTCATCGCCGCCAACATGGCTTCCCATAGCGGCACGACGTTGCCGAGCATGACCAGAACACGATCGCCGCGTTGGACGCCGATCCGACGGAGCGCATTGGCGACGCGGTTCGAGCGCTCGCTGAGCTCCGCGAAAGACAGCTTGGTTTCTCCCGCATCCTCGTCGACCAGCCACAGCGCCGGCCGCGTGTTATCGCGGGCCATGACATCGAAATAGTCGAGCGCCCAATTGAAGCGATCGAGCTTGGGCCATTGAAATTCACGGTAGGCCGTCTCGTAATCTTCACGATGACGCAGCAGGAAATCACGAGCCGCGACAAACGACGCCGCGTTGCTTGCGGTCATGACAATCTCCAGTTTGGTCCCCCGATTGTGGGGCCGGAATCGTATGTTATCCCCAAAACTGAAAACTCTAAATGTCGGCGCGATCAGCGGGCGCCTTCACGGATCATATAGCCGGCGCCGCGCACAGTATGCAAAAGCGGCTGCGTAAAGCCCTTGTCGATCTTGGAGCGCAGTCGTGAAATATGCACGTCTATGACGTTGGTCTGCGGATCGAAATGGTAATCCCAGACGTTCTCGAGCAGCATGGTGCGGGTTACGACCTGGCCCGCATGGCGCATCAGATATTCGAGTAAGCGAAACTCGCGCGGCTGCAACTGCAACTCCTGCCCGGCGCGGCTCACCTCATGAGAAAGCCTGTTCAGTTCGAGATCGGCCACGCGATAGACAGTTTCCTCGCCGCGGCTGCCGCGTCGGCGCGCCAGCGCTTCCACCCGGGCCAATAATTCGGAGAAAGCGTAAGGCTTGGACAGATAATCGTCGCCGCCGCTGCGCAGGCCCTTGACGCGGTCGTCGACCTGGCCGAGGGCGGAAAGAATGAGCACGGGCGTTTCCACCGAATTCGCACGCAACGTAGCGATAATCGACAGCCCATCGCGCTTGGGCAGCATGCGATCGACGATCAGCACGTCGTATTGGCCGTCAAGCGCAAGGGCTTGTCCCTCCTCGCCGTCGGCCGCTTGGTCGGCGACGTGACCTACCTCGCGAAACGCCTTGACGAGATATTCGGTCGCATCGCGGTCATCCTCGATAATTAGAAGGCGCATGGTCGGATGCAGCGTTTAAAAATGCCGTATTAAGCGGGCCGCACTGCGAAGCTGTTACCGCAGCCTTTTCCTACCATATTGTTTCAGAAAGCTCTCCAGACAATATCGGTCACCCCTGCAGGGTCGAAGTCTCCACGTCCTGCCCACCGCAAACCGCGTCCCGGTAATGGACGCGCCATGAATGGATGCCCATGCGCACGAGCGAATCACAGATGAGGGGGTGACGAGCGGCTGCCCGTCACCCCCTGCATCTACTCCACCCCGGCGGGGGCGACGGATACCGGGAGGCAGAGTTGGTAATTAGCGGGGACGGGCCTTGCGACCCGTCCCCAGGGTACGCCCGCCAGCGGGGGCGACAAATGCCGGCGGATCGCCCCATTGCTCAGGCGTTGCCGAGCGGTAGGGCGACAAATTTCATGTCCCCGCCCGACTTCACCCGGAATAACACCGTGTGTTTCCCCTCCTTGCGCGCATCGGCCAGATTGTTGTTGACGTCTTCTGGCGTCGTAACCGGCTTGCCGCCTACATCGAGAATCACGTCACCGACCTGCAGGCCGTGATCGGCGGCGACGCCGCCCTCGGCAATCGCCGTGACGACTACCCCTTTGCCGCCCGCGCCTGACACCTTGTCGGCCTCGGCCAGCGAGAATCCAAGCTTCGGTACATCGATCTCCGAGCCCTGATTCTTCTGCTGGCTGGGTTCGTTGGCTGCCTCTTTCTCGTTCGGCAGCGTGCCGAGCGTCAGCGTGACGGTCTTTTGCTCTCCATTATGAATCAACCCAAGTGTCACTGTGGTGCCCGGCGCCATCGTTCCAATCAACCGGGCAAGTTGTCGCGCGTCGCGGATCGTCTTGCCATTAACTGAAGTAATGACGTCGCCGCTCTTGATGCCGGCTTTGATCGCCGGGCTGTCGGCCTGCGGTTGGGCAACAAGTGCGCCCTTCGCCTCCTTCAAACCCATGCTGTCGGCGATATCCGGAGTCACTGGCTGGATCTGAACACCGATCCAACCACGGGTCACGCTGCCCTTTTCGCGTAGCTGGGTGATGACGCTTTTAACCGTATCGGCGGGAATCGCGAACGCGATGCCGACCGAACCGCCGGAAGGCGAATAAATCGCAGTATTGACGCCGATGACGTTACCGTTGACGTCGAAGGTCGGCCCGCCGGAATTGCCCTTGTTGACCGGCGCGTCGATCTGGATGAAGTCGTCGTAGGGGCCCGCTCCGATGTCGCGGCCGCGGGCCGAGACGATGCCGGCAGTCACGGTGCCGCCAAGGCCAAACGGGTTACCGACCGCGAGCACCCAGTCGCCGACGCGCGGGGTGGCGTCGGCAAGCTTCACATAGGGGAAATCCTTGCCGTCGACCTTGATCAGCGCGAGGTCGGTCCGCGGGTCCGTCCCAATGACCTTGGCGCTGTAAGTCTTGCCGTCGTCGGTGGTGACCTTCACGCTTTCGGCGTTCTGCACGACATGATTGTTGGTCACCGCATAGCCGTCGCTCGAAATGAAAAAGCCGGAGCCCTGGCCGGTGATCACTTCGGGATGGCTGTTCGGATCGGGCATGCCGAAACGCTTGAAAAACCGCTCGAACGGTGAGTTGGGCGGAAACGGAATCTCCTGTTCATCGTCGTTGAGGGTCGAATTGCCCTTCGTTTCCATCTTCACCCGCACAGAGATCACCGCGGGCTTCACTTTGGCGACAATGTCGGCGAAACCGATGGGCTTTTGCGCGATCTCTCCGGCCTTTTCGCTCAAATTCTGCGCCTGCGCAGTGCCACCGAAGAAATCGAATTGGGGGCCTAGATTGGGCGCTACCAACAGCGCTGCCGCGCCGAAACCGGCGATCGTTGTCGCCAACAACGCCGCGCGCCGCGCCGACGGGCTGCGGCGTGAAGCTGGATCATTGCCGTTCATAGACTGCATTCCTTGTCGCTAAATTCGGGGGCGCCTAGCCTGGCGCCGCCGATACCTCTGGCTTTCAACGAGCAAGATGAGACAGACAGCATTACCGGTTTCTGTCGGCTAAATTAAAAGTTGGTAATGTCGGAGAGGAAGAGATTTTGTAAGAAAAACAGAGCATTGGCGCGGCTTGCCGCTGGCTCCTGCAGCGCCAAGCAGATCGTGCGCAAGGGGTCAGGTCGTCGTCTCGCCGTTCAGGATTTCCGCGAGCCGCGCTTGTTCCGCCGCACTGAGCTGCGGCATCCCTGACGCCCGCTGAATCGCTTTGCGCCGCCGCTCGACGACCACAATCATGATTGCGCCGACCAGCAGCAATGCCGGAGGCGCGCCCCACAATGCCACCGTGTTCCAAGACAGCGGCGGCTTGAGCAGGATGAATTCGCCGTAGCGCGAAACCAGGAAATCGATCACTTGCTGATTGCTGTCGCCAGCCACCAGTCGCCTGCGCACCAGAAGGCGCAAATCGTGGGCAAGCGGCGCCTGCGATTCGTCGATGGACTCGTTCTGGCACACCATGCAGCGCAATTCCTTGGAGATGGCGCGAGCACGCGCCTCCAAGACCGGATTTGCGAGCATTTCGTCAGGCTCGACCGCCAAGGACGGCGCAGTTGCGAACAGCGCGACCAGCAATGCGAGCGCATGCAGGTATTTCATGACCCTACTCGGCCGCCTGCAGCGCGGCTTTTGCCTTCTGCTTTCTGGCTTTTGCCGGTCGCGGCGCGCCGATACGCAGCCGCCGATCGGACAGCGACAGCGCCCCACCGAAAAACATGAACCCGGCGCCAAGCCAGATCAGCAACACCTGCGGCTTGAAATAGAGGCGCACCGGAATACTGCCGTCCTTGTTGGGATCGCCGATCGAAATATAGAGCTGGCTCACGCCGCGCGTCATCAATGCCGCTTCGGTGGTCGCCATGTCGCGATCCGGGAAGCTGCGCCGACTCGGCTCCATGACGCCCACCAATTCATCGCCGCGGTGCACGGTGAAACGGCCGACAACATCCTGATAATTTGATCCGGCACGACTGAACAGGCCGTCAAAGGTCAGCCGATAGTGGGCGATGTCGAGGCTGCCTCCCGGTTTGACTTCCGCAATTCGCTCGCTGCTCCAAGCGGTGACGGCGACGATGCCCAGAAGTGTGACGCCAAGACCGAAATGCGCAAAAGCGGTACCCCAGGCAGAGCGCGGCAGTCCCGCTGCCCGCATCAACGCGGCACGCAATGGCAAGCGCAAGACCATCGTGCGTTCGATGATATCCGTCAACGCACCAGCCATAAGGAAGATGGCGACGCCAACGCCGAACGGCGCCAGCACCGGGCCACGATGGCTGATCGCGAAAGCGGCGGCGACCGCCAGCGCCGACAATACGGCCGCCACCATCAACCTCTGAGCCGCGCCGAGCAGATCGCCGCGTTTCCAGCCCATCAACGGCCCAAACGGCATCACGATCATGAGCGCAATGAAAAGCGGCCCGAAAGTCAAATTGAAGAATGGCGGGCCGACCGAAATCTTCTCTCCGGTCAGCGCGGCGAGCGCCAACGGATAGAGCGTACCGATCAAAACAGTGGCGCAGGCGGTCACCAAAAACAGGTTGTTGAAGACGAGGGCGCCTTCGCGCGAGATCGGCGCAAACAAACCACCCTGCTTGAGCAACGGCGCACGCCAGGCATAGAGCGACAATGCGCCGCCGATAAAGAGAACCAGAATGATGAGGATAAAGACGCCGCGCGCCGGATCTATGGCAAAGGCGTGAACCGAAGTGAGCACGCCGGAGCGCACCAGGAAGGTCCCCATCAGCGACAACGAGAAAGTCAAAATGGCCAGCAGAATGGTCCAGACTTTCAGCGCTTCGCGTTTTTCCATCACAACGGCACTGTGCAACAAAGCGGTTCCGGCAAGCCAAGGCATGAGGGATGCGTTTTCCACCGGATCCCAAAACCAAAAACCGCCCCAGCCAAGTTCGTAATAGGACCAGTAGGAGCCGCCAGCGATGCCGAGCGTCAGGCACATCCAGGCGACCAAGACCCAGGGCCGCACCCAGCGCGCCCAGGCCGCATCGATGCGGCCCTCCAACAGAGCGGCGATGGCGAACGAGAAGGTGATCGAGAAGCCGACATAGCCGAGGTAAAGCATCGGCGGATGGAAGGCGAGACCGGGATCCTGCAGAATCGGATTAAGATCACGTCCTTCGAACGGCGCATTGGCTATGCGCAGGAACGGGTTCGACGTGGCCAGAATGAAAAGTTCGAAGGCTGCGGCGATCCAAGCCTGCACGGCGAGCGCGTTGGCTTTGAGCGCTGCCGGCAGATTGCCGCCAAATACAGCGACCAGTGCCCCGAAGAAGGCGAGGATAGACACCCATAGCATCATGGAACCTTCGTGGTTTCCCCAGACGCTGGTGAGCCGGTAAATCAGCGGCATTGTCGTATTTGAATTCTCGTAGACATTGAAAACTGAAAAATCCGAAACGACGTAGCACTCGGCAAGCGCAAGGAAGGCGATTGCCACGAAGGCGAACTGCGCAAGCGCGGCGGGCGTCGCCATGCTCATCAGCAGCGGATCGTTAGTGCGGGTGCCGACGATCGGCATCGTGCCCTGAATGAGGGCGATGCCAAACGCCAGCATCAAAGCGTAATGACCGAGTTCAGGAATCACTTGTCCGCTCCGGTGACCGGCAGCGCCGCCCGCTGCTCATACTCGTCCTTCCAATGGCCCGACTTTTTCAGAGCGTCGACGACCTCCTTGGGCATGTAGGTCGCGTCATGCTTGGCGAGAATCGTATCGGCAACAAATACGCCGGAATTGTTAAGCGCGCCCTCGGCCACGACCCCCTGCCCTTCGCGGAACAGATCCGGCACCACGCCCCTATAGGTCACGGGGATTTCGCTCTTGCCATCGGTGACTTCGAAGCGGATGTGCAACCCATCGCTGCGCACCAAGCTGCCGGTCTTCACCAAACCGCCGAGCCGGATGCGCGTGCCGGGTCCGACGTGGTTTTCCATGACGTCGGTCGGCGAATTAAAGAACACGATCGAATCGCGGAAGGCATTGAGCATGAGCGCCACCGCGACCGCCAGCACGCCGAGCGAGCCGCCGATCAAAAT
>JASHRW010000230.1 GCA_030037065.1 Xanthobacteraceae bacterium
GTGCTCGAGCACGGCGCGCGGCTGCCGCGTCGCCTGCAGCGTCTGCGACAGGATGACGAAGTCGAAGGCGTCGTCGGGATAATCGGCGAGATCGGTGTCGGCGTCGCCCTGGATCACGGCAAGCCCCTTGCCGACGCATTCGTTGACGCCCTCGCGCGACAGCTCGATGCCGCGGCCGTCGACGCCGCGCGTCTCCAGAAGGCGAAGCAGCTCGCCATCGCCGCAGCCGACGTCGAGCACGCGCGCCCCCGGCTCTACCATGTCGGCGACCACCAGCAGGTCGACGCGCGAGCCGCCCGGCCCGCGGGCGGCCTCGGCCATGGTGAGATCGTATTTGAGGCGGGACAGCATCGTCAGCTCTTCACGGCCGGCAGCCCGCGCGCTTTCGCGGCGCCTTCCAGAAAGCCGCGGACGATGCCGAACAGTTCCGGCTCATCGAGCAGGAAGGCGTCGTGCCCTTTGTCGGTCGTGATCTCAGCGAAGGAGACCCGCGCGCCGGCGGCATTGAGCGCATGCACGATGGCGCGCGACTCCGACGTCGGGAACAGCCAGTCGCTGGTGAACGAGATGACACAGAACCGCGTCGGCGCGGCGCGAAAGGCGTTCGCCACAACGCCGTCATAGTCGGCGGCGAGATCGAAATAATCCATCGCCCGCGTCAGATAGAGATAGGAATTGGCATCGAAGCGCTCGACGAACGTAATGCCCTGGTAGCGCAGGTAGGATTCAACCTGAAAGTCGGCATCGAACGAGAAGGTCGGATTGTCGCGGTCCTGAAAGCGGCGGCCGAATTTGCGGTGTAGCGCCGCGTCCGACAGATAAGTGATGTGGGCGCCCATGCGCGCCACCGCGAGGCCGCGCCGCGGATTGGTGCCGGCGGCGAAGTAGCGCCCGCCGCGCCACTCTGGATCGGCCATCACCGCCTGGCGACCGACCTCGTGAAAGGCGATGTTCTGCGCCGAATGCCGCGTCGCCGCGGCGATCGGCAACGCCGCAAACACGCGCTGCGGATAGCTCGCCGCCCATTGCAGCACCTGCATGCCGCCCATCGAGCCGCCGGCCACCGCGAACAGCGACTCGATGCCGAGGTGATCGAGCAGCATCGCCTGCGCGCGCACCATGTCGCGCACGGTGATCACCGGAAAATCCAACCCCCAGGGCATCCGAGTTGCCGGGTTCGTCGAGGCCGGACCGGAAGAGCCCATGCAGCCGCCGACCACATTGGGACAGATGACGAAATAGCGGTCGGTGTCGATCGGCCTGCCGGGGCCGACCATCGTCTCCCACCAGCCCGGCTTGCCGGTCACTGGATGCGAATTGACCACGTGCTGGTCGCCGGTGAGCGCGTGGCACACCAGCACGGCGTTGCTGCACTCGGAATTGAGCGTGCCATAGGTCTGGTAGGCGATTTGCAGCGGGGCGAGGTCGACGCCGGCGTCGAGCCGCAGCGGACTGCTGGCGCCAAAGCGTACGACCGGCGAATGCGGCTGGTCCGCTTCCCGCGTGCGGTCGGCCAAATCAAGCGTGGTGCTGACGTCGGCCATGTCGCTGTCCCGGAAAATGAGGCTTTCCCGCTGATCAATGCGCCGCAACGGCGGTCAAGGCGGCGTAAATAGGCCCGTTGGCCTCCGAGTCAATGTTTTCTTTGCTTTCGGAGATGGTGGCACCTATCAGTTAAGCGCACCGCCGGGCCTTTGCCACGCCAAAACAGGTTCGGCTGCGCCGCCGGGAGCGCCTCATGTCAGCACGACCTCGCCAGAAAGAAGTAACGCTCGCCGATTTGCGGCGCGAGCTGGATCGCATCGACGCGACCATGCACGCGCTGCTGATGGAACGGGGCGAGACTATCGACACCTTGATCGCGGTGAAAAAGACCCAAGAGAGCGGCTCCGCCTTCCGTCCGGCCCGCGAGGCCGAGATGATGCGCCGTCTGGTCGAACGTCATCATGGCAACCTGCCGCTCGACACGGTCGAGAGCATTTGGCGCGTCATCATCTCGACGTTCACTTACGTGCAAGCGCCGTTCTCGGTGCATGCCGACCTCTCCGCCGGCGACGCCACGATGCGCGATTCCGCGCGCTTCCATTTCGGCTTCACCGTGCCGTTCGTAGCGCATATGGGCGCGGCGAGCGTGGTTGAAGCGGTGACCGAATCGAAAGGCGACCTCGGCCTCGTCCCCGCCTTCGCCGTCGCCGGAGCGGGTCCCTGGTGGGCGGCGCTGGAATTTGCCAGCGCGCCAAAAATCATCGCCCGGCTGCCGTTCGTCGAACGCGCCGATCATCCGGCTGCCTTGCCGGTTTACGTGATTTCGCGGGCTGCGGCCGACGCCATGGTGACCGAAACCGAGGTATGGAGCATGCGGGTTTCCGGCTGGCGCGCACCGGCCGCGAGCGCCGTGGCGACCAAAGCCGAGGTGATTGCGGTCCCCGATCGGGCGTTCGACGGCGCGGCGCTCCTGGTCTCGGTGGCGCGCGGAGGCATTGACGCGGTCAGCAAGGCCTTGCTCGACAGCAGCGCCTCGATCCGCTCGGCAGCCCTCGTCGGCAGTCACGCGACCCGCTATACGGTGCCGCACAGGCGATAACCCTCCTCCCCCCGCTTCGCGGGGGCGAATGAAGGAAGAAGAGGATGACTGCAACGCGTCCAAAGCCGCGGCGCGGCGTGCTCGATATCGCGCCCTATGTGCCCGGCAAGAGCAAGGCGCCGGGCGTGGCCAAGGTGTTCAAGCTGTCGTCGAACGAGACGCCGCTTGGACCGAGCCCGCGCGCGATCGCGGCCTACAACTCCGTCGCGCCGCATCTGCATGATTATCCGGACGGCTCCGCTTCCGATCTGCGCGAGGCGATCGGCCGTGCCTTCGGACTCGACCCCGACCGCATCGTCTGTGGCGCCGGCTCGGACGATCTCTTGCACCTGCTTGCCTACGCCTATCTGACCGACAGCGACGAGGCGATCCACACCGAGCATGGCTTTTTGATCTACCCGATCGTCACGCTGGGTACCGGCGCGCGGCCGATTTGCGTGCCGGAGACCGATTATACCGCCGATGTCGATGCCATCCTCAAGGCGGTGACGGACAAGACCAAGATCGTCTTTCTCGCCAATCCAAATAATCCCACCGGCACCTGCCTGCCGTTTGACGAAATCAAACGGCTGCATCAGCGGCTGCCGGCGCATGTGCTGTTGGTGCTCGACGCCGCCTATGCCGACTACGTCGTACGCAATGATTACGAAGCCGGCATCGAGCTGGTAGCAACCTCCGACAATGTCGTCATGTGCCGCACGTTCTCGAAGATCCACGGGCTGGCAAATTTGCGGCTCGGCTGGATGTTCGGTCCGGCGCACATCGTCGATGCGATCAATCGTATCCGCGGACCGTTCAATGTCAGCGGCGCCGCCATCGCCGCCGGCGTCGCCGCCATCGAAGACGTCGGGCACCAGGAACGCTCGCGCGAGCACAACACGCGCTGGCTTGCCTGGCTGACCGAGGAGATCGGCAAGCTCGGTCTGAAAGTGACGCCGAGTGTCGCCAACTTCGTGCTGATCCATTTTCCGCAGACGAAAGGCCGCACCGCCCAAGATGCCGATGCTTTCCTCACCACGCGCGGTTTGATCTTACGCTACGTCGCCGCCTACAAGCTGCCGAATGCGCTGCGCCTTTCGGTTGGCACCGAGGAAGCCAACCGCCTCGTCGTCGCGGCACTGAAGGATTTTTTGGATAAGAAGGCAGCGTGACGCTGTGCCGAGACAGAAAATGCCCGCTCCGCTGTTCAACCGCCTTGCTTTGATCGGTGTCGGCCTGATCGGCTCCTCGATCGCACGAGCAGCGCGCGCGCAAGGCGCGGTGCGGGAGATCGTGGCAAGTGCACGCTCGGCGGCCACGCGCCGGCGCGTCGCCGAACTGGGACTCGCCGATCAGGTGGTCGAAACCAATTCCGCCACAGTGGCGGGCGCCGACCTCGTCATTGTCTGCGCCCCGGTCGGAGCGTGCGGGGCGATCGCCAAAGAGATCGCGCCGCAGCTAACACCGGGCGCGATCGTTTCCGATGTGGGCTCGGTAAAGGCGGCGATTGTGCGCGACATGAGCCCGCACATCCCGGCCGGCGTGCACTTCGTCCCTGCCCATCCGGTCGCCGGAACCGAGCATTCCGGTCCGGACGCCGGCTTCGCCGAGCTGTTCGTCGGCCGCTGGTGCATCTTGACGCCACCCAACGGGGCCGACGCGAGCGCCGTCGAACGGCTCGCCGCATTCTGGCGGGCGCTGGGCGCCAAAGTCGAATCGATGCCGCCCGAGCATCACGACCTGGTGCTGGCGATCACCAGCCATCTGCCCCACCTGATCGCCTATACCATCGTCGGCACCGCCGACGAGTTTGCCGAGGTGACGCGCTCGGAGGTGCTGAAATTCTCCGCCGGCGGCTTTCGCGATTTCACCCGCATCGCCGCCTCCGATCCCACCATGTGGCGCGACGTCTTCCTCGCCAACAAGGACGCCGTTCTGGAAATGCTCGGCACCTTCAACGAGGATCTCTCGCAATTGACGCGCGCCATCCGTCGCGGCGACGGCGAGGCTTTGTTCACCCATTTCGCGCGCACGCGCGCCATCCGCCGCGGCATCGTGGAGATCGGCCAGGATTCGCCGGCGCCGGATTTCGGCCGCGTCCATCCCGACCTGCCGGTCGAGTCGTTGCCGCGGCCTTATGCCGCCAGCGATGAATGAAGGCTCAGCCGCGCACCCTGACCGCCAGCGCCTCGTTCACCGCATCGCGTAACAGCGCGATGGAAAACGGCTTAGCGATCACATCATGGATCAGCGCGTCGAGCCCTTGCGCGCGTTCGCGTTGATCGGCGTAGCCGGTCATCAACAGGATGGTGAGTTCGGGAAAGTCCCGCGCGGCGGTAAGCGCGAGCGCGATCCCGTCCATGATCGGCATGCGCACATCGGTGAGCAGAAGATCGAAGCGGCCATTTTCCCGCGTGAGCGCATCGAGCGCTTCGCTGCCGTCACGCGTAACCTCGACCGCATGACCGACGGCGGTTAGCGCGCGCGCGCACATGGCGCCCAACGCTTCCTCGTCTTCGGCGATGAGAATGCGCGCCATGGCGCGTCACTGCCCCTCGGCGACGAAGTCGCGGTGATTGAGAAAGCGTACCAGTACGTCGTGGCTCTGAGCCGGCGGCGAGGCAAGCCGGGCGTGAAAGGTCACTGCCTGATAGGCGGACAGCCGCCCCAGCGGCGGAACGGCGGTCCAAGAATAGATGTCCTGCTTGGCGGCGTTGCGAACGATGAGTTTCAGCCGCGGCACGTCGATGACCGCGCTGGTATCGTTGACGATTTTGCCTTGCAGCACGAGGATCGGGACCCCCTCGTGCGACTCCATGCTGGTGGTGACCGCATCAAATGAAAGGCCGCGCAGGTTCACCGGCAATCCCATCGCGGCGTAGAGCGAGGCAGTCTGCGGCAGAATGCGCACGATGTCGGTGCGCCAGCCGACCAGAATGGCGTCGACGATAACCAGGGCAAGGATTGCCATCTGCAGCTTCGACAGCGCCCAAACGGGCCCCCGGCGCTTCGGGCCGCGCTGGAAGCGCCGCGCCGCAACAGTCTCAATGTCCTCAGGATGTCCGTCCGGCGGTGCGACATCGCCGGAATCGGCATCGATAACGACCGGTGGCTTGGTATCCCCGAGGCCGACGGGCGCGATCGAGGGCGCTTCGACCTCGACAACAGCACCTCCGTTCGAGGAACCCGTATCGACCAAATCGGCGCCAGCCGGCACCGCCGGCGCCTGGTTGGCGTCCGCCGGCGCATCGGGCAAAGGATCGATCGATTCGCTCAGGGTTGGAGCGCCAGCGGTTGCCGCCGCAGTGGCCTCTATTTCGGCGGTGTCACCCACCGAGATCTCCGGCAAGCCACGCTGGGCGGCGAGCGCCGCAGCGGCCGCGAGCAGTTCTTCGGCTTGGCTCTCGGCCGGCCAAACGGTGCGGCAGCGCACGCATCGCACTTGGCGCCCGCTGGGCCGCAGGATCGCAGGCTCGACCTCGTAGGCTGTGGCGCAGGACGGGCAGACGATCAGCATAGGCGAATCCGGACCACCGCGGCGTTGCGGCGAGCCTAGCTTCCGATCCGTTAACGAATTGGAAACCACCCGATTCGGGCGACCCCACAGCGTCATCGCAATGTTAGAATTTGCGGCGAGGGCGAATCGGCGGCTGCTGATCGGCTATAACCCCGCGCGGCAGAAGGTCTCTGGAGGACCCGCGTGATTCAGTTCGAGAATGTCGGTTTGCGCTACGGGCTCGGTGCGGAGGTACTCCGCGACCTCACCTTTCGCCTCGACAGCCACTCGTTCCAGTTCCTCACCGGGCCGTCCGGTGCCGGCAAGACATCGCTGCTGCGCTTGCTGTTTCTCTCGCTGCGGCCAACCCGGGGGCTGATCACGATGTTCGATCAGGACACGGCGACGCTCTCCAAGGACGGCCGCGCCACGCTGCGCCGCCGCATCGGCATCGTGTTCCAGGATTTCCGCCTGCTCGACCATATGACCACCTACGAGAATGTGGCGCTGCCGCTGCGCGTCCTCGGCAAGGACGAAGCCGAATACCGCGCCGAAGTCGTCGAGCTCTTGCAATGGGTCGGTCTTGGCGAGCGGATCGATGCCTTCCCGCCGATCCTCTCCGGCGGCGAGAAGCAGCGCGCCGCCATAGCCCGCGCTGTCATCGCGCGGCCGCTACTGTTGCTCGCCGATGAGCCGACCGGCAATGTCGATCCTAATTTGGGTCAGCGCCTGCTGCGTCTGTTCATCGAGCTGAACAAATCAGGGACCTCCATCGTGATCGCCACCCACGATATCGCCCTGATGGACGAATACGACGCCCGGCGCCTGGTGCTGCACGAGGGACGGCTGCATGTCTACGACTGAGCCGTTCGATGGCCGGATCGAGACCCCGGCGGAGCCGTGGGATGACCTCGACGCTGCGCCATTGCGGGCACAAGAGCTGCCCGTAGCGAATGCGATCGTGCCGAAGAGCTCGATTGCCGGCCGCTCGCTCACCGCGGTCGTCGCCATCATGACCTTTCTGGCGGCGCTGACCGCCGGCGCGGTGATGATGGTGGTCGGCGCCGCGAACGATTGGCGTTCCGATATCGGACGCGAGGTCACCATCCAGGTCCGTCCGGTCACTGGGCGCGACATCGACGCCGATGTGCGCAAGGCGGTCGAGATCACCCGCGCCGCGCCGGGGATTGCCGACGTGCGCGTCTACACCAAGGAAGAATCGGCGCGCTTGGTGCAGCCCTGGCTGGGCAACGGCCTCAACCTAAACGAATTGCCGATTCCGCGGATGATCGTGGTCAGACTCTGGTCGGGCATGCCGCCGGATTTCGCCGCCTTGCGCAAGACCTTGGCGGCGCAGGTGCCGAGCGCAAGCCTGGACGATCATCGACGCTGGATCGACCGCATGCGCAACATGGCAGAGGCGGCAGCCGCCGGCGGACTTGGCATCCTCGCCTTGGTCGTTGCCGTCACCGTGCTCTCAGTCACTTTCGCCACCCGCGGCGCCATGGCGACGAACCGCCCGATTGTCGAAGTCCTGCACTATGTCGGCGCGACCGACGGCTTCGTCGCCAGCCAGTTCCAGCGCCATTTCCTGGCGTTAGGCTTCAAAGGCGGCGCCATCGGCGGAGGAGCAGCGATAATCCTGTTCGGCGTACTGCAGGCCAGCAACGCCTGGTTCGCCGGAACGCCGGGCGGTGACCAGTTTGAGGCGATGTTCGGCAGCTTCTCCATCGGGGTGAGCGGCTATTTGGCGATCCTCGGACAGATCGTGCTGATGGCCCTGGTGACGGCGCTGACCTCGCGTCACACTGTCAACCGCACGCTCCAGACCATCGATTGATGAGCGGCGCCGATGGACGGGCTCGACCGGCTTGACGCCCGAATTTAAGGCTATGATGACCGAGGTCGGGACGTTGGCTTCGGTCGTCCAAACTGCTTTGGGCGTAACGGGCGCGAGGGACGCGCGCAGCCATGGTCAGCCTTAAGACTGCGGTCCGAACGCGGCGCCTCACGTCCATCGCGGCTAAGGTGGCTGCGGTGTGCGTGCTCGCGTTGCTGCTCGGATTTGCCGGCTTTGTTTGGCGCCTGCCCGACAGGCAAGTCGCGCTCGATCGCAATGCCGATGGGATCGTGGTGCTGACCGGAGGGACATCGCGCGTGACCGATGCGCTCGAACTTCTCGCCGCCCGCCGCGGCAAGCGCCTTTTGATCAGCGGCGTCAATCCCGGCACGACGATCGCCGACATCGCCTATGAGGTTCCCAATTACCGCCGTCTGCTCGCCTGCTGCGTGGATCTCGATTACTCGGCGATCAACACGCTTGGCAACGCGGTGCAGACCCGGCTGTGGGCGTCAAATCACGGCTTCCATTCACTGATCGTCGTTACGTCGAACTATCACATGCCACGCGCACTCGCCGAGCTGGGCCACCAGTTGCCGGACATCGCGCTCATTCCCTACCCTGTCCTCCCCGATCGTCTGCGGACCGAACCGTGGTGGTCGAACGGCGACACGACGCGGGTGGTCGTGTCAGAGTATCTCAAATTCCTTTACGCCGAAGCGCGCATGCGCTTCGAGTCGGCGCCGGCGCAGAGCGGCAGCCGCGTCGACGCCGGACATATATGAGGCCGGCATTCGCGCTCGGGTTCACCATATTGGATGCTTCAGTGTCTCGATCCCCTGCCCTGCTTGCCCGCTCGCTCGCGTTCAACGCGCTGTTCTACGCGAACCTGACCGTGCTCATGATCGTGACGCTGCCGACGCTGGTATTGCCGCGCCGCGTTCAGCTCATCTTCATCCGCCTGTACGCGCGCATCAGTCTCTGGCTGCTGCGCGTCGTCTGCGGCATGACGGTAGATTGGCGCGGCGTTGAAAAGCTTCCGCAAGGCGCCTGTATCGTCGCTTGCAAGCATCAATCGCTGTGGGAGACGTTCGCGCTTTACGCCATCCTTGACGATCCGGCCTACATCCTCAAACGCGAACTGATGTGGATTCCGCTGTTCGGTTGGCACATGGCGAAGGCCGGACTGATCGCGATCGACCGCGGCGCCGGGGTGGCTGCCTTGTCGCGCATGACAGCGCGGGCGAAGAAGGAGCTGGAACGTTCGCGCCAGGTCATCATCTTCCCGGAAGGCACGCGGCGGGCTCCCGGAGCCGAACCAAACTATAAACCCGGCGTGGCCCACCTTTACGCCAGAGCCGGCGTCGCCTGCGTGCCGCTGGCGCTCAATTCAGGACTGTTCTGGCCGCGCCGGTCGCTCATGCGTTTTCCGGGCACCGTTCTGGTCGAAGTGCTCGATCCGATTGCTCCGGGTATGGACACGCGGACGTTTCTCGCTCATTTGCAAAATGTACTGGAGGAAGCGACAACCCGCCTGATTCAGGAATCAGGAAACCGGCATCAGGCATCAGGCAGCTCAATTCCGATTCCTGAATCATGATGCCGGACCACTGTTTCGTGTTGGCCGAGCCGCTCCGCCAGCAGGTGCAGGGCCGTCTCCCGATAGCCGAGCGCCTCCAGAGCGCGCACCGCTTCCAGCACATACTCGCGATTAGGGCCCGACCTGCCGTGACCCTGCCGAACGTAGTGTACGCACTCGGCGAGCGAGAGCCGTCCGGCATATTGAACGTGCCCGCGATCGACAATGTAGCAGAGTGCCCTGACTTGGCGCCGCGCCGCGTCTTCGAGCTCGATCCGCCGCATCGTTTCCAGATAGACCGAGGTGACCTGCTCGCGGCCGCGCAAGTAGGCGATCGTTTGCGCGCGTTTCCCGGCTGCCACCCGGTAGGCGATGCCGCGGCACATACCGCCGCGATCCAAACCCAGCACCAGGCCCGGGCGCTCCGGTGTTCCGCGATGAACGTGGGAGAACACACAGAGTGCGCGGTGAAGCCCTATCAGGCGCGCCGGCACGCGCTCGAGAACATCGAAGCCGGGCCGCCACATCAGCGAGCCATAGCCGAACACCCACAGCTCGCCGGTCCCATGCTCATCGATTGCAGCCATCGCGCTAATTGGCCTCGAAAATCCGTCGTTCCGCTCGCTAGCAGGGCGAGTATGGCGCTACAATGGCGGCGCCACGGTCTTGGAGACGAGGTCTTGGAAAATAGGGTCTCGGAAACAAGGTCTTGGAAACAAGGTCTTGGAAACAAGGTCTTGGAAACGCCGCACTCGGCAGGCGAAAAGGCTCAAGAATGGCAGGTGAATCCCCGCTCAGCCTGATGCAAGCCGGCCGCCAGCGCATGCCGCGCCGGGCCGGCCGGGCCGCGCCCATGGCCGCGTCCGGCGGACAACGTCGCCTCCGGGCCATCGTGGTCCCTGTGGCCATTCTCGCCGCGCTGGCGGTCGGGTGGTGCGGGTTGTGGTATTACGCCGCTTCGGTGGCGGGCCGCACGCTGGCCGGCTGGGTGGCGCGGGAAGCGGCTGCCGGCAGAGTGTACAGTTGCGGCTCCGAAGGCATTTCCGGATTTCCCTTCAGCATTCAGGTGCATTGCATCGAGGCGGCCGCCGCTGACAATTCCAATCAGCCGCCCTTTACCGCCGCGGCGAAGGAAATCACGTTCACCGCGCAGGTCTATCATCCGACCGTCCTGGTGGGCGACGTCACCGGCCCGCTCACTATCGCGCCGCCTAGTCAGCCGCCGAGCCTCGTCGCGACGTGGTCGCTGGCGCGGCTGACCGTGAGCGGGCTGCCGCCCGATCCGGACGCGCTCTCCATCACCCTCGAACGTCCGCAACTCAACCACGGCGACGGTGCCAATGCGGCCACCCTGTTTGCGGCCGACGCTGCCGGCTTTCAGGCGCGCACTATCAGCGGTACCGCCGACAATCATCCGGTGATCGAGGCGGACTTGCATTTTGCATCCGCCACCGCACCGACGCTGCATCCGTTGCTCGCGGCGCCGCTGCAGGGCGATATCGAGGTAGTCCTGACCGGCTTTAAGGATTTGTCGCCGAAGTCCTTCGCCGCACGTTTCCGCGAAATGCAGGCGGACGGCGGCAGCGTCGAGATCAAGTCGTTCCGCATCGCCCGAGCCGATGCGATCGTGGTCGGCGCCGGCAGGTTGACCGTCAACCAGAGCGGCAGGCTCGACGGCGTCGTTCAGGTCGCCATCTACGGGCTCGAGAACATCGTGCCGCAATTGGGCCTCGACAAATTGATCGGCCAAGGCATCGAACGGCTCACCGGCACGAACGGATCTTCGGCGCAGGGGCTTTCCAGGCTTGATCAGTTGCTGCCTGGCCTGAGCGGGGTCGTCAGCGCCGGGGCCAATGCCAGCGTCATCGACGATCTGAAAAAGATGGGCCAACCCACTCAGATCGACGGCAAGCCCGCCATCGCTTTGCCGCTGCGCGTCGCCGACGGCGCGGTCTATCTCGGCATGATCCGGCTCGGACAGGTGCCGGCGCTGTTTTGAGGCGTGGGAAGGGTTAGGAGGGTTAGGGGTGGGGGTCGCGCGGCGATACGACGGCCTACACGCATCAAACAAACCCGCACTACCTCCAGCCCGGCTCGCTACGCGCGCCGACTCTCCCCACAAGGGAGAGGATAAGAGAGATCGTTCTCGCGGCGCGATTGGCGCCCGAGCTTTGTCAAACAGCCACGAACGGCCGCCTCAAAAAAAGGGAGGCGGAGCGCCGGAAGGCGCATAGTCAAGAGCCGCGCCACACCAACAGGCGTTACCGTCTGCTGATGCTGCGGACGCGGCGCGCGCCACACTCTCAGATGTTGCCACCTGAAAGTGCTTCGGGCGCGCTCGCCTTTCGGCGCTCCGTCGCGGCTCTTGTCGCAGGGCGAACACTGACGACTCGGCCCAGG
>JASHRW010000231.1 GCA_030037065.1 Xanthobacteraceae bacterium
ACGCGTCGTCCAGGAATTGTTTCAACTGCGCCACATGCTGCGACATCTGCCCGACGGCGGTCGAGGCAGAGGCCGGGCGGCCGGTGTAACGCGCGCGCCGATGCTTCGCCTCGATCTGGTTGAGCACCCATTGCACAAAAATGTCGACGAACACCCAGGCGCCCATATTGCGCGGCTCTTCCTGGCACCAGACGATCTCCGCCTGCTTGAAGCGGGACAGCTCCGCCATCAGCGCCTTGGTGGGGAAGGGATAGAGCTGCTCGATGCGCAAGAGATAAATGTCGTCGATGCCGCGCTTTTCGCGCTCCTCGTACAGATCGTAATAGACCTTGCCGGAGCAGAGCACGACGCGGCGCATCTTGTCGTCGGGCACGAGCTTGATCACCCTCACCCTATCCTCCCCCGCTTGCGGGGGAGGATCAGGGAGGGGGTATTGCGCGTCGTCCCAGAGCAGCCGGTGGAATGTCGTGTTTGGTCCCATCTCGTCGAGCCGCGAGGTGGCGCGCCGATGCCGCAGCAGCGATTTCGGCGTCATCAGGATGAGCGGCTTCCTGAAGTCGCGCTTGAGCTGGCGGCGCAGGATGTGGAAGTAGTTCGCCGGCGTCGAGCAGTTCGCCACCTGCATGTTGTCCTCGGCGCACATCTGCAGGAAGCGCTCGAGCCGCGCCGAGGAATGCTCGGGCCCCTGCCCTTCGTAACCATGCGGCAACAGGCAGACGAGGCCGGACATGCGCAGCCATTTGCGTTCGCCGGAGGAGATGAACTGGTCGAACAGCACCTGCGCGCCGTTGGCGAAATCGCCGAACTGCGCTTCCCACATGGTCAGCGCGTTGGGCTCGGCGAGCGAGTAGCCGTATTCGAAGCCGAGCACGGCCTCTTCCGACAGCATCGAGTTGATGACTTCGAAGCGCGCCTGCCCGTCGCCGACGTGATTGAACGGCGTGTAGCGATCCTCGTTGTCCTGGTCGACCAGCACGGAATGACGCTGCGAGAACGTGCCGCGCTCGGAATCCTGACCGGACAGCCGCACCGGGTGACCGTCGAGCAATAGGGAGCAGAAGGCGAGCGCCTCGCTGGTCGCCCAGTCGATGCCCGCCCCGGTCTCGACCGCATTGCGCCGGTGCTCCATGAAGCGATTGAGCGTGCGATGCAGATGAAAGCCGGCAGGCAGCGTCGTGATCTTCTCGCCGATACTCTTCAGTGTTGCCAGCTCGACTCCGGTATGGCCGCGGCGTGGATCATCGGCATCGTGAGCGCTCACAAAGCCCGCCCAGCGGCCGTCGAGCCAATCGGCCTTGTTGGCGCGGTAGCTCTGCGCCGCCTCCAGCTCGATATCGAGGCGGCTGCGCCAGTCCGCCTTCATTTTCTCGACTTCGCCTTTGCCAACGACGTTCTCGGCGATCAGCTTTTCGCCGTAGATTTCCAGCGTGGTCGGGTGCGCCGCGATCGCCTTGTACATCAGCGGCTGGGTGAACGACGGCTCGTCGCCTTCGTTGTGGCCGTGGCGGCGATAGCAGAACATGTCGATGACGACCGGCTTCTGAAATTTTTGGCGGAATTCGGTCGCCACCTTCGCGGCATACACGACCGCCTCGGGATCGTCGCCGTTGACGTGGAAGATCGGCGCCTCGATCATCTTGGCGACATCGGACGGATAGGGCGAGGAACGCGAAAACCGCGGATTGGTCGTGAAGCCAATTTGATTGTTGACGATGAAATGCACCGAACCGCCGGTGCGGTGGCCGCGCAATCCCGACAGGCCGAAACATTCGGCAATCACGCCTTGGCCGGCGAACGATGCGTCGCCGTGGATCAACAACGGCATTACCATCGTGCGGTCGGCCGGCGTGGCGCCGTGCTGATCCTGCTTGGCGCGCACCTTGCCAAGCACCACCGGGTCGACGATTTCCAGATGCGATGGATTGGCGGTGAGCGACAGATGCACCTTGTTGTTGTCGAACTCCCGGTCCGACGAGGCGCCGAGGTGATATTTCACGTCGCCGGAGCCTTCGATCTCGTTCGGCGTCGATGAGCCACCCTTGAACTCGTGGAAGATGGCGCGGTGCGGCTTGGCCATGACCTGCGCCAGCACGTTGAGCCGGCCGCGGTGCGGCATACCGATCACGATCTCGCGCACGCCAAGCGCGCCGCCGCGCTTGATGATCTGCTCCAGCGCCGGGATCATCGCTTCGCCGCCGTCAAGCCCGAAGCGCTTGGTGCCGGTGAATTTCAGGTCGCAGAATTTCTCGAAACCCTCGGCCTCGACCAGCTTGTTGAGAATGGCGCGCTTGCCCTCGCGGGTGAAACTGATTTCCTTGTCCGGACCCTCGATGCGCTCCTGGATCCAGCCCTTCTGCGCACCGTCGGAAATGTGCAGGAATTCGACGCCGAGAGTCTGGCAATAGGTGCGGCGCAGGATGGCGACGATCTCACGCACGGTGCCGAATTCGAGCCCCAAAACCTTGTCGAGAAAAATGCGCCGGTCGAGGTCGGCTTCGCCGAAGCCGTAGGTGCGTGGATCGAGTTCTTCCTCGTTCTTCGGCGGCTCGAGCCCGAGCGGATCGAGCTTGGCGTGGAAGTGACCGCGCGCCCGGTAGGCGCGGATCAGCATCAGCGCGCGGATCGAATCGCGGGTCGCGCGCTCGACTTCTGGGGCGGAAAGATCGACGCCGCGCGCATGAGCCTGTGCCTTGACCTTGTCGCCAACTGCTTTGCCGACTTCCGCCCAATCGCCGTCGAGCGCCGCGACCAGATCGCCGCGCTCGTGCGGCGGCCAGTCCGACCGCTGCCACGACGGACCATGCGCATTCTCGGTGACATCGCGGGCTTCGTCCTTCAGACCGGCAAAGAACGATTGCCATTGCGCATCGACCGCCTGCGGATCGGCTTCGTAGCGGGCGTAAAGGTCGTCGATGTAAGAGGCGTTGCCGCCGTAGAGAAACGAGCTGATGGCGAAAGCTGCGTTCGCATCCTGACGTGACATTGACGTTCCTTGCGCAAATCTAGGCCGGCGGTCGCACCGCAGGTGGTGAGACGGCACGCGACGAGAGAAAACCAGGAAATCCTGACCAACGCGTTTGCAAAAACCCGAATCGGCCCGACCCGGCGCAGGCGACCTCTCTTGTACTCTATGTAGGAACTGTATGCTGCAGCCAAAAGACAGAAGGCGCGTAAATCAGCGCTTCCAGGCCTCCGTAAGGGTTTTTCCCAACCGCGCCGGCGACGGTGAAACCTTGATCCCGGCCGCTTCCATGGCGGCGATTTTGGATTCGGCGTCGCCTTTGCCGCCGGCGATGATAGCCCCCGCATGACCCATGCGCCGCCCGGGCGGCGCGGTACGTCCGGCAATAAAGCCGACCATCGGCTTCTTGCGGCCGCGTTTGGCCTCGTCCTTGAGGAAGGCGGCGGCATCCTCCTCCGAGGCGCCGCCGATCTCGCCGATCATGACGATCGCCTCGGTGGCTTTGTCTGCGAGCAACATTTCGAGGATTTCGATGAAATCGGTACCCTTGACCGGGTCGCCGCCGATGCCGACCGCGGTGGTTTGGCCGAGACCTTCCCGCGTGGTCTGGAATACGGCCTCGTAGGTCAGCGTGCCGGAGCGGGACACGATGCCGACCTTGCCGCGCTTGAAAATATTCCCCGGCATGATGCCGATCTTGCATTCGCCTGCGGTCATGACCCCTGGGCAGTTCGGCCCGATCAGCCGCGATTTCGAGCCCGATAGCGCGCGCTTGACCTTGACCATGTCGGCGACCGGGATGCCTTCGGTGATGCAGACGATGAGTGGGATCTCGGCATCGATCGCCTCGCAGATGGCGTCCGCCGCGCCCGCCGGCGGCACATAGATCACGCTGGCGTCACAGCCGGTTTTTTCCTTGGCCTCTGAAACGGTGT
>JASHRW010000232.1 GCA_030037065.1 Xanthobacteraceae bacterium
AACGTGTACTCCGGCGGGACGTCGATCTCCTTGCTGTCAACGATGAGCTTGGTCATCAACCGTCACTCCGCCGCCACCGAAATCGGCTCGGGATGCGGGTTTGCCGTGTATTCGTCGATGCGCCGCTCGATCTCGGGCCGGAAGTGGCGAAGCAGTCCCTGCACCGGCCAGGCGGCGCCGTCGCCGAAGGCGCAGATGGTGTGGCCTTCGATCTGCTTAGTGACCTCAAAGAGCATATCGATCTCGCGCTTATGCGCGCGGCCTTCGGCCATGCGTTCGAGTACGCGCCACATCCAGCCCATGCCCTCGCGGCAGGGCGTACACTGGCCGCAGCTTTCGTGCTTGTAGAAGTAGGAAATGCGCGCCATGGCGCGGACGATATCGGCCGACTTGTCCATCACGATCACGGCCGCGGTGCCGAGCGCCGATTTTTTCGCGAGGCAGCCGTCGAAATCCATGAGCAGCGTGTCCGCCTGATCGGGGCCGGCGGGTACCATCGGCATCGAAGAACCGCCAGGGATGACCGCCAGCAGATTGCCCCAGCCGCCGCGCACGCCACCAGCGTGTCGCTCGATCAGCTCGCGCAGCGGAATGCCCATTTCTTCTTCCACGTTGCACGGGTGTTCGACGTGGCCGGAAATGCAGTACAGCTTGGTGCCGGTATTGTTTTTGCGCCCGATGCCGGCGAACCAGGCGGCACCGCGCCGCATGATGTCGGGCACTTGCGCAATAGTCTCGACGTTGTTGACGGTGGTCGGGCAGCCGTAGAGGCCCATGTTCGCCGGAAATGGCGGCTTTAGCCGCGGCATGCCCTTCTTGCCTTCGAGGCTTTCCAGGAGCGCCGTTTCCTCGCCGCAAATGTACGCGCCGGCGCCGTGATGTAGGACGATGTCGAAATCCCAGCCGTTGAGGTTGTCCTTGCCGATGAGCTTCGCCTCGTAGGCCTGATCGATTGCCGCCTGGAGGCGTTCGCGCTCGCGGATGAATTCGCCGCGGATGTAGATGTAGCAGTGGTTGGCCGCCATGGCGCAACCGGCGATCAGGCACCCTTCGATCAACAGATGCGGATCATGGCGCATGACCTCGCGGTCCTTGCACGTGCCGGGTTCCGACTCGTCGGCATTGACCACCAGATAATGCGGGCGACCCTCCGCGACTTGCTTCGGCATGAACGACCATTTCAGCCCGGTCGCGAAGCCGGCGCCACCGCGGCCGCGCTGGCCCGACGCCTTGCACTCGTTGACGAGGGCCTCACGGCCTCGGGCAAGAATACCTTTGGTGCCGTCCCAGGCGCCACGGGCGCGCGCACCGTCGAGCTGCCAACCATGGTGGCCGTAGAGATTCCTGAAGATACGGTCCTTGTCGGCGAGCATTACTTTTGCCTCGGATCGGTCGCATCAGCGACCGGTGGCTTCGGGATCGGCGCCTCGTGCACATTGGCGGCCTTGCCCGGCTTTTTGGCGTCATCATCGAGCAAGGCGGCGCTTACCGGTCCCGACGTTTGGCTATCTTCGTAGAGCGAAGGATCGGTCAGCGTGGTCGGCCCGCCGATCGGAGCTGAGTTTTGCCGGTCGATTTGCGGACCGGACTTCGGCGCTTTGCCGTTCGACAGATCGTTGATGATCTGCATCAGCGTTTCAGGCGTCAAATCCTCGTAATAGTCGGCATTGATCTGGACCATGGGCGCGTTCACGCAGGCACCGAGGCACTCGACTTCAAGCCAGGAGAATTTGCCGTCCGCAGTGACTTCGTTTTCCTCGCCGATCAGGCGGTGCAGCACTTTTTTCAATCCGTCGGCGCCACGCAACATGCAGGGCGTCGTGCCGCAGAACTGCACGTGATATTTGCCGACCGGCGACAGATTGAACATCGTGTAGAATGTCGCCACCTCGAGTACGCGAATTTTCGCCATGCCGAGCATTTCGGCGACCGCTTCGATGGCCTTTTGCGGCAACCAGCCGTCGCATTGCTCCTGCGCCCGCCACAGAATCGGAATCACGGCGGATTGCTGCCGGCCGGACGGGTACTTGTCGATCTGCGCCTTCGCCCAGGCGAGGTTCTCCGCGGTGAAGGCGAAGCTCGGCGGTTGCCTTTCGGCGAGACGGCGCACGCTCATCGATCCACCTCGCCGAAGACGATGTCGATCGAGCCCAGCACGGCAGAGATATCGGCAAGCATGTGCCCGCGGCAGAGAAAGTCCATCGCGGCCAGGTGGGCGAAGCCGGGGGCACGGATTTTGCACTTATACGGCTTGTTCGTGCCGTCGGCGACCAGATAAACGCCGAATTCGCCTTTGGGTGCCTCGACGGCGGCATAGACCTCGCCCGCCGATACCTTGAAGCCCTCGGTGTAGAGCTTGAAATGATGGATGAGCGCTTCCATGGAGCGCTTCATCTCCGGCCGCCGCGGCGGCACGATCTTGTGATCGTCGACGGTGACCCTGCCCTGCCCGTCCGGTGCGTGCAGTTTTTCGATACATTGTTTCATGATGCGGATCGACTGGCGCATCTCTTCCATACGGATGCAGTATCTGTCGTAATTGTCGCCGTTCTTGCCGACCGGAATGTCGAACTCAAGTTCCGAATAGCATTCGTAGGGCTGCGCCCGGCGCAAGTCCCACGCGGCTCCGGAACCGCGCACCATGACGCCGGAAAAACCGCGTGCCCAGGCATCGGCAAGCGACACCACGCCGATATCAACGTTGCGCTGTTTGAAGATGCGGTTGTCAGTCAACAATTCTTCGAGGTCATCGCACACTTTCAGGCACGGATCGCAGAAGGCGGCGATATCGTCGATCAATTTCGGCGGGAGATCCTGATGCACACCGCCGACACGGAAATAGGCTGCGTGCATCCGTGAACCCGAAGCCCGCTCGTAAAATCCCATCAGCTTCTCGCGTTCCTCAAAACCCCAAAGCGGCGGAGTGAGAGCGCCGACGTCGAGCGCCTGGGTGGTGACGTTGAGCAGGTGCGACAGCAGTCGGCCGATTTCGCAATAAAGCACGCGGATGATTTGCGCGCGACGCGGCACCTCGATCCCGAGCAGCTTTTCCGCCGCCAGACAGAACGCGTGCTCCTGATTGATCGGCGCCACGTAATCCAGCCGGTCAAAGTAGGGAATCGCCTGCAGATAAGTCTTGTGCTCGATCAGCTTTTCGGTGCCGCGGTGAAGAAGACCAATGTGCGGATCGACCCGCTCGACAACCTCGCCGTCGAGTTCAAGGACAAGACGCAGCACGCCGTGCGCGGCCGGGTGCT
>JASHRW010000030.1 GCA_030037065.1 Xanthobacteraceae bacterium
CAAGGAGACCTGATCGCGGCTGCAACTACGCCACACGGCCGACCGGCTTGCTGCCGGCCGACATTGTCCCCTTGGGCGAAGCGGGGCGCGGCCTGCCCATGCGCTGGCGCAGCAGTTCCAAGAAGCGTTCCTTCGGCATCGGGGGGGCGATGAGCACGCCCTGCCCGAAGTCGCAGCCCATCACCATAAGCGCCTGCAAATCAGCCTGCGACTCGACGCCTTCGGCTACCGCGGCGCTGCCGAAGCGGTGGGCGAGATCGATCGCGGTCTGGCAGATTGCGGCATTGGTGGCGTCGGTCGAACAGCCCGCGACGAACGAGCGGTCAACCTTCAGTTCCGCAAACGGCAGTTCGCGCAAACTGGAAAACGAGGAATAGCCGGCGCCGAAATCGTCGATGGCGATCTTGATGCCGCTCACCTGCAGTTGTTTGGCAATCTTCTGCGCCAGCGCCAAATCACGAACGATCTGGTCCTCGGTCACTTCGACGATGAGCCCGGGCCAGCGTGCGGACTTCGGACGATACTCGCCGACCAAGGCCGGGATCGGCAGCTTGAGGAGGACTCCGACTGGAACGTTGAGGGCGAGGTGAAGATTGAATCCGGCTTCCTCGAACATCGACCAATCACACAACGCCGCCATCAGCGCATGCTCGGCAAGATCGGTTATGCTCTGCTCGTCGACATCCGGCAGGAAGCTGCCGGGCAACAGCACGCCAAGCTGCGGATGGCGAATGCGGGCAAGCGCTTCCGCACCGGCGAGGCATTTTCGCTTCAGATCGATTTTCGGCTGATACCAAATTTCGAACCAACGATTGCGCAGCGCCTCGCCGATGGCGATGCGCGGCTTGGTTTCAGCGCTCATCGAATCGACCAGCGAGCGCCGCTCGTCATCGGCCAGATTCTTAAGCGGCCCGGACCAGTTTCGGACGTCCTTCGGATCGGTTTGGCTCATGCTGTTTCGACCGTCTGCCGTCACAATGGTATACGCACCCACTCTTAAGCAATGGTAAGACGCAAGTTTGTTAACGAATTGGGCCAGCGAAGCGGCTGAAGCTTCGCCGGCCGATCTAAGCCGCCGCCCTGCGCCGACGGTTAGGCTTATTTCATCGGCTTCATGGTGGGGCCCTGCATGTTCATGCTGCCCCCACCTGCGTCTGTGCCGGGCGCGGGCGCGCCGATCGCGGCGATTGGGAATTCCACCTTCGTGGTCGCGCCGGTATCGACTTTGAGCGTCGCCTCGACGGTCTTGCCTTGCCGCAGCGGCGCTTTGAGGTTGACGAGCATCATGTGGTAGCCGCCGGGCTTGAACGTAACGGTTTCGCCGGGCTTGATCTGCAGCCCGCCTACCACCTCACGCATTTTCATGACGCCGTTGGCCATGGTCATTTGATGAATCTGGCATTTGGCCGAGGCATCGCTCGACACGCAGCTCAGCCGTTCAGGCGCTTTTCCGGTATTGGTCACGGTCATATAGGCCGCGCCATTGTCGGCGCCTGTCGGCGTGGCCCGCGCCCAGGGCTGGGTGATCTGCAAGGTACCGACCGTGTAATCGGCGGCTGCGGCGTGCCCGGCCACAAATGGCGCAATGGAAAGCGCGACCAAGAGCGGGATAGCGCGCGAAAAGGTCCGTGAATCAATGGTGTGCATGGGATTGCTCCGTGCCGGATGCCTGCCCAAAGGGCAGAAAAAGTGGAAAGGTTTGGGACGCGATCTCAGCCGACCGGCGGGGCACGCGAACGATGGGAGACAGCAACGCGAACCGGTAGAACAAGGGCGATGACGGCTCCGACGCCGACCCATTGCGCCGGATCGCGCTTACCAATGCGCGCGACCGTAGGCACCGAGGCAACGGACGATCCGCAGCAACAGGCCAGACAGGCCGCGGGGCAACCATGTCCCCGGCCATCGCCGTGGCCGCCTCCGGCAAACGTAGAGTTCGAGCCGGCTTGACTAAAATGCGAACAGAGCGAAGCCGCGGCAAAGCCGGCGTTGCCGACTATCGGGCCGCCGACGGCAAGCACCATCGCCTGCAGGACGACCGCATAGGCCGCCGCCAGGGCCACAATCGCGCGCGCTTTGGGCCAAGTGGTCATCAAGATGAACCTAAGGCACTCGTCGTCCATTTGGAATGGTGAGCGCCAATACATTGGGTCTAGACGGCGCAATTCTACGCTTAAACATTGCCATGGAAGGGCGTATTCTCGATTCCATGCGAGACGGCGGCTCCAAGTTGGCGCGCGACCGGACGGAGGCCCTGGACGCTCGGCCCTCGGCGCAGATTTTGCAGTTCCCGCCGCGTGAGCGCTTGGGCAACCGCCTTGCCGGCGAGGCGGCAGCCGCAAGCGGGCCTGAAAGCGAATTGCTCGACGATCTGGCGCAGTACGAACAGGACCGCGAAGAAGACCAGAACATCAACTACCCCCAGCGCACGCTGATGAACATCATCGCGGTCGCCGTTGTCGCAATGCTGATCGGCGTCGGCGTCTGGCTTGCCGACACCATCGCGGACATGGAGCGAGACCAGGACTGCATCCTGCAAGGCCGGCAGAATTGCGCGCCGGTAGAGATCGCGCCGCCGATCCAGAAATAGAGCAAGATTGGCCGTAGCCTCGCAATGTTGAACTTGGCGGTATCCTTCGCTATAGGGGCGTTGCCGATCCGAAGGGCCCGTAACGACCGGGCTCGTTCGCGCCGGGGGCTCCGGACGCGCAATCATGCTGTGGCTTAGTGAGCACGCTCGATGTCCACCACGTACGACAAAGTGGCTGATATTATTGCGGAAACCTGCGATATCCCGCGTGAGACCATCAAGCCGGAAAGTCACGCGACCAACGACCTGGAGATCGACAGCTTGGACTTTCTCGATATCGCCTTTGCCATCGACAAGGCGTTCGGCATCAAGCTGCCGCTCGAGCAATGGACGCAGGAAGTCAATGACGGCACGGCCACGACCGACAAGTATTTCGTGCTGAAGAACTTAAGCGCCCGGATCGACGAACTGGTCGCTGCCAAAGGCGCCTGAGGCGCCGGGGATGCGTCTCGAATATTTTCAGATGCTCGACCGCATCGTCGATGTCGACATCGGCGCGCGTCGGCTTCGCTCCGCCTGTACCGTGCCGAAGGAGAGCACCATATTCGAAGGCCATTTCCCGACCTACCCGCTGATGCCGGGCGTGCTTTTGATCGAGTGCATGGCGCAGACGACGGGGTGGCTTGTCTGCATGCTCGGGCGGTTTTCCGCCATGCCGTTTCTCGCCGGCGTCAAGGAAGCAAAGTTCCGCACGCTCGTCTTTCCCGGAGACACCCTCGAATTCGAAGGCAGCATCGTGCACGAGGGCTCGGGCTATACCATTGCGGCGTGCGCGGGCACGCGTGACGGAAAGAAAATATGCGACGCCGAGCTGACTTTTCGCATCATGCCGTTTCCGAGCCCGCGCTTCCGCGAATCGTTCTTCGCCTGGGGCGAACAGCTCAATCTCCCCGTCCGGGAGTTCGTTAAGTGATTGATCGGCGCGAGGTGTGGATCACCGGCGTCGGTCTGCTCACCTGCCTCGGCGAGGGGCTTGAGGCGACCTGGGATTTCTTCGCGCGCGGCGATCCGCCGCCTTACGACGATAAGAGTTTTTCGCCCTACATCGTGCATGCGCTATCGCCGGTGAGTTTCGACAAACAAATTCCAAAAAAGGGCGATCAGCGACAGATGGAAATGTGGCAGCGCGTCGGCGTCTATGCCGCCGGCCTTGCGCTCGGGGATGCCGGACTCGCCGGTAAGCCCGAACTGCTCGACCACACCGACATGATCGTTGCGGCGGTAGGCGGCGAACGCGACGTCGCGGTCGACACCGCCATCATCGCCGGCGCACGCGGCGCCGAAAAGCCCGGCGCCTTCCTCAACGAGCGGCTGATGAACGATCTGCGCCCGACCTTATTCCTGGCACAGCTTCCAAATCTCCTTGCCGGCAATATCTCCATCGTGCACGGCGTGGTTGGCTCTTCGCGCACGTTCCTCGGCGAGGAATCCGCCGGCGTCGATGCCGTGCGGGTGGCGCACGCGCGCGTGGCGGCCGGCCAGAGCGAAGCGACGCTCGTCGGCGCCGCCTGCCACGGCGCGCGCTGGGATCATCTGCTCAATTTCAAGTTGGGCAGCATTCCGCTCACGGACAAGTTCGCTCCGGTTTGGGATCGTGGACCCGAGGGCGGTGTCGCTTACGCAACACTCGGCGCATTTCTGGTGCTCGAAAGCCCTGAACATGCCAAAGCCCGCGGCGCGCGCCCGCATGCGCGAATCTCGGCGATCTGCTCCGATCGGAATCGCCGACGTGAAGGAGAAATCGAAGCGACGCTCGGTCGCGAATGGGATATGATCGCTTCGGGCGTCGATCGTGCGCACGCGGCGGTCATTTCCGGCGCCAGCGGGCTTGAGCCGGCGACCTCGGCGGAGCGGCGCGCGCTCGGCAAATTCGGTCTTCCCGTCCGCAATACCGGCACGTATACCGGTCATGGCGTGGAGGCGCAGTTTGCCGTCAATCTGGCCATAGGCTGTGCGGTGATCGAGCACGGCAAACTGTTCGCGCCGACCGGCAGCGGAGATACGGGCGACAGCCCGCCCTTGCTGTCGCAGCTGGCTGTCACCAGCGTCGGCGCCTGGCGCGGCGAAGGGCTGGCGCTCCTCGAGCGGGTCAGTTGAAGGAGCGGGCGATGGCGAAAGCAAACGGCGGCACACCGGACGCGGCAATCCGCGACAGAGCGGGCCGACCCATCGTCGCGGTCACCGGGATTGGCCTGGTCACTTCACTTGGCGTCGGCAAGTCGGATAATTGGGCGAAACTGACCGCGGGCATTTCCGGCATTCGCCGCATTTCGCGCTTTCCGACCGACAATCTCAAAACCACGATCGCCGGCACCGTGGATCACGTTTACGATAAGTACATGTCTCCCGCCGAGCTCTCCGAGCGCGTCGCGCTCCTGGCGGGCGAAGAAGCGATCGCGCAATCGGGGCTCGGTTCAAAGAGCCATTTCCCCGGCCCTTTGTGTTTGGCGCCGCCGCCACTCGAGGTCGAGTGGCCCGCGCGTTTCAAGATGGCTGAGATGGCGGCGGCCAATTCCACCGCCGCTTACGCGGACCTCATTCGCGCCGCCGGCGAATATGGCGCCAAGTTTGGTGCCTTCCGGTTCGACATCATCGGCGAGCGGCTGGCCGAGCATTTCGGTACCGAGGGATCGCCGATCTCGCTCAACACCGCCTGTGCTTCGGGGGCGACGGCGATCCAGCTCGGACTTGAGGCGATCCGGCGCGGCGAATGCGCGGCGGCGCTTGCCATCGGCGCCGACGCCTCGGTGACGCCGGAATCGCTGGTGCGCTTCTCGCTGCTTTCGGCGTTGTCGACGCAAAATGACCCGCCCGAGCAGGCTTCCAAGCCGTTCTCAAAGAACCGCGACGGCTTCGTCATCGCCGAAGGCGCCGCCGCACTCGTCCTCGAAAGCCTGGCGCACGCACGGGCACGCGGCGCCCGCGTGCTCGGCATCATCGAAGGTTGCGGGGAAAAATCCGACTCGTTCCACCGCACCCGTTCGAGCCCCGACGGCAAGCCGATCATCGCTTGCATGCACAGCGCGCTGGCCGACGCCGGCGTCGCACCGGACGATGTCGATTACATCAACGCTCACGGCACCTCGACGCCGGAAAACGACAAGATGGAGCACCTCGGCGTCGTCGCCGTGTTCGGCGAGCGCGCCGCCGCCATTCCAATATCCTCCAACAAATCGATGATCGGCCATACGCTGACCGCGGCGGGTGCAGTGGAGGCAGCCTTCACCCTGCTCACGCTCGAACACCAGCGCATTCCGCCGACCATCAACTACAACATTCCCGATCCGGCGATCCCGCTCGATGTGGTGCCGAACGTGGCGCGCGACGCGCGTGTCCATCGCGCCATTTCCAACTCGTTCGGCTTCGGCGGCCAGAATGTTTGCCTGGTCATTGCGCGGGAACCGGCATGACCGGCGTCGCACCGACATTGGATAGCGAGCCGGCAGCAGCCGTTTCGCCTTATGCCGCCGCTGCGGCGAGAATGCGCGCGCTCACGCTTGTCGCTGACCGCAAGATCGAGCTGCTCGAAGTGCCACATCCTGCTCCGCCCGGGCCGGGCGAGGCGCAAATCGCCGTCAAGGCGATCGGGCTAAATCATATCGACGTGTGGGGCTGGCGCGGCATGGCCTTCGCCAAGCGCAAGCTGCCGCTTGTCGTCGGCGCCGAAGCGTCGGGCGAAGTCGTTGCCGTCGGCCCGGGTGTCGGCGCGCTCCGCATCGGCGACCGCGTCGTGGCCTACGGGGCGCTGACCTGCGGCGTCTGCAAGGCTTGCCGCGAGGGCCGCGACAATCTGTGTGAAAACGCAGGCAGGGTGATGGGCTTCCACGTCGACGGATTTGCCCGCGATCTCGTCAACATGCCGACGCGCCTGCTTGTCCCGATTCCAGCGGGAGTGAGCTTCCGCGACGCCGCGTGCGCGCCGGTGGCGTTTGCCACCGTGCAGCACATGTTGTTCGACAACGCCAAGCTAGAACCGGGAGAAAGCGTTCTGGTACAAGCCGGCGGCTCCGGTATCGGCACGGCAGCGATCAAAATGGCCAAGGCGATCGGCTGCACCGTGTTCACGACCGTCGGCGACGACCAGAAAGCGGAGAAAGCCAAGTCGCTCGGCGCCGATCACGTCATCAATTACCGCAACGAGCGGTTCGAAGGCGTGGTGCGCAAGCTCACCGGCAAGAAGGGCGTCGATGTCGTGTTCGAGCACGTTGGACCCGACACCTTCAACGGTTCGCTCCTTTGCCTCAAGCGTGGCGGGCGGCTGGTGACCTGCGGCTCGACCTCCGGGCAGTCCACCACCATCAATCTGTTCCAGCTCTATACGCAGCAATATCGCATTTTCGGCTCGTTCGGCGCTTCGCTGCGCAATATCCGCGAGAGCCTGGCCAAAATGGCCGGCGGGCTCACCCCGGTGATCGACACCGAGGTCAAGATTGCGGACTTCGAGAGCGCGCTCGCCCGTCTGGAAAGCCGGCAGGTTTTCGGAAAAATCATCGTCGCGTTCTAATGCTCGCAAGACAATCAAAGAAAGTGCTCGACGCGGTGGTCGGGTCGGTTGCGGTCGGTGCCTTGCGCTCGGTCAAGCTGACCGACCGCAGGCGCGCGGCAAACGTGGCCGGCGGCATACTGCGCAAGGTCGGCCCGCTGCTGCCGGAGCACCGCGTCGGCCGCGAGCAGTTGCGCGCCGCATTTCCAGGAAAATCCGACGCCGAGATCAAACACATCCTGACTGGCGTGTGGGACAATCTCGGCCGCGTCGCCGCCGAGTTCGTGCACCTCGATGAAATGCGCGTGGTCGGACCGGAGTCGGACTCGGCCAACGCGATCATCCTGGAGCCGGAAATGCTCGAGCGCTGCCGGCGTCTGATCCAGGGCAAGGCGACGCTGAGCTTCCTCTGCCACACCGCCAATTGGGAAATGTCGGGAGTGGTGGCCAAGCAGCTCGGCGCAAACTCCGCCGTGCTCTATCGGCGGCCGAACATCGCCGCCATCAGCGACGCCGTCATTAAGCTGCGCGCCGGGGTGATGGGGCCGATGATCCCGACCGGGCTTGATGCGCCAGTACGGTTGGCGCGTCTTCTGCAGGCAGGCGTGCACGTCGGCATGCTGGTCGACCAGCACTATACCAAAGGCGTCGACGTGATCTTCTTCGGACGGCGCTGCAAAGCCAATCCGCTGATCGCAATGCTGGCGCGCCAACTGGAATGTCCCATTTTCGGGTTGCGCATAATCCGCTTACCCGATCGTAATCGGTTCCGCGGCGAGATCACCGAACCGATCGAGACGCCGCGCGACGCCAACGGCCGCATCGACATTGTCGGCACCATGCAGGCGATCACCAATGTGATCGAAGGCTGGGTGCGCGAGTATCCCGAGCAATGGCTGTGGCTGCATCGGCGCTGGCGCTGAGCGAGCTTCGCTCGCGCAAATTGGACACCCGCGATGCAACGGCGATAATGGTCGGCTATGAACGACGTGCTTAGTGATGCGGCAGACAACCTCCACACAACCGGCGCTGGATCTATCCGGCGGCGCCACGTGATCTATTCGTGCGGCTACGATCCGCGCGGTGCGCAAGGGTACTTCGAACTGTTTCGCCGGACCTGCGACCGCTCGCAGCGGCTGTGGCCGGTTTCTTTCGCGCTGAGGCCGCGCGAGATCGAGTCGGAGGATTTTGCCTATTGGCGGCTCGATATGAGCGGCGCCGATTGGCAGACGACAACGTATTACGACTTTCTGCGGCTGGAACGCTTCATCCGATCCGACATGGCGGCGTCAACAGGCCGACAAATGTTCCGCGCACTCGCATGGTTGGCCGACGATGTTGCGAGCGGCGCCCTCTTGCGGATTTTCCGCGTGTCATGGCGCTTCGGCATACACCTGCTGTGCTTCCAGCTGCTGCTGCTCGCTTGGATCGCCGTAGCGAGCGCGATCGCTATCGTCGTCGGCCGCATTCTCGACGGCTATTTTGACTTTCCGCTGTGGATGGCCATCGTGTCGTCGCTGGCAGTCGCGGTGCTCGTCATTGTTGCGCTGCGTTCGGTTGCTGACAAATGGCGCCTCACTCAAATCAGCAACTCGTGGACGAACTCGCGGCGGTTTGGCCGTGGGCTGCCGACTTGGCTCGACGCCGCGGTCGATGCCGGGGCGCAACATGCCATCACCGTCGCCCGCGCCAACGAGGTTGATGAGCTGGTTGTCGTCGGTCACAGCAACGGTTGTGTCATCGCCTGCGCGATCGTGGCGCGCGCGATGGAACTCGACCCCGATCTCGGCAAAAACGGTCCGCGTATGGTGTTGCTGACCTTGGGATCGGTAATGCCGGCGGTTGCACTGCACCCGGCAGCGCAGAAAATGCGCACCGTCGTCAGCAGGTTGGCGACGGCAAATAATCTCGCCTGGATCGATTGCCAAGCAAGCAAGGATGTCATGTGCTTCGCCGATTTCGATCCGGTGGCAGGGATCGGCCTGCAAGTCGGAAAAGAACGGTGCAATCCACAGCGCTGGCCGATCAGCTTCAAGGACATGATCGCGCCAGCAAGGTACGCTCGCTTTCGTCGGAATTATTTCCGCATGCACTATCAGTATATTATGGCCGGCGATCGGCCGGCTCCCTACGATTACCTACTGCTGGTGGGAGGGCCGGCCGCCATCGCGGAATGGCCCAAGCGCGCCCGCGAACTGATGACCAAGTTCGGCGACGGTACATTCGTCACCGAGCTCTGAACCGTGAACGCGACGCCGCAAGCCACGTATAATGACAGGTCTCACCCGGCGTTTGGCGTAGGATCTTGTTTCCCGTCGCGCCGTTGCTGCTGCAAGAGAGCCTGACGGTCGATCTTGCCGGTGCCGGTCTTGGGCAGCACATCCACGAAGGTAATTGAGCGTGGATATTTGTGCGGGAGCAGTTTCCGCTTTACGTAGGTCTGCAATGATCGCGTCACCAGCTCGGCGTCTTCGATCTTATCCTTCATCACGACGAACGCCTTCAACGTCATGCGCCGGTCCGGCAATTCGACGGCAACAACCGCGCATTCCCTGACCAGGGTATGATCGGAAAGACAGAGTTCGACCTCCATGGGATACACCCATTGGCCGGAGATCTTTATCAGGTCGTCGGCACGGCCGCGGAAGAAGTAGAATCCGTCGGCGTCACGCGAAAAACGATCGCCGGTGCAAATCCATCCTCCTTCGTGAATCGTCTCTGCGGTCTTGTCGGGATGATTCCAGTAGAGCGGCGTATTCGAATCGCCACGGCAGCGGCCGGCGTCGCTGCACAATTCGGCATAGGTCCGCTGACCTGTCGAGCCGATGACGGCAAGACTGTCACCTCGGCCATTCGCGATGTTTTGAAACAGAATTTCACTGGCGTTGTATCGTTCGGGAATGGCAAAGCCGATTTCCCGGGCGGCCGCGCCATCGGGAGGAATTGCATCATCGATCCGATGATCGGTCAAAGGCGGTTTCATGCTCAGGACTTGTAACGGCGTACCGACCGTTTTCGCTACTGAAATTCGATGGGCGCGGCTGTTGGATTCGAGCAGGCTTGCTCATTGCGATGCTCACGCCGCTTCTTCAATCGGTCATGACGAGCGATAATGGTCGAAGGTTGATTGCGCACTGATTATAGGGCTATATGTGCGCAATGCCACCGGGCGACATCAGCCATTCCAGCGCGCAAGCGCGAGGCGGCCGCGGCAATAGGCATGTCGCGATACCGGCATCGACGTCATTCCATGATTTTTCCGCGCCGGCTTGAAGCCGAACTGCTCGATCACTTGCCGGCGGACGATCCGCGCGCCATGGGCTCGCGGCGTGATCTCAAGCGCGTCAACTCATGGATGCGCAATGCCGCCTGTATGGCCTCCATGCTGCGCAAATACGCCGGCCGCACGCCGCGCACGATCATCGACCTTGGCTCCGGCGACGGCGCTCTCATGCTTGCAGTGGCGCGCCGGCTCGCCCCGCATTGGCAAAACGTCAAGGTGATCCTGCTTGACCAGCAGAACATCGTGACCGCGGCGACGCGCGAAGGCTTTGCCGCCTTGCACTGGCAAGCTGAGGCCGTAAGCGCCGACGTCTTCGATTTTCTGGCGAACAGCCGCAAGGTCGATATCGTCACCACCAATTTGTTCTTGCATCATTTTACCGATCAACAACTGGTTCGTCTCTTGGCCGCTACCGCCGAATATGCCTGGCTGGTGGCGGCGTGCGAACCGCAACGCGCCAAATTCGTCATCGAGCTGAGCCGTATGCTGTGGGCTTTCGGCTGTAACGACGTGACCGTTCATGACGCGATCGCGAGCGCGCGCGCCGGCTTTGCCGGCAACGAACTCTCGACGCTGTGGACCAGCCAGGACGGCTGGGAATTGCACGAACATGGAGCATTGTTCAGCCATTGCTTCGTGGCCAAGCGCGCCGGCGATGAACGGATGATTTCCCCGTGACACTTGAAGAGTCGGCCGTATGGACGCCGCGACGGTGAAGCCCACCCGCCTGACTGGGATTGCGGCCTTGCGCTGGGGCTGGCGTTTCGCTCTCGATCCTCTGACGAGCACGCGTCGTGCCTTCGACACCTTCGGGCCATGCGTGATTCTTGCCGCATTGCCGCTGATCAGGCCCAGCCGCGTCGCCGTGCTTGGCGTTCCATTGGTACTAACCGCGGGGGCGGCATTCTACAGCGAGCTGATGTCGCGGCCCGACATGTGGCGCGGCGTGAGCGTGCTTCCCGGCGGCCCCAAGGGATCAGCGGCGAGGCGAATGAGCCCGGGTCTGATGCCACTGACCGGCGACCAACACGCGCATTATCGCAAGCTGCTTGCTCAGCCGCTGCGCCGAAGCCGCGTCGAGACATTGACGAAGAATATGGCTCGGCTCGCAGAGACCGAGATCGCATCATGGCCGGTCGGAGAGACTATTGATCTTTGGGAATACGGCCGGCGGCTCATGCAGGGATTTGCGGTGGAATTCTTGTTCGGCGGAACAAGCGAGCAAAGCCGCGCGGTCACCGAAATGGGCTGCCGGATGATGGAACGCAAGTGGGACTGGCGCGCGTTCGCGTTTCCAATCAATCTTTCGGTCACCATCTACGGCCAAATCGTGCGCGAGGCGGAGAGTCTCGAACGGCGTATGATCGCGTGGGTGGCGGCCAAACGCGGACATCCAGACGGGCGTGACATCGCCGCGGTGCTCGTCAATAGCCGCGATGTCGGCGGCAACCCTCTGGACGACGCGGCCATCGTGTCGCAGTTGCCGTCGCTGTTCGGGCTGTCATCGGAAGGCGGCCAGAGCGTCTTGATCTGGACGCTGCTTCTGCTCAGCCAGCATCCAGACATCGCCGCCCGGTTGCGCGACGAGCTGCAGAGCAAGCTCGGCGGCACCGCACCGTCATTGGATCGCGCCGGCGACCTGCCATTCCTCGACGCGGTGGTCAAAGAGGCGATGCGCGTCCTCCCGCCCGTTCCCTTGCAGTTCCGCGTTGCGCAACAACAGACGACAATCGCCGGGCAGGATATGCCGAGAGGCACGCGCGTGGTACTCAACACGTTTCTCACCAACAGAGCGCCGGGCTTGTATCCCGATCCCGACACTTTCCGGCCGGAACGCTGGTTTGCCATTTCGCCCAGCGCGTTCGAATTCCCGGTTTTTGGTGCCGGTCCACACATTTGCCCCGGCTACTGGTTCGACTTGACGGCGGTCAAGATCGCAGTCGCCGCAATCGTCATGCGCTACCGGATGGATTTGCCGCCCAATACGCGCATCGACTTCCGCACCCAGCCGACGCTGCGGCCCAGGGCTCGCCTGGGCGTCGCACTGCGTCCGGCGAATGGCGCCGAGGTTGCGCCGACGCCGGTCGGCGGCAACATCCGCAGACTTGTCACCCTGCCCGCCTGAGCGGCATCGCGGTTGTGACCAGCGCGGCTACCACTCAGATCGCAGTTTCCTCAAAATCTGTTATTCTTGACGCCACCATAAGGCGTGCGGCCCCGCGAAAGAGATGCGCCAACAATCATAATTCGCACTTCGAAGGGAGGACTGTTCAATGCGAAAGCTCCTGCTCGTTTTAACGGCTGCCGCGGCGGTCTCGTTCTGCGCAACGCTTTATGCCGACGATTTTCCGACCCGTCCGATCACCTTCGTCAATCCGTTCGGCCCCGGCAGCGGGAGCGATACGGTTTGCCGCATCATCGCCGAGCCGCTCAGCGCCACCCTGCACGAGCCCGTCGTCGTCGAGGATCGTCCCGGCGCCGACGGATCGCTGTCCGCCCTCTATGTCCATCACGCCGACCCGGACGGTTATACGCTGTTGATGGCGACCAACTCGCCGCTGTCGGCCGATCCGTTTCTGCACAAGAACGTCAAGTACGACGCGCTTAAGGATTTCGTGCCGATCACGCGGGTGGGAAGTTTTACGCTGATGCTGGTGATCAATCCGCAGCTGCCGTTCCATACAGTCAAGGAGCTGGTCGCCTATGCCAAGGACCATCCCAACAAGCTGTCGATCGCCAGCGGCAACACCGCCGGCATCGTCGCCGCCGACACGCTCGAACACTGGGCCGGCATCAAGATGCTCAACGTGCCTTACAAGTCGACACCACCGGCGCTCGACGACATTTTGGCCGGCCGCGTGTCGATGATGTTCGCCGACTTCACCACCGCCATGCCGCATATCAGGGCCGGCACGCTGCGGGCGCTGGCGCTCTCGCGCATCAAGCGCAGCGCGCTCTATCCCGAACTGCCGACCATGGACGAGGCCGGGGTGAAAGGATTTAACCTCGACGCATGGGCCGGACTGGTGGCGCCTACCGGCACTCCGCCCGACGTTATCGCCAAGCTCAACAAAGCGCTGCGCCCGATCATCGATAGCCCCGAAGTGCAGACGAAGTTCAAGGCGATCGGCTTCGAGGGCTTTTCCTCAACGCCCGAGGAGTTGGGCGACTACATCAAAGCCCAGCTCATCGAATGGAAGAAGATGGTTACGGACGCCAACATCCAGGCAGACTGACGCAACAGCCGCGAACGGCGTCGCGACGCGCGCGCCGTGCACGGACTTCCGGCGCGTCACTCCCCGGTCTTGATCCGCGTCCACAGCCGGTCGATGAACCGTTGCGTCTTGAGCCCGTGGGCGATGATCGTGAAGAGCTTTGCCATGGTCGCGGCGTCCGGATAGATACCGCGGTCGTCGAGAATCGATTTGTCGATGAACTGGCTCGGCCGGTCGCCGTTGGCGTAGGAGACAAAGTTCGTATTCTTGGCCGCGACCTGCGGGTCGAGCAGGTAATTGATAAGCTCGTGCGCCTCGGCAACGTGCGGCGCGTCTTTCGGGATGGCGAGATTGTCAAACCACAACGGCGCGCCCTCCTTCGGGATCGAATAGGCGATCTCGATGCCGCTCTTGGCCTCTGCAGCCCGCTTGCCGGCCTGCTTGATATCGCCGGAATAACCGACCGCGAAGCAAATCTCGCCGGTCGCCAGCGCGTTGATGTATTCGGACGAATGAAACTTGCGAACGTACGGTCTGATCTTCACCAGCAGTGCGGTGACTTTCTCCAGAGCGGCGGGATCGCTGGTATTGGGGTCAAGGTGAAGATAGTGCAAGGCGGCGGGCATGATGTCGTCGGATGAATCGAGCAGATGAATGCCGCAATCCTTGAACTTGGCGATTTTGTCGGGATCGAAGACATCGGCCCAACTGTCGATCATCGCGCTCGGGCCGAGAAGCCGCCGCGCGTCCTTGACATTGTAGCCGATGCCCGTCGTCCCCCACATATAGTTGACGGCGTATTGATTGCCCGGATCGTAGATTGCGAGCCGTTGGGCGATATCCGGCCAGACGTTGACCAGATTGGGCAGCTTCGACTTGTCCAATTTCTGAAAGATACCGGCTTGGATCTCGCGGGCGAGGAAATAGCCGGTCGGCACCACGACGTCGTAACCGGATTGGCCGGCGAGTAGCTTGGCTTCCAGCGTGTCGCTCGAATCGAATGTGTCATAACGGACCGCGATGCCGGTTTTTTTCGTGAAATCATCGAGCACGGACGGATCGACGTAGTCCGACCAATTATAGAAATTGACCACGTGCTGCCGCTGAGCGGCGACGCCAATGCCATGCACAAGAACGAACCCGATGAGCCCGGCGGCGGCGCAAACGAGCAGCGTATTTCGCGATCGCGTCACGTCTCGGTCGGCAGTCCCGCGGCCTTCCACGCCAAGATACCGCCGGCGAGATGCGAGCCATAGGCAAAGCCTTGCTCCTGCGCGGCGAGCGAAGCGGTCACTGAACGGCGGCCGGAGCGACAGGCAAAAACGACCTCGCATCCAACGGACGCCTGGATGGAGGCTGGATCGAACGCCGACAGCGGCAGCAGGACCGAATTGGGGAAACGTTCGAGTGCGGTTTCGTTCGGCTCGCGCACGTCGACCAGCAGCATCCGGCCTTCGGCGAGGCCGCGCGCCACCTCTGCCGGCGTCAGATCGCGCACGCTTGGCGTCTGATCCGCCATGGCGTCTCTCCCTGTTGAGCGCGGGCCACAGGTTGCGCCAATGGGCCGCGGAATCAAGGGGTCATTGCGTACACCGCGGCCGTACGCCGCCCTTGCGCGACGTATCGCTTTACGGCTTCAAATCCGGCGGGACCGGCGGCGCTTCGCGCATCAGCGTAATGGTGACGCGGCGATTGGCGGCAATATAGGGGTCGTCAGGGAACAGCGGATCAGTGTCGGCCTTGCCGGCCACCTGGTAGATATTGTTTGAGGGCAGCCCCTGCTCCTCGAGGATCTGGCGCACTGCATTGGCGCGATCGGCCGACAGCTCCCAGGGGCCGTAGCCGGGTTGCGGCGGTGTTCTCGGCGCGGCGGTGTGGCCAGTGATCGAGATACGATAGGGCAACGTTTTGAGCGGCCCGGCGAGTTTTTCAATGATCTCGCGCGTGCGTCCGTAGGGCTCCTTGGACCCTTTCGGAAACATCGAGCGGCCTTCCTGGTCGACGATCTCGATGTTGAGCCCTTCTTTGGTGTCTTCCATCACGATGTGCTTGGAAGCTTCAGCGAGTTCCGGCATGTCCTGCAGCGCTTGGCGCAACGACGCCGCAGCGAGCGCGAAAGCCCGGTCGGCGTTCAATTGGGCGCCGTAATTGCGCTTGCGATCCTGTTGATCGGGGGTGGGAGTGGCGGATGCGTCCTCGGGCTCGATGTGCGCGGCGTTTTTCAGCTTCGGCCGGGTGGGCAGGCCATCGACCTCGATAATGCCCGAATACCGCACAGCCGTTTGCACACCGAAGGCGTCGCGCATCGAGCCGGCGACGATCTGCAGCTTCCTCTGGTCCTGATTGGAGAACGCGACCAGCATCACGAAGAAGCTGACCAGAAGCCCCATGAGGTCGGCGAAGGTGACGAACCAGCCATGACCGCCGCCGTGTGCCCCTTGCGTCCGCCGTGACATGGCGTTCTTGTTCCTGCACCGCCGGTTTTAGGCCGGCGCCGGCTCCGGCTCTGACTCGCGATGCTTTTCCGGCAGATACGCGAGCAGCATCTCGCGCACCAGCGTCGGACTTTTCGATTCGCGGATCATGAGGACGCCGTCGATGATGAGCGTTCGGTTGATCTCCTCGTCGACCAGCTTGAGATGCAATTTGTCAGCGATCGGCAGGCAGATGATGTTGGCCACGATGGCCCCGTACAGTGTCGCGCAGAGTGCTGTCGCCATGAACGGTCCCAATTTCGACGGATCGGTCATGCTGGCGAACATCTGCACCATGCCGACGAGTGTTCCGACCATGCCGAAAGCCGGCGAGCAGTCGCCGACGGCCCGATAGATTTTCTGACCCTCGTCGAGGAAGGTGAGGAAATTGTCACGGTCGCGCTCGAGATTGTCGCGAATAAAATCGGCATCATAGCCGTCGGCCACAAAGCGGATGCCCTTCGCTAAGTACGGATCTTCGACCTCGACCTTCTCCAGGCCGAGGGGACCCTGCTTGCGGGCGATTTCGGCAATCGCCGCGATCTCATCGACCAGTTCGCGCTGGGTTGCGCGCCGCATGGTGAACGCGAATTTCGCACCCAGGGGCAACCCGTGGATGATCGAGGTGAGCGGGAAGCGGATCAGGGTAGCGGCGAACGATCCGCCAAAAACAATGATCATGGCGTGCTCGCTCACGAACATTCTGAGGTCGCCACCCATCAGCATAAGGGTGACGACCACAGTCGCCCCGGCAAGCAGGCCAAGGCCCGTCGTGATATCCATAATTAACCGCTCCAACTCACGCGACACCGTGCCCAACGGGCCCGCGGCCGCAGGGTACCGTCAGTGCGCTTAAGGGAGGGTTACCCCGCAGTCTTCGGCTGTCGTCGGCCACATTCAAGGGAGTGCGCGCCCGCGTTCTGTACTTAATCCAGGTTATAGGACTAGCGACGCGACAACCCCCCGTGACCGGCGCGGAAAAAAGCCGCACAATGCGGGCAAATATGTAGGGCGGCGACCCCAAGCCCATCCCAAGGAGATCCCCATGCGCGACATCGGCCACTTCATCGGCGGCAAGCAAGTGAAGGGGACATCGGGGCGCCACGGCGACGTTTTCGACCCCAATACCGGCGCAGTGCAGGCGAGGGTCGCCTTCGCCAAGCATTCGGAAGTCGAACACGCCATCGCGGTGGCGGAGGCGGCGCAGCCAGCCTGGGCGTCGGTCAATCCGCAGCGGCGGGCACGGGTTATGATGAAATTCCTCGAACTTGTGCAAAAGGAATTCGACGAGCTGGCGCGGCTGTTGTCGTCGGAGCACGGCAAGACCTTTGTCGACGCCAAAGGTGACATTCAGCGCGGCCTCGAAGTCGTCGAATTCGCCTGCGGTATTCCGCATCTCCTTAAGGGTGAGTACACCGAGGCCGCCGGGCCCGGTATCGACCTTTACTCGATGCGCCAGCCGCTCGGCGTCGTCGCCGGCATCACGCCGTTCAATTTTCCGGCCATGATCCCACTGTGGAAGTGCGCGCCGGCGCTCGCCTGCGGCAATGCCTTCATTCTCAAGCCGTCGGAGCGCGATCCGTCGGTGCCGATGCGGCTTGCCGAATTATTCGTCGAGGCGGGCCTGTCGGTCGGCGTGCTCAATGTCGTCAACGGCGACAAGGAAGCCGTCGACACACTGTTGACGGACCCGCGCGTCAAGGCGATCGGCTTCGTAGGTTCGTCGGCGATCGCTGAATACGTCTACGCAACGGCGACCGCCAACGGCAAACGCGCGCAATGTTTCGGCGGCGCCAAGAATCAAATGATCATCATGCCCGACGCCGATATGGACCAGGCGGTCGATTCGCTGATCGGCGCCGGCTATGGCTCCGCTGGCGAGCGCTGCATGGCGGTTTCGGTGGCGGTCCCGGTGGGCAAGAAGACCGCCGACATCCTGCTGGAGAAGCTTGTGCCGCGGGTAGAGAGCCTCAAGATCGGCCCGTCCACCGATCAGCAAGCCGATTACGGCCCGATGATTACGCGGGCGCATCTGGAAAAGGTGAAGAGCTTTGTCGATCTCGGCATCAGAGAGGGCGCCAAGCTCGTGGTCGATGGCCGCGGCTTCAAGATGCAGGGCTACGAGAACGGCAATTTCATGGGCGGCTGCCTGTTCGACCATGTGACGCCGGAGATGCGCATCTACAAAGAGGAGATATTCGGCCCCGTGCTGTCGGTGGTACGCGCCAAGGATTACGAGGAGGCGGTGCGGCTGCCGTCAGAACACGAATACGGCAATGGGGTCGCCATCTTCACCCGCGACGGGGATGCCGCCCGCGACTTCGTCAGACGGGTCGACGTCGGCATGGTTGGCGTCAACTTCGCCATCCCGGTGCCGCTGTCCTATTACACATTTGGCGGCTGGAAGCGCTCAGGCTTCGGCGATCTCAATCAGCACGGCCCGGATTCGATCCGCTTTTACACGCGGACCAAAACCGTGACCGCGCGTTGGCCTTCGGGCGTCAAAGAGGGCGCCGAGTTCGTCATTCCGACGATGAAGTAACCGCTCGTCAAATGAGCGACGCCGATGGGTGGCGTCGGTTTTGCCCGGCCCCGGATGGCTTCGCTTTCCAGCCGAATTCGGGTTCTAGTGCAGCCGGCGCTTTGGGGAATGGACGTATGATCAACGTTCAGCGCATGAGAATCTGGGGCATAAGCGGAATGAAGGCCGCAGCCCTATTGCTCGTACTTACGAGCCTTGGCGCTTGTAGCAGCAGTAACCTTCTGGGGAGCAGCCCGGAGCCTCATGAGGCGCCGCCGCCGGCGGCTGAGCCTCCACCCGTGACACCACCGCCGGTTGACATGGCCGGCCGCTGGCAGCTTTCCGCCGCAGCAGGCGGTAGCTGTCTGATGACTTTCGGCGACGCTCCCAATGCCGCTGCGTCCGCCGGCGGCGAGCCCCAAGGCCCGATCGCTCCCGAGGGCGGCTGCCCCGGCAGCTTTTTTACCAGCCGCAAATGGACGTTCGCGGACAGTATGCTGGTCATCCACGACTTCAAGGGCCGGCCGTTGGCGCAGTTCTCGTATGTCGGCGGTCATTTCGAAGGACACGACAAAACCGGCGGCGCGCTGACGCTGTCGAGACCGCAATAGGACCTCCCCATGGCCGAATACGAACTCTACTGCTTCGCCCAATCGGGCAATGCCTACCGTGCCGCGTTGATGCTCAACCTCATCGGCGCCGACTGGAAGCCGGTCTATGTCGACTTCTTCAAGGGCGGCGAGACGCGAACTCCGCGCTACCGTACCGATGTCAACGAAATGGGCGAGGTGCCGGTGCTCGTGCACGGCGCAAAAAAACTCAGCCAGTCCGGCGTGATCCTCACCTACCTTGCCGAAGGCACGAACAAGTTTCTGCCGCGCGGAGATGACGAGCGCTTCGAAGCGCTGCGCTGGATCATCTTCGACAATCAGAAGGTCAACGGCTTTCTCGGGCCCTATCGCTTCCTGAGGAATTTCGCGCGGCCGGCGGGCGATCCGGCGGTCATGGCATTTCTCAAGGGACGCATCGACGGCAATCTCGCCATCGTGGATAAGCGGCTCGCCAAAGCACCTTTTATGCTTGGGGCGCTGCCGACTATCGCCGACCTCTCATTGTGCGCATATCTGTATTATCCGGCCGATGAATTCGGCTTCGACATCGCCGCCGGCCACAAAAACATTGCTGCCTGGCTTGATCGCATCAAGGCGCTGCCCGGCTGGGCGCATCCGTACGACCTGATGCCCGGGTATCCGCTGCCGAAATGAGCCTGCCTGTCAAAGCGCACCCCTATAGCGGAATGTTCAGCGTCTTGGGCGGGGACGGCGGCGGCCTAACCGGTGGGGGGTTCGCGATTGCAGCGGCGTGCGGCGGCACAGGCGGTGCCGCCGGCGTGGGGAGCACAACGGGTGAAGCCGATGCAGCTGGCGGCGTAGGCGCCGGTGCAGATTTCCAAAACTGCCACCAATGCGCTCGCGGCGTGGGCGGTGGGACCGGCACGACCGATGCTGTGGCCGGCGTGGATTTCCAGAATTGCCACCAATGCACCGACGGCCCGGCCGCCGCCGGTTGCGCGCCGTGTGGTGCCGGCGTCGCGACGGCGATTTTTGGCGCGGGATGCGCGGCAGGCGCAGAGGACGACGGCGGCGCCGGGCTTGCGCTGGCGGCGGGCGGAATGGCCCCGGCCTTGGCTTCCACCGGTTGCTGAACTGGCTTCGGCGGCGCTGGCGGCTGCGGTTCGGGCAAGTTGGCGTATTTCTCAAGCAGCGAGCGCTCGCTGACCAGCAGCTTTTCGCCGTCGATCCCGCGCGCTTTCATCTGCTTGCGCCAAGCCTCGATCACCGGCTCCGTGGCTTCGCGCCAATGCGCGACGGCGTGCGGCTCCAGCGTGACAATGACGTCGCCCCGTTGGCTGACCGCATCGGCAACCGCCCTGGCCTTGAGGTCCCACATGACGCCGGCCAAGCCCGCAACCATCTGCCCGGAATTGTTGTCGATGATCTTTTTCAGATCGGCCGGCAGCGTCTGGTACGACGTCTTGTTCATCGCCAGCACGTAGGTCGTCGTGCTCAGCGAATAGTCGGCGAAATCGGTATGCGCATTGAGTTGCTCGTCGAGTTTGAGTGCCGGCACCATGTCCCAGGGTACAATGCAACCGTCGATGACGCGGCGAGCGATTGCGAACGGCAGTTGCGCGCTCGGCATCGACACGGCGCGCCCGCCCAGAACCTCGACTGCCTGACCGGCAAAGCGGGTGCGCACGTCGAGCCGCAAGCCATTGAGCTGCGCGCGTGTCACGATCGCTCGATTGGCGTGCAGGACGCCGCGATCCGCGCACGAGAAGCAGATCGGATGAACCTCGCGGAATTCATCCTGCAGAAATTCGGCGGAGAAATACTGCACCGCTCTGGAGCTGACCAAGGCGCGGCGCGACGGCACGAATGGCAACTCGAACACTTCGATCCGCGGAAAGCGGCCGGGCGTCTGGCTCGGCATCGCCCAGACGATATCGGCGAACCGATCGCGGACCTGATCGAACAGGTCCGCCGGTCGCCCGCCAAGCGCCATCGAAGGAAAAATATCGATGCGGATGCGGCCATCCGATTGCGCTTCAACAGTGCGCGCCCAGGGCTCCAGAAAATCGACATGCACACATGAGACAGAGGACTGTGCGTGGTGCAGCTTCAACGTGGCGTGGGGGAGATCTGCGCGCGCCAGACGGATGAAGGCCGGAGCCGCGACCGACGCCAGAGCCGAGGCCAGGAAGGTGCGACGGCCGGCTCCCATATCGAATCCCTTGCCGTTTATTCAGCGCCAATCCATCGCAGCCCGCGGCAGCGCAGCGGTCTTACCCCATCAATTGAGGCGGGAGGGACGATCCTCGTTCTCCGGACGGCCGAAGCCGGCGGCGATCGGCGGAGATGGCGTCGCCGGCGGCGCCGTCTCGGCGCGGCTCTCCGCCGCCCGTCGCTGATAGCCGCGATGGGACAGCCACCCGAACGGCAGACTCGCCAGATAGGCCAGCGTGGCGGCGGTGAGCAGCACCCACGGGTAGGCGATAAGCAGCGCGAAGCACGCCACCACAACGACGATGACCGGCCCGACCAGTTCCGGCGTCACCCGCGTGCCGACGCGCTTGCCGGAAAAGACCGGCAGCCGGGACACCATCAGCGACGCAATGCCAAGCGTGTAGGCGAGCGTCAGCCATGTCAGCACCGGCGAACGCGGCAGGCCGAGAAACGACGCATAGATCGGCAACAGCACCGTGATGGCGCCGGCCGGCGCCGGCATGCCGACGAAGAAATTCTTGGTCCAGAGCGGCTGGTCCGGATCGTCCAGCATCACGTTGAAACGCGCGAGCCGCAGCCCGGCGCAAATGGCGAAGACCATGGCGGCGATCCAGCCGGCCGATTTCAGGTCATGCAGCCCCCAGAAATAGAGGATGAGCGCCGGCGCCACGCCGAAATTGACAAAATCGGAAAGGCTGTCGAGTTCGGCGCCGAAGCGCGAAGTCCCCTTTAAGAACCGTGCCAGACGGCCGTCGATGGCGTCGAGGATCGCGGCAAAGACGATCGCCGCCAGCGCAAGTCCATAGCGGTTCTCAAACGCCAAGCGGATCGCGGTGAGCCCCGCGCACAGCGCCAGCAGCGTGACAACGTTCGGCACCAGGATGCGCACGGGAATGCGACGAAAGCGCCGCCGTTTCACGCGCGGCATGCGCGGGCGATTAAAACCTGGCTGATGCATGGCCATGCCGGCAATATAACCTCGTTGCCGCAGGCCCGCCATCGAAAGCCGCGTAGGGGCAGCCCTTGTGGCTGCCCTGCAGCCCTTGCGGCTGCCCTGCCCTAGCGGGCGCCCACGAGGGGCGCCGCTACAGATCACGTGACGCGGAAAGTGCGCCCCCTCTCGGCCGATCTGAAATCGGCCAGCACCGTTTCGCCGGCGACAGCGACCTGTCCCTCGGCGACCAGCGCCCGCGCCCCCTCGGGCAGGTAAACATCGACCCGCGAGCCAAAGCGGATCATGCCGATGCGCTGTCCGGCGGCGACCATGTCGCCCTCGCGAGCGAACGGCACGATGCGCCGCGCCACCAGCCCGGCGATCTGGATCACGGCGATGCGGGCGCCCGCGCCGGCCGCAATCACGAAGGCGTTGCGCTCGTTATCCTCGCTCGCCTTGTCGAGATCGGCGCTTAAGAATTTTCCGGCGCGATAGACGATGCGCTCGATGCGGCCGGTGACGGGGCTGCGGTTCACGTGGCAATTGAACACGCTCATGAAGATGGAAATGCGCGGCAGCGCCCGGCTGCCGAACGCCAGTTCCGCCGGCGGCACCGCATTGACGATCTGGCTGACGCGGCCGTCGGCCGGCGCCACCACGATGCCCTCGCGCAGCGGCGTGACCCGCTTTGGGTCGCGGAAAAAATAAGCGCACCATAGCGTCGCAAGCGTGCCGAGCCAGCCGAGCGGCGACCACAGCCAGAACAAGATCAGGCTCACCAGCGCAAAGCCGCCGATAAAGGGATACCCCTCGGGATGGATCGGCGCAATTTGCGAGCGGATGGAAGCGATGACGGACATGGGATGTCATTCCGGCCAGGTGAGCGCAGCGAACGAGAACCGGAATCCATAACCACAGAAATTCCAGAACGTGCACATTTGCTTCATTTATTTCTTTCGAAGGCTCGTGACTATGGATTCCGGGTTCGTCGCTCTGCGGCGCCCCGGAATGACAAATCCTACTCCGCGGCATCGACGGCAGGGACGAGGTCTTCACTCTCGGCGTCCGGCGGATTGCGGTTGGGAGCCTCGCGTCCTTGGCCTGTCTCCTCTTCGTCGCCGGTTTCTTCGAGAATTTCGCGCGCCAACTGCGCCTCGCGCTGGCGGTTCCACATGCTGGCATAAAGACCATCATGCGTCAGCAGTTGCTCGTGAGTGCCGCGCTCCACGATTACTCCTTTGTCGAGCACGAGAATCTGATCGGCGCCGACGATGGTAGAGAGCCGGTGCGCGATGACCAGCGTCGTGCGGTTCCTGGCCACGCGATCGAGCGCGTCCTGAATGTCCCGCTCGGTATGGCTGTCGAGCGCCGAAGTCGCCTCGTCGAGCACCAGGATTGGCGGACCCCTGAGGATGGTGCGGGCGATGGCGACGCGCTGCTTTTCGCCACCGGAGAGTTTCAGGCCGCGCTCGCCAACCTCGGTCTCGTAGCCCTTGGGCGCGTGGCGGATGAACGTGTCAATCTGCGCCAACCGGGCCGCCTGCTCCACTTCGTCGTCGCTGGCGTCCCAGCGGCCGTAGCGGATGTTGTAGCGGATCGTGTCGTTGAACAGCACCGTGTCCTGCGGCACCATGCCGATAGCGGCGCGCAGCGAGACCTGCGTCACGTCGCGGATGTCCTGTCCATCGATGAGGATGCGGCCGCCGGTCACGTCGTAGAAGCGGAACAACAACCGCGAGATCGTCGACTTGCCGGCGCCCGACGGCCCGACGATGGCGACATTGTGCCCGGCCGGCACCTCGAAGCTCAATCCTTTGAGGATCGGCCGCGCCTCCTCGTAGGCGAACGAGACGTTGTCAAAGCGGATGGTGCCGGAGCGAACGGCCAGCGGCGCCGCGCCCGGCCGGTCCTCGATCTCCGGCTTTCGGGAGAGCAGTGTGAACATATTTTCGATGTCGATCACCGCCTGCTTGATCTCGCGGTAGACCATGCCCATGAAATTGAGCGGTTGATAGAGCTGGATCATCATGGCGTTGATCATGACGAAATCGCCGACCGTGTTGGTCCCGCGTTCGATGCCGTAGGCGCACAGAACCATGGCGGCGCACAGCCCGAGCGTGAATACGATCGCCTGTCCGGCATTGAGCACAGTGAGCGAAACATAGGCGCGAACGCTTGCTTCCTCGTAGCGCGCCATCGAATGGTCGTAGCGCTGCGCTTCGCGCTCGTCGGCGGAGAAATATTTGACCGTTTCGTAATTGAGCAGCGAATCGATCGCCTTGGCATTGGCGTCGTTGTCGCTCGCGTTCATGTCGCGGCGGATGCCGATGCGCCATTCGGTGGCGTAGAACGTGAAGCCGATATAAAGCGCCACCGTCGCCAAAATCACCACCAGATAGCGCCAGTCGAAATGGACCAGCAGTACCCAGGCGACCAGCACCACCTCGACGATGGTCGGCGCCAACTGCAAGAGCAGCATGCGCACAATGGTCTCGATGGCGTCGCGCCCGCGCTGCAGGACGCGCGTTAGCCCGCCGGTTCGCCGCTCCAGATGAAAGCGCAGCGAGAGCAGATGCATGTGTTCGAAGGTGCGGATGGCAAGCCGGCGCACCGCATTCATCGCGACTTTGGCGAAAATGGCGTCGCGCGATTGCGTGAGCGCCGCCACGATGATGCGCATGCCGCCATAGGCGAGCGTCATCATCACCGGCGTCGCCAGCGCCCAGGCGATGACATCGTCGGGGCCGAGCGGCGCGGTGCCGTGGCCGGTAAGCGCATCGGTCGCCCATTTGAAGGTGAACGGCACCGCGACGGTCGCCAGCTTGGCGGCGAAGATCAGCAATGTGGCGACGACCACGCGGACTTTGAGGTCGCGCCGCTCCGCGGGCCAGATATAGGGCCACAAATGCGCGAGCATGGAGAACAGCGATCCGTCGGCGCGGAGTTCGCGGCTGATACCTTGTGCAGAGCGTTGAAATTCGCGCATCGGCTGCGAAGGGACCCCGGACCGCGGCGATGGCGCCGCCAGCGTCATATAGAGCCTTTTGTCGCGCTCTGCATCGGCACGCCGCCGCGGACTTTCTGCTTTGCCGATTGGCCTAAAGCGCTTGCAGCGGCGGCGAATCCACGCCACATCTAACGTCCGATGAGAGTTACTCCATGAGCAAAATCAATGCGCTTTGCGTCTATTGCGGGTCGAGTCCAGGCACCGATCCAGCCTTCGTCGAGGCGGCGCGCACTTTCGGCAAAATCCTCGCTGAGAACGGCATCCGGCTGATCTATGGCGGCGGCTCGGTCGGCCTGATGGGCACGCTCGCTCAAGCCGTGCTCGATCACGGCGGCGAGGTGACGGGAGTCATACCGGAATTTCTGACCAGACGGGAACGGCCGCGGCACCTGCCGCAGGAATTGATCGTCACGCCCGATATGCATGCGCGCAAGCGCACGATGTTCGAGCGCGCCGACGGTTTCGTCGCGCTGCCGGGCGGGCTCGGCACGCTCGAAGAGGTGGTCGAGCAGCTCACTTGGGCGCAGCTCGGCCGTCATAGGAAACCGATCCTGATTGCCAACATCAATGGCTACTGGGATCCCTTGTTGAAGCTGGTCGAGCACATGCGTGCGGTGAAATTCGTGCCCTCGGCTTTGAACGTCGATTTTTTGATCGCCAAACGCGTCGAAGATATCTTGCCGAAGATGCGCCAAGCAGCGCGCGAAGTTGCCGAAGCCGAAAAAACGATGGCGGTGCCGGCGGAGCGGATGTAGTTCCCCGTCGCCCTGAGGCGCGAGCGAAAGCGAGCTTCGAAGGATGACGGTTTAAGCATCCCTTAAAAAGGTCACCGCCTCGATGCGGTTGCCATCCCAGTCGCGCACGAACGCCGCATAGTAGTGCTCCGAATATTGCGGACGCTTGCCCGGCGCACCGTCGGATTTGGCGCCGGCCGAGAGCGCGGCGGCATGAAAGGCATCGACCGCCGCAATGTCCGGCGCGCGCAGACAGATGTGCAAGCCAGAGTCCTCGGGCAATGGCTTAAGCTGCGGGCGTTCGTTGAGCCAGAACTCGGGGTAGCTTTTGCCATAGCCGACGGTTTTCGGCGCTTCGCGCACGCGCGTCATGCCGAGCGGCGCCAACAGCGCATCGTAAAACCGTGCCGATGCTTTAAGTTCACGCACCGGAATGGAAATATGGTCGATCATGAGGCCCCCATTTGCACCTCTCCCCGTGTGCGGGGGGAGGTCGGATTGCGAGCGTCGCGAGCAATCCGGGTGAGGGAGCGCCACCGCAATTCTGAGCTTAGCGGCTGCGCCCCCTCATCCGGCTCGCGGCTTTGCCGCTCGCCACCTTCTCCCCGCACGCGGGGAGAAGGGAAGTAAATCACGCCGGCGCGCCGGATTTGACCAGCTTGTAGACGATCGAATCCATCAGCGCCTGGAACGACGCGTCGATGATGTTGGACGAAACGCCGATCGTGGTCCAGTGCTCGCCGGTTTCGTCGGCGCTTTCGATCAGCACGCGCGTGACGGCTTGCGTGCCACCGTTGAGGATGCGCACGCGATAATCGGTCAATTCAAGCCCGGTGATGAATTTCTGATATTTGCCCAAATCTTTGCGCAGCGCGAGATCGAGCGCGTTGACCGGCCCGTTGCCTTCGGCGACCGAGATGAGGTCGTCTTCGCCCACGCGCAATTTGACCACCGCCTGGCTCACGGTGGCGCGCTCGCCCTTGGCATTGACGCGCTGCTCGACATTGACGTCGAACTTTTCCACGTCGAAATAGTGCGGCACTTGGCCGAGCAGACGCCGCGCCAACAGCTCGAACGAGGCATCCGCCGCCTCATAGGCGTAGCCGATCGCCTCGCGCTCCTTTACTTCGTCGAGCAGCCGAATGACACGTCGATCGTCCTTGTCGACCTTGAGCCCGATGCGCTCCAGTTCGGCGAGCACGTTGGAGCGGCCGGATTGGTCGGAAACCAATAGCTTGCGGTGGTTGCCGACCAGTTCCGGCGCCACGTGCTCGTAGGTCGCCGGCTCTTTCACGATCGCGGAGGCGTGAATGCCGGCCTTGGTGGCGAATGCACTCTCGCCCACATAGGGCGCGTGACGATTCGGCACGCGGTTGAGGATTTCGTCGAGCGCGTGCGAGACGTGGGTGAGGCCGGAGAGCTTCTGCTCCGAGACGCCGATGTCGAATTTTTGCGCAAACTCGGGCTTGAGCTTCAGCGTCGGAATGATGGAGGTGAGGTTGGCGTTGCCGCAGCGCTCGCCAAGGCCGTTGAGCGTGCCCTGAATCTGCCGCGCACCGGCGCGCACCGCGGCGAACGAATTGGCCACCGCCTGCTCGGTGTCGTTGTGGGCGTGGATGCCGACGTGATCGCCGGAAATTTTTGAACAGATTTCGGCGACGATGCGCTCGACCTCGTGCGGCAGCGTGCCGCCGTTGGTGTCGCACAGCACCACCCAGCGCGCGCCCTCTTCATAAGCCGCCTGCGCGCAGGCGAGCGCGTATTCGGGCTTGGCCTTGTAGCCGTCGAAAAAATGTTCGCAGTCGAGCAGGACTTCTCGGCCTTTCGCCTTGGCGGCGCGCACGCTGTCGCGGATCGAGGCGAGATTCTCCTCTTCGGTCGTCTCCAGCGCCACGCGGACGTGATAATCCCACGATTTGGCGACAAAGCAGATGGCGTCGGCTTCGGCCTCAAGCAGCGCCACCAGGCCCGGATCGTTGGACGCGGAGCGGCCCGGTCGCCGCGTCATGCCGAACGCCGTGACCTTCGTTTTAAGCTTGCGCTTCTCGGCGAAGAAATTCGTGTCGATCGGATTGGCGCCCGGATAGCCGGCCTCGACGTAGTCGACGCCGAGATCGTCGAGCAGGCCCGCAATCGCGAGCTTGTCGGCGAGCGTGAAGTCGACGCCGTTGGTTTGCGCACCGTCGCGCAGCGTGGTGTCGAACAGATAAAGGCGCTCGCGGGACATATCGTTTTTCAATCCGAGTAGAGCCGATAGATCGTATAAAGACTGACGAACAAAGCCGCGGCGATGACCGCGTATTTGAGGATCAGATAATAGAGCCAGTGGCGGGCAAACGGCGAATCCTCGCGCTTCATTGCAAGGTCCCTTTCTGCGGCGAAAGTATCTTGCTCATCGTGGTGTTGGCGAGCCATTCGCCGGCAAGCGACACCGTATTGCGGGTGTGCGCTACAAAGCCGCGTTTCTCGAAGAAGCCGCGCGCCGAATCGCTCGCCTCGACGCTGAGTTCCTTGGTGCCGCGGGCGGCGGCGAGCTTTTCCAGCGCGTCGGTAAGCATGGCGCCAGCCCCCTGCCCGGCCGCCGCCGGATGCACGTAAAGCATATCGATCTTTTTGTTGTCGGCAAGCGACGCAAAGCCGATAGCCGCGCCGCCATAGGTCGCCACCAGCGTCAATTCGCCGGCCAGCTTGCGGCCAAACTCCTCCTCGTCGTTGGCCTCCGACGCCCACGCCGCCTGCTGCGCCTCGCTGTAATCGTCGGCGGTCAATTCCTCGATACTGGCGCGGAAAATCTCGGCGAGGTCCGGCACATCCGCCGGCAGCATCGGCCGCATCGCAAGCTTCGGCTGGGCGCGGGGAGTCATGACCATTGTACCTTCAACGCTTTTGCAAGCAGCGTCACGACGTCTTCGAGATTTGAGAGCACGTCATTATTCCAGAAGCGAATGACCTGGAATTCGTTCGCGGCGAACCACCGATCGCGCCTTTTGTCATGCAAGGAGTCGGCATGCTGGCCACCATCGAGTTCGATAACGAGCCTGGCATCAAAGCAGACAAAATCCGCAATGAAGGGGCCTACGGGCACTTGGCGGCGAAACTTGAAGTCGCCAAATCTCCTGTCACGCAACGCATACCAAAGCTTGCGCTCCGCCTGCGTCATGCGCGACCGCAACGCCCGGGCACGTCCGCGTGCACCAATCGCAACGGCTGATTTCCGCGCAACCCGGCCGCTCACTCCCTCTCCCCTTGCGGGAGAGGGTGCCGAGCGAACGCGCAGCGTGCGCGAGGCGGGTGAGGGTTCAGCAACAACCCGGCCACCGCGGCGCGCGGCACCGCCCCACCCCTCACCCGGTCCTTCGCTCCGCTCAGGACCACCCTCTCCCGCAAAGGGAGAGGGGTTTTTCGGACCGCTCGACACGCTCATCGGGCGATCTCCCAGGTGGTGATCGGTTCGCCGGTTTTTGGGTCCTTG
>JASHRW010000233.1 GCA_030037065.1 Xanthobacteraceae bacterium
CGCGCCGCGCGCAATGCCGATTGCGACGACGACAGCATCGCCGAGATGGGATACGGCAACGGCGGGCTGCAATGGCGTCTGGCCTGCGAGATCAACGAAACCAGCCGCGAGATCGATAAACTGAAAAAGCGCTACGGTCTCAATTGAGCATTGCGCCCTCGCGCCCTTCGGTGCATTTTCGCTGAGGGGCTATTGGCGCCGGAATTGCGGCGCGCTCAACGTGCTCGCGGAAAATCCTCTTTGTATTAGTTGGCGCTCCCTAGGGGACTCGAACCCCTGTTTTCGCCGTGAGAGGGCGACGTCCTGGGCCGCTAGACGAAGGGAGCCGCGAGCAATTGCATCCGAAATAGACGCGATGGCGCTCGCGCGCAAGCGCGTTTGTACTCACCGTTGTGTGGCAAAGTGCAATTGCCCGATCATCTGCAATGTCTTTAGGTCGAAGAAGCGGACCTCGGTGGCGCCGCCGATATCGAAGGTGACGACGATCCGGCCCTCCGAAATCGTGGTGGAATCGACGTGCGCGCCCTTGGGCAGGAAAACGGTGCCGTTGACGATGGTGCCGGCCGCGCTTTCGCCGCGGTTGAACAGGCGATAGCCGATAACGCCGACCACTGCGGCGATCGCGATCGCGGTGGTCAATGCCGATATGATCATCAGCCAGCGCACCCGCGCGAGCGTCGGGGCGAGCTCTTGCGGCGGCGGCGCGGATTGCTGCGGCGCAGCGTCTGATTTCTTGTCGGGTTCTTTGTCCATCACGCTCACCATGCGGCGGTGATCTAAAGCTTCGCGAGCGAAGTCTATCACACGTGGCGCAGAGGCTGGCGGCGCCCCGCAGCGAGATGCGACAGCGCTGCGCCTTGACGGGGTGCGGGTCTATGACACAATGTGTCCTTAGGGATAACAGGTGGCATAGCGCCAAGGAGCTTCGCCATGAACGTCATCGTCCGCGACAAGCAAGCCTATCACCAACAGACCACCGAGCGGATGAACCGGCATTTCGTCGTGCCGGAATGGTCGGCGCGGCAAAAGCTGGCGCTCGCCTGCCGCATATTGGCCGCGGACGGGCACGATTCGGGGCTCGCCGGCCAACTCTCGGCGCGCGCCGAGCGGCCCGGCACCTATTACATGCTGCGCTTCGGCCTCGGGCTCGAGGAGATCACGGCGGAAAATCTCTTGCTCTGCGACGACGACCTCAACGTGCTCGAAGGCGATGGGATGCCGAATCCGTCGAACCGCTTTCATCTGTGGATCTACCGGGCCAAGCCGCACGTGCGCGCCATCACCCATACGCACGCGCCTTATGTGTCGGCGCTCTCCATGATCGGCGTGCCGCTTTCGGTCTCGCACATGGACACCAGCCTGTTTCACGACGATTGCGCCTGGCTGTCGGAATGGCCGGGCACGCCGATCGGCGACGAGGAGGGCCGCATTATTTCCGAGGCGATCGGCGATAAGCGCGCCATCCTGCTCGCCCATCACGGCCAACTCACCGCCTGCGGCAGTATCGAGGAAGCAGCCGTAATGGCGGTGTTCATTGAGCGCGCCGCGCGGCTGCAATTGCTGGCGATGAGCGCCGGAAGCATAAAGCCCATCGATCCGGCGCTCGCCAGTGAGGCGCACGGTTACCGGCTCAAGCCGCGCGCCATCGGCATGACATTCTATTACTACGCCCGCCGCGTGCTGCGGCAGGACCCGGCCGTCATCAAATAAAACGCGCGGCGCCCGGTCAGCGCGCACCAAGACGCGCCCGGTTCGCGCCGCACTGGTCGAAGTATTGGGGAGGTGCCATGGCTGTTACCAATGTCGCGGAGGCCCGCATCGCTCACGCCGCCGAAACCGAGGTGCCGATGGGCCGTGTCATCTCGGCGAGCCTGATCGGATCGGTGATCGAGTGGTATGATTTTCTGATCTATGGCACCGCCGCCGCTTTGGTGTTCGGCAAGCTGTTCTTCCCCTCGACCGATGCGCGCATCAGCATCGTTTCCGCATTCAGCGTCTACGCGGTCGGCTATCTGTCGCGACCGTTCGGCGGCCTGATCTTCGGCCATTTCGGCGACCGCCTCGGCCGCCGCAACATGCTGATGCTGTCCATGGTCATCATGGGCCTCGGCAGCTTTCTGGTCGGCTGCCTGCCGACCTATCAGCAGGTCGGCATCTGGGCGCCGGTTCTCCTGGTCACGCTCCGCCTGGTGCAGGGGCTCGGGCTTGGCGGCGAGTGGGGCGGCGCCGTGCTGATGGTGGCCGAGTCGGCACCGGTCGACCGGCGCGGCTGGTTCGGCGGCCTGGTCCAGCTCGGCAATCCGGTCGGCCGTCTGATCGCCAACGCCGTGTTCGCGGTGACTGCGTTCGTCTTCGCCGGCAGCTTCCTTACCGGGGCGTGGCGGATTCCGTTTCTGCTGAGCATCCTGCTTGTCGTCGTCGGCCTGTTCATCCGCTACCGGCTGCACGAGACGCCCGCCTTCGTGCAGATGCGCAAAGCCGGGCGGCAAGCCAAGGTGCCGCTGATGGAAGTGCTGACCAAATACCGGCGGGCTATGTTCACCTCGATCGGGCTAAAGACCTGCGAGGTGGCGTGGACCGGCATGTTCGCCATCTACGCGGTGTCGTATCTGACCAATCGGCTGCACATGCCGCGACAGTTCGTGCTCGACGGCATTCTGCTCGCGGCGGCATGCGGCTGCGTCGTGGTGCCGCTCGCCGGGTACCTGTCCGACAAGCTTGGCCGCCGCACCGTATTCTCAGCCGGCGCTATCTTCTGCCTGGTCGCAGCATTCCCAATGTTTGCCCTGTTCAACACGCGCAATCCGGCGATCATCCTGCCGGCGCTGGCGCTCGGTGTCAGCCTCGGCCAGGGCATCATGTACGCAATGCACGCGAGCCTGATGCCCGAACTGTTCGGCACCAACGTTCGCTATAGCGGCGTCTCGGTCGGCTTCCAGATCGGTGCCGCCATTTTCGGCGGCATCACGCCGCTGATCGCCGCCATCTCGGTCAATTATTTCGGCGGCGCCACCTGGCCGATCTCGGTCTATCTGATGGTGCTGGCGCTGGTCAGCCTGTCCGCCGTGTGGTCCACCCGCGAGACGGCGCACGCACCTATGCCGGCATAAAGGGTGGCTCGGCGCCGCTTCACGCCGTCATTCGGGCAAATGCTATATAATGCACCTTCGCGCGCGCGAATTGCGTTCGCCTGAGACCTATTTGGCGTCACCATGCTGCAACGAAGCGGTCTGAGACCTCCGCAAAGCGGAAACGACGCGCGCGAGTCCCGCCCGGATGGCCGGCAGGCGCGCGCGCAACCTCTGCAGCAAGGCATCGGGCCGCGCATCCGCTTTCTGCGCCAGCAGCGCAAGATGACCCTCGAACAGCTCTCGGCAGCGTCGGGACTGACCAAGAGCTTCGTGTCCAAGGTCGAGCGCGGCGCCTCGGTACCGTCGATCTCCACCGCGATGAAGCTCGCCGAGAGTTTCAATCTCACTGTCAGCCAGCTCCTCGGCCAGGACCAATACGTCGGCGCCGCCTGCGTGGTGCGCAAGAACGAGCGCCGTGCCTTCATGCGACCCGGCAGCTCGTCCGGCTACAATTACGAGATGCTCGCCAGTTCCAAGCAGTTCAAAGGCATGGAGCCATACATCATGCGGCCGCCGCTGCAATTTCAAGACAAGCGGGTGTTCGAACACGTCGGCGAGGAATTCATGTTCGTGTTGGCGGGCAAGGTCGAAGTGGAGCTGTCGGGCGAGCCGATCCGGCTCAATGCCGGGGACGCGCTCTATTTCGATTCGCACTTTCCACACCGCTCCCGCTCCCTCGGCGGTCGCTATGCCGAGGTTCTCGTCGTCGTAACGCGGATGTAGAAGCGGTGAAGGCGTCCACGCGCAGGTCGGTGATCGTTGGCGCGGAGGAGGCTGGTGGCCGGCTCGACCGCATGCTGGCCGCGTCTTTTCGCGAATTTTCGCGCTCGCGCTTAAAGGCGCTGATCGAGACCGGGGCAGTCGCGATCGATGGGAACACGATCCGCAATCCCAGCCATCGCGTTCCGTCCGGCGCCGCCATCGTACTCGATGTGCCGCCGCCGGAGCCCGCCAAGCCGGCGCCCGAGGCGATTGCGCTCAATATCGTCTACGAGGACAGCGACATTATAGTGATCGACAAGCCTGCGAACTTGGTGGTGCATCCGGCGGCCGGGCACTCGTCCGGCACGCTGGTCAATGCGCTGATCGCCCAT
>JASHRW010000234.1 GCA_030037065.1 Xanthobacteraceae bacterium
ACGGCGCAGCCGGAAACGAAAGCCGCCGTCGACGACGCTGCCAGAAAACTTGGCGAGGCCGGCGCCGCGGTGGCCGATATCGATCTGCCGCAGGCGTTCAACGGATTGCACGTCGTCGCCCGCTCGTCGGTCGGCTTCTACGAGCGCGCCGCCTGCATGGCGTTCGCCTGGGATCACCAGCGCGAACAATTGTCGCCGCAGATGCGCCGCTACATCGAAAACGGGCAGAAGATTTCGCGCGACGAATATGTCGCCGGCATGCGCCGCCTCGACCAATGCCGCGTGCTGCTGGCGGACGTGTTCGGCAAATATGATGTGCTGCTGGTGCCTTGCGTGCCGGGCGAAGCGCCGCCGGGCTTGGGCGCGACCGGCGATCCCAGCATGCAGGCGATCTGGACCGCGCTGCATACGCCGACCATGACGCTGCCGACCCATCGCGGTCCCAACGATCTGCCGGTTGGCATCCAGTTGGTTGCGCAACGTTACGACGACGATCGCTTATTCGCCTGCGCACGCTGGATTTGGGAACACATCGGGTCGCGTGAGATGGTGGGATATCAATCGTGATTATCTCGCCCTCGACATGCGCGGGCTTGACCCGCGCGTCCATGCGGCATTTTGGTTTGCTCAGCCTCAGCATGGATTGCCGGGTCAAGCCCGGCAATGACGAATAATGGAATTCGACAATTCTTTCGACGTGCCGCTGTCGCCCGCGCAGGCGTGGGCCGTGCTGATGGACATTCCCCGCATCGCGCCATGCATGCCGGGAGCGGAGCTGACGGAGATTGTCGATCCGCAGAACTACAAGGGAAAGATTTCCGTTCGCCTTGGTCCGGTAGCTCTCACCTTTGCCGGGCGTGTTGAATTCGAGAGCATGGACGAAGCCGGCCGCAGCGCGCGGGTGAAAGCGCAAGGCAGCGACGCCAAAGGTCGCGGCGGAGCCAACGCCAGCGCGGCTTTTCATATAGAGCCCGCCGGCGCTGGCTCCAAAGTGTTGATCCATACCGATCTGTCCCTCTCGGGAGCAGTTGCGCAATATGGCCGCGGCGTCGGCATGATCCAGGCGACGGCGGAGCAAATCATCGGGCAATTTGCGTCCAATCTGCGCGCGCAGTTGGCGCAGCAACCGACTTCGCCGGCTCCACTATCTGCATCGCCTCAGCTGGCTGCGTCCGCCGCGTCACAGCCTAGGCTTGCGCCGGCCGCACCGGCTGGCCCCGTGCCTCCGGCCGCCAAGCCGATTTCGGGCTTGTCGCTGATCGCGCGGGTGATCTGGCAGCAGATCGTCACACTCTTTACCGGGCGGCGGTCTTGAGCGAGCTGATCGGCGCGCGGGTTCGGCGGATTGAAGATCAAAAGCTGCTGCGCGGCGGTGCCCGCTTCATCGATGACATTACATCGCCCGGTGTTGTTACCGCCGCCTTCGCCCGCAGTCCGCATCCGCATGCCCTCATTCGCAACATCGATGCGAGCGCGGCGCGCGCGCTGTCGGGTGTTGTCGCCGTGCTCGCGCTCGACGATCTGGCGCCGGTGCTCAAGCAGCGTCGCATGATGCGATTCTCCAATTCGGGAACGCGGCTCGATCAGAGCTGGCCGTTCGCGCTGGCCGATGGCGAAGTGTCGTTCGTCGGCGAGCCGGTGGCGATCGTCCTCGCCGCCGATCGCTATGTCGCCGAGGATGCGGCCGCGCTCGTCGCTGTGGATTACGATGTGTTGCCGGCGGCGACCGATTGCCGAACCGCTGCAGATGCGCCCGCGGTACGCGGCGCGCTGCACTCGAACCAGGTGGTGTCCTACAAAGTAGGCTACGGCGATGCCGAGGCGGCGTTCGCCCGGGCGACGCATGTCGTGCATGAGGAGCTCTGGGTTCATCGCGGCGCCGGCCATTCCATGGAGGGCCGCGGCATTCTGGCCGAAGTATCGGATCGCGAGACCAACGTCTGGGCATCGACGCAGAAGGCGCACGATCTGCGCTACGCGTTCGCCGACTACATCGCGCTCGACGAAAGCCGGCTGCGCGTCGCCACGCCCGATGTCGGCGGTGGGTTCGGGCCGAAATTGTGCGTCTATCCCGAGGATGTGACGGTGGTCGCGGCGGCGACGTTGATACGGCGCTCGATCAAATGGATCGAGGACCGGCGCGAGAATTTCACCAACGCGGCGCAGGAGCGCGATCAATATTGGTCGATCGAGATCGCAGCCGATGCGGACGGGCGCGTGCGTGGCATTCGTGGCCGGCTCATTCACGACATCGGCGCCTACGCACTGCAGGATGTTAACATCCCGTACAATTCTGCGACCACGCTCACCGGACCCTACGTGGTGCCGGCGCTGGCGATGGAAGTCGCCGCGGTCCATACCAACAAGGCGCCGGTCTCTTCGGTGCGCGGCGCCGGCTATCCGCAGGCCGCCTTCGCGATGGAGCGGCTGATGGACGGCTTGGCGCGCACGCTCAAGCTCGATCGCGCCGAACTGCGCCGCCGCAATCTCATCCCCGCAGAAAAGATGCCCTATCTGAAACCGCTAAAGACCCGCGCCGGGGAGACAGTGCAGTACGACAGCGGCGATTATCCCGGCTGTCAGGTCGAGATCCTGCGGCAGGCGTCCTGGGACGATTTCCCCCACCGTCAGGCAGCCGCGCGGGCAAAAGGCCGCTATGTCGGCATCGGCATCGCGCACGGGGTGAAAGGCACCGGCCGCGGGCCGTTCGAGTTCGGCGGCGTGCGTGTGTCGCCGACCGGACACATTTTCATTTCCACCGGCGCGGCAGCGATGGGGCAGGGGCTCGCCACGGCGCTGGCACAAATCTGCGCCGAAACCTTCGGCGTGCGCGCCAAAGACGTGACCGTGACTGCCGGCGATACCGCGGCCGCCGCGCTCGGGCTCGGCGGCTTCGCCAGCCGGCAAACCGTGACCGCCGGATCGTCCGTTCACATCGCCGCCCAGACCGTTGCCGCCAAGGCGCGCAAGCTTGCGAGCCATGTGTTGGAAGCCGCCGAGGAGGATTTGGAAATCGCTGACGGCGAGGTGCGCGTCGTCGGCGCTCCGCAGTTATCGGTGAAGCTCGGCGAGCTGGCGCGCATCCTCAAGGGCGCGCCCGGTTACGGATTCCCCCCGGGATTGGATCCGGGGCTGCAGGCCGACGCGACTTTCCGCGTCGACAAGCTCGCCTATTCCAACGGCTGTCATGTGGTCGAAGTGGAAGTCGATATCGAAACCGGTCACGTGCGCATCTTGCGCTACGTCGCGATTCAGGATTCCGGCCGTCGGGTCAATCCGCTTATCGTCGAGGGTCAGGTCCACGGCGGCATCGCCCACGGCATTGGCAACGGCCTGTTCGAATGGATGGGCTACGACGGCTCGGGCCAGCCGGTCACCACCACTTATGCCGATTATTTGCTGCCGACCGCGACAGAGCTGCCGAAATTCGAGACCTTGTACAAGGAGACTCCGTCTCCGCATAACCCGCTCGGCGTCAAAGGCGTTGGCGAGCTCGGCGTCATTCCCGCCGCCGCGGCGTTGATTTCGGCGATCGAAGATGCCCTCGCGCCCTTTGACGTGCACATCGCACAAATGCCGGTGAGGCCGCACGAACTGGTTGAAATGATTGCGCAAGGCCATGGCGGGGCGATGAAGGACTGAATTCAAACCGACGTTGATTGACGGGTATTGTGCGTGACTGCGGATTGGTAATAGGAAAACGCATAATGAATGCCATCGCGGTCGTGGCGCGCATTCTCCTTATGGCCGCGCTCGCCATCGGCTTGGCAATACCGGCGGTGCGGGCGGAGAATTTTCCCACCCGGCCGATTCACTTGATCCTTCCCTATGCGCCCGGCGGCATCATCGAATTCGTCGGCCGCAGGCTGGCGCAAAAGCTCGGTGAGGTATTGGGCAAGCCGGTCGTCGTCGAGGACCGTCCGGGTGCCGGCAGTATCGTCGGCGTCAATACGGTAGCCCATTCTGCGCCGGACGGCTACGCCATCGTGCTCGTGGACCCGGCCATCGTCACCAATCCGACGCTGCACAGGTCTTTGCCGTACGATACTTTCAAGGATCTCGTTGCTATCTCGATCGTCGCCACCGCGCCGGAAGTGCTGGTCGTCGCGCCGAAGCTTGGGATCAAGACCCAGGCGGCGCTGGTAGCTTACGGCAAGGCCAATCCTGGGAAGCTCAATTACGCTTCCGCCGGCATCGGCAGCCTGCCGCACCTTGCCGCCGAAATGTGGAAGGCCCGCACCGGGATCGAAGCCACGCACGTCCCCTACCAAGGCATCGGCCCGGCCTTTATCGACCTAATGAGTGGAAAAGTGCAAATGTCATTTGCCAGCCTTCCCGCCGCTATGCCGTTTCTCGACAAAGGCAGTCTCGTTCCTCTCGCCACGACCGGCCGCGAGCGATCCACGATATATCCCGATCTGCCGACGGTATCGGAATTGCTGCCGGGATATGAGGTCGGCCTCTGGCTCGGCGTCTATGGCACGGCAGGGATGCCGCCCAATATTCTTGCCGCGCTCAACAGCGGCATCAACAAGGCGCTGCAGGACAGTCAGTTGAAGACAACCTTTGCCAAATTCGGCATTGCCCCGTGGGGCACAACAGTGCAGGAAGGTGGCGCATTTACCAAGGAAGAATACGCGAGGTGGCGCAAAATCATCGGCGATGCCCACATCACGCTGGATTGAGTTCCGACGAAGCGATGACCACACCCTGGCCCACGGAATTGCGGCTGCGCAAGGATCGCAAGGCTCTCGCCGTCACCTTCGATAACGGCGAGAGCTTCGAACTTGCCGCCGAGTATCTGCGCGTGCGCAGCCCGAGTGCCGAGGTTAAAGGCCACTCGCCAAGCGAGCGCCGCACGGTCGCGGGCAAGGAGAATGTGCAAATTCTTGAACTGCATCCGGTCGGCAATTACGCGATACGTCTCGTCTTCGACGACATGCACTCGACCGGTATTTTCAGCTGGGATTATCTGTTCGAGCTTGGCCGAAACCATGAGCAATATTGGCGCGACTATCTCGCCGAGCTTGCGCAGAAGAGCCTTTCGCGGGCGTCACTTGGCCGGTGAGCGCACTGTCGTGCCGCGTCAGTGATGCCCTGCGTCATAGAAGTGTTGCATTCATTTTGCTCAGAATTTTTCCAATAGTTTTTCCGGCGCTATTAACGGCCCGTTGCAGTCCTCTACGTACATATACTTACGTACGCGCGCTCGAAGCGCGTAATCGAGCATGGCGTTCCGCACGGGGGCGACACCCCTTATGGAAAGGACACTATCGTGCGCTACTTACTTTGGAAATTTCTCCTTAACCAGGACGGCGCGACTGCAATCGAATATGGCCTGATCGCCGCAGGCATATCGGTCGCGATCATTGCAGTGGTTGAAGGGCTGGGCACAAACCTCAATAACACCTTCTCAAGCGTCTCCAACGCGCTCAAATAGGCGAACGCCCGCTCGCCCGCGTCGCTCGTCAATCTTCGGTCAACCTCGGTTCGGCATGATCGAGGAGTGCCGGGGAGGGGCGTACGATGGGGCGCCGACCTGCATGAAAGCGGCCTCGATCCCTCTCCCTCGGATCGAGGCCGTTTGCTTTTCGCTCTCAGGCTCGACAGAAACCGGTGTACCAACGCGTTGGCCGCAATATCGGTGCGCAGTGCAGGCGAACTTTCTTGTGAATGGTTTAGAAATCCTTGCGGCCACGTGGACGGGGCTGTCGGAATGTCTCACGCGACTCGCGTGATAACCACGACGTCTTTTCGGGGTTAAGATTGGGTCGTCGGCCAAAAAGGCTGTGATGGTCGTCGAGGAGTCTACTTCGGCACCTTCGCCCCTTTGGCGGGATTTTGGGTGTAAAGGCCGAGCTCTCGCCCCTGCGCTAAAATCTTGCCCTTCATCGCTGCGAGCGCCGCGGGGCCATCAAAATCCTTGGGCAGATCGAGCGTTTTGACGCTGAGCGCATAGACCGTGAAGTGATAGTGGTGCACGACCCCGTCGTTCCACGGCGGGCACGGTCCGTCGTAGCCGTAGTACTGCCCCTTCATCGCGTCGTTGTTGGCGGTGACCTTGGTGTAGTCGTTGAGCCCGCGCACGCCCGCCGCGGCCGGGGTCGCCGGCTTGCCGTGCACGACGCGCGCGTTCGAGTCGGCGCCTTCCTTGAGCGAGCGCACGTCCGGCGGAATATCGACCAGGACCCAATGGTAGAAGTCGTGCCGCTTGACCGCGGCCGTCATGGTCATGCCTTCCTTGTTCATCATTTCGCGGTGTTCTGCGGGCGAGTCGGCGTCGTAGAGGATGATGGCGTAGGATTGCGTGCCGCGCGGACCACGCGACCACGAAATGCTTGGGCTGATATCATCGCCGGGGCCGGTATGGCCTTGCGCTGCCGGGACGCAGAAAGCGTATTTGTTCGGAATGATGCCGCCGTTTTTGAACGAATCGACATGCACTCTGAGCGTGCGCGCGGCTGCCGGCGAAGCGGCGAGCCCAAGCGCCGCGCCGGCAAACAATCCGATGACGACGACCTTATTCATTCGCATCTGTCCCTCCCAATAGGTCCGGCCGCACGGCCGGTCGATGACTTTATCCTTCCGGAGCGAAGCTTATGCGCTATCGGATCGGCCGGCAATCTGTCGCGCTGTCGCTTAGCATGGCGTGTTGCATGGCGCTTAGCCGATTGCGAGAATGGCCGCCGAACCTCCACGGCAGAATGAGTCACGTGGAGCGGGGAGGACAACATGAAAGCTTATAGATTGCCCAGAGGTGGCGCCGGAATCGAATCGCTTGCGCGAGTCGAGCGACCCGAACCCTCTAAGCCGGGGCACCGCCAGGTCTTGGTCAAGGTGCGCGCCTGCTCGCTCAATTTTCGCGACCTCAGCATCGTGCGCGGCAGTTACCGTATGCCAGTGCGCGACAACGTCATCCCTCTTTCAGACGGCGCTGGCGAGGTGGCCGAGGTCGGAGCTGGTGTCACCAATGTCAAAGCCGGCGATCGGGTCGCTGGCAACTTCTTCCAGCGCTGGCCTAGCGGCGATCCGGTGCCGGATGCGCACGCCAGCGCGCTGGGCGGTAGCATCGACGGGATGCTCGCCGAATACGCGTTGCTGGAGGAGGAAGGGGTGGTGAAAATCCCGCCCCATCTATCGCTGGAGGAAGGCGCAACGCTGCCGTGCGCCGCGGTGACCGTCTGGCACGCCATGATGGAGCACGCCAAGCTAAAAGCCGGCGACACTGTGCTGCTGCAAGGCACCGGCGGCGTCTCGATTTTCGGACTGCAATTCGCCCGCGCTATGGGCATTGCGGCGATCATCACCTCGTCCAGCGACGAAAAACTCAAACGCGCCAAAGCGCTCGGCGCTGCGCACGGAATCAACTACAAGACTACGCCGGATTGGGACAAGGCAGCGATCGAATTCACCGGCGGCCGCGGTGTCGATCAGGTGGTCGAAGTCGGCGGCGCGGCGACCCTGACGCGCTCGTTTCATGCCATCCGCGTGGGCGGCAAGATCACGCTGATCGGCGGCTTAAGCGGCGGCGCCAGCGAGCTCAATCCCGGCCTGATCTTTGCTCGCCGCGCCAACGTACAGGGCATCTCGGTCGGCTCGACGCAAATGTTCAACGCCATGAACCGTGCCATCGAAGTGAACGCGATCAGGCCCGTGATCGACAAGGTGTTTGATTTCGCCGATACGCCCGAAGCCTACCGGCACATGGCTTCGGGCGCGCATTTCGGCAAGATCGTTATTCGTGTGGGATAGCGCCGGGTGAATACGCGACTACGGCTGTTGCGGGAAACGTGCGGACTTCCGCTAGCGTAAAAAATGAATATCATCCGTCCTGGGTGACGGCCGCATGGAAGGCAGCTAATGCCTGTCAATAGGGCGGGTCGATGACGTCTGAAGTTTTCATCAGCTATTCGAGCAAAGACAAGGCGGTGGCCGATGCCACGTGCGCGAGTCTTGAAGCGACCGGTATCCGCTGCTGGATGGCCCCGCGCGATATCTTACCCGGAACGGAGTATGGCGCTGCAATTATCGACGCGCTGGACCGCTGCCGTGCAGTTGTTCTTATCTTCTCGGCAAGCGCGAATAGTTCTCCGCAAATTCATCGCGAGATAGAGCGGGCGGTCAGCCGCGGCGTGCCGATCATTCCGGTACGGATCGAAAGCATTCTGCCGACAGAATCAATGGCGTATTTCATGGAATCGGTACATTGGCTGGACGCGATGAATTTGCCGCTTGAGCCGCATCTTCAACGCCTCAGTGGGTCGTTGAAGTCATTGCTCGAAATGGATTCAGCCGCCGCTTCGGCTATCTCCCTTGCTCCGGGCCATCCACCGCCCTTGCTTTCGGAAGCAGGCGTAAAGCCGGGGCTTGCACCCTCTTCCGCGCCGAAGCGGGCAAGCACGGCCATGGAAGGCGAGGGGCGGGTCATGAGCGCGGCGCTCCGCACCCTCGCCATCATTGCGATCATTGTGTTGGTGGCATTCGGCGTGTTGTTTTTGGCTGTAATGATCGACTTAGGCAGACAATCCAACTGGTCCGGCGCCATAGGGGGAGCCATATTGGCGATCCCCGCGTTTGTCTTGTCGTATCTCATCTATAGATTTGTCTTCAGACGGAAGGTGGCGGCTCGCAAATAGTACCGGGCCGGGCGCCTTGCCCCGCCACGTCAGGGGCGGACATAGCTCCACCCCAGCTCCTCAAGCTGCATGATACGAACCACGCCCGAGGGCACGATCCTCGCTTGCGGGATGATGGTGATCGCATGACCCTCGCGCCTTTCCATACCCTTTAACGTGTTGTTGCAGGCCGAGAACACGATCTTCGACGGGAACGTCGCCTCGGTGCTCGCGATCTGCGCGATACGGTCTTTTACGGGCGATGTGTCGGCGCGCAGCATGTTGAGACCCGGTCCATAGGCGACGACCTCGACATCTACGTCCTCGTCCTTGTCGCGGTAATACGCGATCACGTTCTGCGCATTGTTGAGCGCCAGATTCATCACCGCGGGATCGTTCTGGTCCACCTGAATGGCGATCCGGTGCGGTTTGGCGCTTTGCGCATGAGCGGCAGTCATCGCCAAAAAGCTGATGGCGAAAGCGACAAGCAGCGAACGACGAATGGCAATCATGGTTTTCCTCATCGTTGGTTCACGGCCGAACGAGCGTGTAGTCCTTTTCTATAAGTTCGAGAATTTGCGCGACGCCGGCTTGGACCGGTATTGCATTCGGATTGAGCGGCACACTGTGTCCTGTTTCCCGCTCGATCGTCTCCACCGTGTTCATGCAGACGTCGAAGCGCACGCCTTGCGCGACCAGGCTGTCGACGAACTTCCGGTTTGGACTGTCGGCGCGAACGAGCGCGATGCCTGGGCCGAAGGTCACCACCTCGATGGCGATCCGGTCCGGGCCGTAGAATTTGAGCAGATTATAGGCGACGCTGATCACGAGAGCCTGCTTCTTGGCGTCATCGTCGGATAGCTGCAGGACGAGGCGATGGTCGGCAAAGGGCTTGTCGGCGGTGGCGTTTGCTGCCGTCGCGGCGGTCGGTGCCGGCGCTAAGACCCAAGCGATCGTGCAAGCTGCAATGAGTCCGGCGGCGAGCGCGGCCGAAACGCGCGTGCAATTGCCTGACATCGCACTCAATCTCCTTCGCCAATTCCCGGATTGCGGTCTACCCCCTTCAACGCGACGCGATTGACGCGCCTTATCCTGACAGTCTTCTCCCCGCGCAAATGGGCGGCCACGACTTCGCTGACCGGCTTGCCTCGTTGCGGCGCGACCGAGGCCCAGCCGGCGACGCGATAGGTCTTGTCGGCTTGCAGCGGCGTACCGTCGTCGAGCGTCATATCCGAAATCCGGTTTCCCATGGCGGCAGCCGGCGCGCACGCATAGTCCATGCCACCGACGCGCACCATGTCGCCCCCTTGCTGATAATACGGGTCGGGATTGAACAGGTTGTCGGCAACGTCCTCCATAACCGCCTTGAGCTGACCGCCGGTCATATCTTGTACATAGACTTCCGGATAAGTGATCGCGGTCTCCGCCAGCAGATCCGCCGTGGTGATCTTCTGTCCGGCAAGCACCGTCGTGCCCCAGCGGAATCCGGGCGACAGCGCGATTTGCGCGTCGAGTTCTTGGCACATGGCGTTGCAGATCAACTGATCCATCGGGCCGGTGAAATTGCCGCGCCGGTACAACAGCTCATGGGCGATCGCCAGCCCTTCCGCACTCTGCGCGGCGTACGGCGCGTGCAGCCGCTCGATCAGCGCGGCCATTTCGCGATCGGGCTTGATCAGATCGGCAAAGACCGGCAGCAGCGTGTAGCGCACCTTGTTGACGACGCCTTTCCCGACATTGAGATCGAGCACGCCCAGGAATTTTCCGTTCGATCCAGAGTTGGTCACCAGCGTCGCGCCGCAGGGATTGCGGACAGTGATCGGCCGCGGCACCGCGTCATGGGTGTGCCCCCCGAGAATGACGTTAATTCCGTTGCAGCGGCTGGCAAGCTTGAGATCGACGTCCATGCCGTTGTGCGACAGCAAAACGATTGCGTCGGGGTGCTGTGTGGTGCGCAGATCGTCGACCAGTTTCTGCAGCTCCGTCTCGCGGATGCCGAAGGTCCAGTCTGGCGTGAATCGCTTCGGATGGGCGATCGGCACATAGGGAAAAGCCTGCCCGATAACGGCGATGCGCACGCCGCCGACTTCCTTGATAGAGACCGCTTTGAACACGCGACCCGACGCCGGATCGAATGCCGCGGCATTGTTGAACGCGGCGTCTTCGGAGAGGAAAACGTTCTGGGCCAAGAACTCGCCTTTGAACTCTTTGAGGCGCTGCCGCAGCGTTTTTTCCCCATAGGTGAATTCCCAATGTCCGGTCATGGCGTCGACGCCGAGCAGATTGGCGGCCTCGATCATGTCGGCGCCTTGCAGCGCATTCGCCGGCCCGGTGCCCTGTAGAAGGTCACCGCCGTCCAGAAGGAGCGAATTGCCCGGCCCTGCTCCCATGCGCAGCCGATCGACCAGCGTCTTGAGATGCGCAAACCCGCCCATACGGCCGTAACGGTGTGCTGCCTCCTGATAGTCGAGGTAGGTGAAAGCGTGGGCTGGGCGGCCGCCAGGCGCGATGCCGAAGTAATCGAGAAATGCGCGACCGACGAGATGCGGCGGCTTGCCGTGCATCGCACCGACGCCGATGTTGACGCTCGGCTCGCGAAAATAGACCGGCGCGAGCTGGGCGTGGGTGTCGGTCAGATGCAGGATGCGCACGTTGCCGAAGCGACCGATATCATAAAGGTCGTCGGGTGCCGTTAGGCCGATGCGGGGATGGACTTCCAACAGCGCCGCGGCCGTAAACGCCTTCAATACGTCGCGGCGGCGCATCGGTACCAACTCCCTGGAGGCCGATTCGGTTCAGTGGACCACGGCTTGCTTCCAGGCCGTTGCCTGTTCCTTGGCCTGGGCGATTGACGCGTTGGCGAGCGCTTCGGCTTGTTGCGCGTCCTTCACAGCCTCGTCGTATTTGCCGGCGGCGGCCGCCGCCTGCGCCGCCTTAAGTTCCTGCGCCGTCGTCGTCCATTGATTCTTCAGCGTGCCGGCTTGCTCGTTCGCCGCCTCCGCCTTAGCGAATGCCGCCTTGAAATCATCGGCCGATGCCGCTAACGCTGCGCTCGCAGAGCCTCCGATCGAAAGAATGACCGCCAAGCGGATCATGCCACGAGTGCGCATCAGAACCTCTCCACGCTATTCGCTGAGCGGATGAAAGTTGCATTCGTTGTGGTCAGGGGCGCGCGCCCGGCCCGGAGATCGGTAGGCCGTTGCTCATATACGAGAGATAGTATTCGACGTCGCGATAGAGCTCGTCTTCGGGTTTGAGCGGCGTTGCGCGCACTTGGCTGTTGCATGAGGTGAAACGGCGGCTAATCGTGCCCATGCCGCCCCATTCCGAACGATAGATCGGCATTGCCGCGACGATGCCGAGCGCCGGCGCAAGCACTTCGGTGCGCAAGTGCCCGCCCGGATTTTGCACATGGCAGCTCGCGCACGAGAAGTTGAGCTGGCCGCGGCGGGTATAGAAATATTCTTCGCCCTTCTCGTAGGCAGCAAGCGCCCGCGGATCGTCCGGTATTTTGATGTCAAACCGCTTGCCGCGCGACGTGTAGGCCATGTAGGCGGTGAGCGCGGCCATATCATCCTTCGAGTAGTCGAACGGTTTTTCGCCGTTCGCCTCGCGGCACTGGTTGAGCGCGACGTCGAGCGTGATCACTTCGCCCGACTTGGTATCGAAATACGGATAGTCCTGGCGGACGCCGATTCCCTTGTTGGGAAAGCAATCGCCGTAGGTCTTGCCGTTCTTGAATGGGGTGTTGAACATTTCTTTGCCCTTATCCAGCGCAAACTGGTAGGGCGGAAAGGCGTCGATCTCCAGCCATTGCTTGCGCAATCCGGCATCCATCGAGTAGGGTCCGTTAACGAAGTCGTTCAGCGGCACGTTGGTAAATCGCTCGGTGAAATATTTGCGGAAGGCCTTGAAGTCGGCCTGCGGATTTATGGAATCGGCCGCATGGCAGGTAGCCGTCAAAATTTGCGGTGCAGCCAGAGTGAACATCGCAAGTCCCAGCAAGACCGCGCGACGCATGTGAAGGCCCTCCTCAGTACAGTGCCCGCAATTGCTTCACTGGATTTTGCCAACGACCGAGTCGGATTGGCCTTTGTTGTCGACCCAACTGATTATCAGATCGTCGCCCTTCTGCGCGCCTTTGAAGCTGAATTTGACATAAGGGTCCTTGGCCACGGCGGGGCCCCAGAAGGCGGTGAACACCGTCTTGCCCGCATGCTGAAATTCCAGCACTTCGATGTAATGCGGCGGAATGAGGTTGCCCTTGGAATCCTTGACGAAGCCCGAATCCATCGGGTGCTGGACCAATGCCTGCACCTCGGTGGTCTCGCCGTTCGCGATCGCCCGCATGCGTATTGTCGATGCCATTGATTTCGCTCTTTTTTCTATCGATGCATGCGATTAGCCGCCGCAGCCACCGACCGTGACCTTGACCTCTTTGCTGGCGCTGAAGATCTTCCCTCCGGACTCCACCAGCGCGATGACCTTGCTGGTCTTCGCCATTTTCAGCCGGTTGGCGACCATGGCCGACGTGCCGGCCGGAATCGGATAGTTTGCCGCCAGCGGGAATGGATTCTCCGAGACGACGATGGTGATCGAGGTCACATCGGGCAGTGTCGTGCTGACAGAGATCGGCACGACGGCGCCGTTCTCGGCAATTTCCGGTGCCTCAAGGCTGACCTTATCTGATGGTTCGGGGGTCTTGCCGTAGAGCACCCTGATCGCGTCGGCCTGTTTCTTCTGGGAGAAGGCGTCCTTCGGCCATTTGCTCGCATCGGCTGCGGCGCGTGCCCGACTGAACGGCGCCGCGCCCGCCAGGCCGAGACCGGCGAGGCCGCCGGCGAGGGCGCCTTGCACGATCGTCCGCCGCGTCTGGCCGCGGCGAGCGCGCCGCAAGTTCGTTTGTTTGCTCATGCTGTTATTGTTCATTGCAGCAGGGTACTCCTATCGGCTGTAGAGAAAGTCGATGATGGTGTTGATCTCCTGGCTGGTCAGAATCAGGTTGCGCCCGAACGGCGGCATGACGGTTTGCGGATTCCGCTTGGTCTCGTCGAACACGATTGCGAACAGCGCCTTGCGATCGGGGAACCGGGCTTTCATGTCGGATAGCGCCGGCCCGATATTGCCGGTGTTGTCGACGCCTCGGACCTGATGGCATTGCTGGCAGTTTTCCATGAAGAACGTCCTTGCGTTCGGCTCAGCCGCGGCGGCCGCCCTGGCGCAGAGCGATGCGGCGAGTATCGCCCCGCAAGCCTTCGCCGCCATCGTACACCGTTGCTGCATCATACCTCCCTCCCTACGCGAGCCCGGATCGCACCAAGAATTCACGGGTGAGACGAACGCATTCCTGTGGCTTTTCGATCTGCAGGAGATGACCGCTTCCGGCGACGAAGCTGTAGTCGTAGTCGCCTTCGGCGCCAAGCGCCTGATTTGCCGGGCCGGTGGTGGAACCTTTCATGTTGGGATCGCAACCGATGAGCTTGACCGGGCCGGCGAACTCCTTTGCGCTCGGCCACAAATTCAAGGTCATTGCCTGCGCGTATATCGTCGCCTCGTTTTCCGGGTCGCAGACCAGTTCGTAGCCATTGCCGCTCGGACTCTGGCGCAGCACCGAGCGCGCCATCAATTCGTGCGCGCCCGACACCCAGCGCGCTGTCGCCCGCGACTGCCGATACTCCTCGGCCAGTTCTGCGACAGTGCTAAAGCTCCGGCGCCGTGCCTTCGCCCAGGCGGTCAACCGCTTTTCAAACGCTGCCATCGCGTCGTAGGTCGGATGTCCCGGCGGGGGCATGTTGGGTGGATCGAACAGGACAAGGGCATCCCAGCGCCAGCCGATTTCGATGGCGTGCTTCATCGCCGTGCGCCCCGACATCGAATGAAAAATTCCGACCGTCGGTTTTTCGCCAAGCCGCGATTTCACGTCTTGCACGACCCGTTCGAGATCGCGCACGAACTGCTCGTAGCTATGGTGCGGCGGCACGACCGGCACGTTCTGCCCGTAATTGCGAAAATCGAACACCAATACATCGAAATCGGCCAATAGATGTTGCCAATAGGGAAAGTAGGCGTTGGCGGCGAAGCCGTTGCCATGCGTGAGCAGAAGGCGAATGCCATCGAGGCGGCCATGGCGGCGCACGCGAATTCTTGCGCCATCTTCGAGCGCGACGTCGAATGTCGTGCGCGGTGCGGGGAGTTCAAACTGCATTTCCGGAGATCGCTTTTCGCGGTTGGATACAACGGGCAGCGTCCCGTGCTGGGCGAGGGTAAGGCGGGAACTGGTTTGCCAGCCAAGCTGCAAAGCAGCGAAGGCTGGTGGGCGCTGTAGGGATTGAACCTACGACCTCTCCCGTGTGAAGGGAACGCTCTCCCGCTGAGCTAAGCGCCCGTGCCGATGAGAGATGGATTTAAGGAGCGGCTAGACGGGGTGTCAAGCGAACGGCGGCACCGCCCTATACATCGACTGGCGTGTCCGCCTGCTTGAACCGCTTCTTCGCTGCTGCTCGCTTGCAACGGCGTGTATCAGGTCGACGCCGCAGCGCGTGAGGCGCTCGACTGCAGGGCACGGATGCGGTCGGCGAGCGTGCTCTTTTGCTCGGTCACTGGCTCTATTCTGGCCGGCGCGGTCTCGCCGCGTCCGCTCTTGCGGCCGGTTACGGAACCGCCCTTCGCCGGGGCCGTTGCGCGGTTCAAATCGTGTGCTCCCACGGCGAGCAGGGCGTCGATCGGCGATTCCGGTCCTTCCAGCGCCGCGGTGAGGCGGG
>JASHRW010000031.1 GCA_030037065.1 Xanthobacteraceae bacterium
CCGCGCGAGCTATCGCAAGCGGCGCGTGCGGCATGCGCGCGGCTGATCGATGCCGGCATCCCGATGCTGGCGCAAACCGTGCTGCTGCGCGGAGTCAACGACGATGTTGAGACGCTCGCGGCGCTCATGCGCACGCTGGTCGAGTGCCGGATCAAGCCCTATTACCTGCACCATGCGGATTTGGCGCCGGGCACCGCACACTTCCGCACCACCATCGCACAAGGCCAAGCTCTGATGCGCGCTCTGCACGGCCGCGCCTCAGGTTTGTGTCAGCCGACCTATGTGCTCGACATCCCCGGCGGCTACGGTAAATCGCCAATCGGGCCGAACTACCTGACTGCAGACGGCTCGGCGATCGAGGACTTCAATGGCCGTACGCATCGCTATCCGCCGGATCGTGCGCCGGCGGCATGAGTTCGATGCGAAATCAATCCTCTACGAAACCTAAGCCGCGGCGGCAAAGAACACGTCGGTCTCGAACGCATAGCCGCATGCATCGCAGGACCAGGTGTGCCGCACGCATCGCTCGCTGCGATACTCGGACCAGTCAGGCGCCAGCAGCCATTCACCGCATTGCGGACAATTGTTCTTGTCGTAGGCAGCCAGCCGAGTGTCCGACACGATACGAGTGCTCGATCGCATGTTGGTGCTCGACGCCATCCGGGTATTCGACGCGTTATCGATATTCAGGGTCATAGCGAACCTCCCTGACCAGCCTCTCGTCGCATCCTCCGAGTAGCTTCAGTCTATGGCAGCCGCGTGACCGACCTGCGTCGCGCGCGCGGACAATGCGAGGAATTCTCCTGGACGGGCGAGTTCCGATGCTGCGTTGTGGTGCCGGCCGTAATGCAATACATTTTATTCCGCGCACTCGGGCCGACTGGCGGAGAAAGGCAATGCCGCAACGGCGTTCGCACCGGATCTGGCTACTGCTTGTCGCGGCAAGCGCGGTAATCGGCGTCATTGGAGCCGCGACCGCCACCAGTCAGGCGCAAAATCTCTCTGCTGCGCGCGTATTGGTAGTCGCCAAAGCCAGGCCGCCGCTGGTGCTGGTGCAAAACGCCTATATCCCATTCACGTTGCCGCAAATGGCCGAGCCTGCCGTGTCGCCGATCAATCCGGGCACGCTGCCTGGCTCGACCGCCGCCATCGGCGGCAGCGCGACCGGAACCAACCCGATCACTGGACTGCCTTGCAACGGATCGGGCTCGATCTCGGTCAGCGGCGCCGGCGGCCTGCCGGGCACCGCGACCCCACCGCCCGGGCTTTCGACCGAAACGCTCGAACAAATCCCGGTCGGAACTCCGCCGGTCACCAGCATCTACGGATCGCAGTCGAATCTCGGCTCGTGCTGACGGCTGCGCACAGCCGGCCTAGGCGCTTCCGGCGGCTGCTCCCGCCGTGCCGCGCAGAATCTAGCTTGGCGACAGCTTGGCGTGGTGCTGAAATTCGGAACTCGGAACGCACCAGGCGTGCGCGCTGGTCTTGCATGCGTTGTTCATGATCGCGAGCGTGCTGCCCGTTCCGAACAGGATGACGGCTCCCGTAAGGACGACGAGGAAAAGCGGGATTCTCATGGTGACCTCGCTTTGCGGGCCCCCGCACCTCCCCGTGAGTCGTCTATCCGTGTTCACGTGAATGCGCCATGAACGCCGCCGAGGGCCGCCCGGGCTGGATCGGCGCCATGGAGCCATCGATTGGCAATGGCGCGCCCTACGGGAATCGAACCCGTGTTTCCGCCGTGAAAGGGCGATGTCCTAGACCGCTAGACGAAGGGCGCGAAAAGGCGCGCATGACAACCGGGCGCGCGCAACGAACGGCGCGCGACATATCGACATATAAAGACGTTTGCCGCGGCGAGCAAGAAAGCCACTCAGATCGCGGCCCGACGCCAGCTACCACTTCCCGGTATTGGGCATCGACGCCCAGGGCTCCTTCGGCGGCAGGGCTGCGCCCTTCTGCAGCAATTCGATCGAATGCTTATCGGGCGAGCGCACGAACGCCATGTTGCCGTCGCGCGGCGGCCGGTTGATGGTGACGCCGGCTTTCATCAGCCGCTCGCAGGTCGCATAGATGTCGTCGACCTCATAGGCCAGATGGCCGAAATAGCGCGCCTCGCCATAGTCCTCGGTGTCCCAATTGTAGGTCAGCTCGACCAGCGGCTCTTCGCGGCCCTTGGGTCCTCGCTCGACGATGTCCTTGTCGGCTGGCGCGGCCAGGAACACCAGAGTGTACTTGTTCTTGTCGTCGACCCGGCGGCGCACCTCGGTCAGGCCGAGCTTGTTGCAGTAAAAGTCGAGGGCTGCGTCAAGATTGCGCACGCGCAGCATTGTGTGCAGATATCGCATGATTATTCCTCCGGCGGCGTAGGCAAGCCGCTGTTCGGCAAACCGCTGTTCGGCAAACCGCTGTTCGGTCAGTGCGACAAATGTACGAGAGCACGCTTGGGTTACGAAGCATGATCGCTCCCAATCTCGACACCGCGATCGCACGCCTTGGCCAGATGATACACGATGCGCGCGATATCGTGCCATTCACCGGTGCCGGCATTTCGACCGAGTGCGGGATTCCGGATTTCCGTTCCCCGGGCGGATTATGGACCAAGAACCGGCCCATTCCGTTCGACGAATTCCTAGCGAGCCAAGAGGCGCGCAACGAATCTTGGCGCCGCCGCTTTGCCATGAGCGACCAATTCGGCGATGCACAGCCGGGCCGCGGCCATCGCGCTCTCGCTAGCCTTTACCGCGCCGGCAAGGTGCCGGCGGTGGTCACGCAGAACATTGACAATCTGCATCAAGCCTCTGGCATTGCGCCTGAACACGTCGTCGAGCTTCACGGCAATACGACCTATGCGGTGTGCCTGGATTGCGCCGGCCGCTACGAACTGGCCTGGGTGCGGGCGCGCATGGAGGCGGGCAATGGCTGCGCCCCCGATTGTCCGTCTTGCGGCGGCTTCATCAAGACCGCGACCGTGTCATTCGGTCAGGCCATGCCCGATGAAGCCATGCGGCACGCCGAACAGCTGGCGCTAACCTGCGATCTTTTCCTGGCGATCGGCTCCTCGCTCGTGGTGTGGCCGGCGGCCGGATTCCCGTTGATGGCAAAACGCAATGGCGCGCGGCTCGTCATCATCAATCGAGAGCCGACGGAGTTCGACGAGGTGGCCGATCTCGTCGTGCATCAGGATATCGGCACGGTGCTCGAACCCTTCATCGTCCATTGAGTGCGGCAGGTGCGGCGCATTGATCCACCGATGTTCACAGGAATTGTACGCTTTTGGGACAGTGTTGCATATTTATCGCTTCCCCAGAGGGTCGCGAGTGTTATCCTTCACTTAGAGATTCGTGCGCCCGCGCGGGGCGCCAGCACAGAGCGGCGGCGGCCACGGCGTCATGGCGTCGGACGGTTTAGAAGCAAAATCTGGTGGAGCGGGGCTGGGCTCCGACGTCGATCTCGCCAATGAGACGGCGGCGAATGTCATTGAAGTCTCCGGCATGATCAAATGGTTCGATGTGGCCAAGGGATACGGCTTCATCGTTCCGGACAACGGCATGGCGGACGTGCTGCTGCACGTGACTTGTCTGCGCCGCGACGGCTTTCAGACGGCCTACGAAGGCGCTCGGGTGGTTTGCGAAGTGCTGGCGCGGCCGAAGGGCCTGCAAGCCTTCCGCATCATCTCCATGGACGAATCGACTGCGATCCATCCGGCGCAGATGCCCCCGCCGCGAACCCATGTTACTGTAACCCCCACGAGCAGTCTCGAACGGGCACAGGTCAAATGGTTCAATCGGCTTCGCGGTTTCGGCTTTCTTACGCTTGGCGAGGGCACGCCGGACATTTTCGTCCATATGGAGACGTTGCGCCGCTTCGGCATGACCGAACTGCGGCCCGGCCAATTCGTGCTGGTGCGCTACGGGCCAGGTCCCAAGGGGCTGATGGCCGCCGAAGTGCGGCCGGAAGGTGGGCCGCTCGGCCTCGCTTCACACTAGCAGCGCTCGCCGCGATCCCTCGGTCATTTGCCCAGCCGGCGTTGCGTTGCGCCGCCGCTCTCGTCGTTGCCGCCTGCGCCGCGCTCCTTTCCTTGGCGCCCGCGCACGCGGCCGGCCGCGCGACCATAGAGATCATCTCCAAGACCGGCGTGCACGCCTTCAATGTCGAGCTTGCCACCAACAACGCCGAGCGCGAACGCGGCCTCATGTTCGTCAAGCAACTGCCGGAAGGCCAGGGCATGCTGTTCGATTTCGAGCGTGATATGCAGGTCTCGTTCTGGATGCACAACACCTACATTCCGCTTGATATGTTCTTCATCTCCGGCGACGGCCGCATCCTGCACGTTGTCGAAAACGCCAAGCCGATGTCGGATGCGCTCATACCCTCCGAATTTCCAGTGCGGGCCGTTCTCGAAGTGATCGCCGGCACTGCCGACAAGCTTGGCATCGCGGTTGGCGACCGTGTAACCGGTTCGATCTTCGGCGGTAGCTGAGCGGCAGCAAAGACGCTCGGCTTGCTGGCAGCGGGCGAAACCTGTATCCAGGGCTCCACTAGTGTGGCGGTTCAGAAGTCCGCATCATTGTTGCCGCGAACTCGTTATGCGGACTTCTGAACCAAAGCCACACTAGATCAATAAGTTGCTAGTGTCCTTCGTTCCGAAGTTCGCAAACGAGCTTGCCGCCCAATGATGCGAACTTCGGAATCGGGACACTAGCACTTAGTATTTGCTGGTGGCCCGTTTGATTCTAACATTCGCATCAGAGCCTGCCGAACTGGATGCGAATGTTAGAATTGCGGCCACTAGGCGGGGTATAGCGCAGCCTGGTAGCGCGGCAGTTTTGGGTACTGCAGGTCGCAGGTTCAAATCCTGCTGCCCCGACCATCCGCCTTCGCTGCGCTCCGGCGTGACAAAGGCCCGCCATATAGGATGATAGGTGGCATGACCGCCCGTATTTACAAACCGGCGCGCACAGCGATGCAGTCCGGCGCTGCCAAGACCAAGGAATGGGTGCTCGACTATGAGCCCGAGCAGCCGCGCACGGTCGAGCCGCTGATGGGCTGGACCAGCTCTGGCGACATGAGGCAGCAAGTGCGGCTGTTCTTCGATAGCAAGGAAGAGGCGATCGCCTATTGCGAGCGCGAGGGCATTGCCTATCAGGTGTTCGAGAGCAATCCGGTCAAGCGCGCGCGCATTTCGTATGCGGATAATTTTGCCGCCGGCCGGCGCGGCGCGTGGACGCACTGAACGTTCGGCGCTTCAAGCCCGACGTTTTTCGGGGGCGGCGACCGCGGTCGCGGGCGGGCCATGCTTCTGCGAAGCGGCGCGCTGGCGCAGCAGCGACAGGAAGCGTTCTTCCGGCATCGGTTGGCCCAGCAAAAAGCCCTGCCCGTAATCGCAGCCCATGCTGACCAACGCGAGCGCGTCGGCCGCCTTTTCGATGCCGATCGCAACCGCCACCGAGCCGAAATTGTGCGCAAGATCGATGACGGTTTTGCACAGCGGCGCGTTGACCTTATCGGTGCCGCAATCGGTGACGAACGCACGGTCGAGCTTGATTTCCGCGAACGGCAGCTCCTTGAGGCGGACCAGCGAGGAATAGCCGCGGCCGAAATCGTCGATGGCAAGCTTGACGTTGAGCGGCGCAAGCTCTTTTGCAATTTTATTGGCGAGCTTCAGATCGGTGACAATCTGCTCCTCGGTCACGTCGATAATCATTCCCGGCCATTTTTCGTATTGCGGACGGTACTTCTGCACGATGTCGGTGACCGCGATCTTGATCAGCGCATTGACCGGGACATTGACCGCGAGCCGAAGATTGACGCCGAGCTTGGCGAAGTTGAGTCCGGCGCTCAACGACTGCACCAAGGCCTGTTCCGACAGGGTGACGAGACTCGCCTCCGAGGCGCCCGGCATGAACGCACCCGGCGTCAGCACGCCGCGAACCGGATGGCGCGCGCGCGCAAAAGCCTCGGCGCCGACCAGTTGCTTTTTGCGCAAGTCGATCTTCGGCTGGTACCAGAATTCGATCCAGTTGTTTTTCAGGGCCTCGTCGAGATCGACGCGGCCGGCCATCGCCGGCGGATCGCCGAGCTGGAGATCCTGCAGGATTTTCACGATAGCGGCAGTGTCGAATGGCTTCTTCAGCGGCGGCAGCATCAACAGCCGGTGCTGGTCGCCGACAGCCTTGACGTGGGCCAACACCGCCGCACCGCGGTTCGACATCAACTGCACATAGCCGCTGTAGCCGCGCTGGCCGAGCGCGACGACGGAGCCGATGGCTTCCGCGGACTCGAGCGCAATATTGAGGAAGACAACGGCAGGGGTACGCCGTGCTATCGCCGCCATCAAGCTCGGCCCGTCGGCAAATTCCTCGGTGTCGATGCCGGCACCGTGCATGATGAGCGAGAGAAAATGCCGGATGCTCGCGTCCGAATCGACGACGAAGCACAACGGTGTATGCGCCCCGCCGCGCGCCGCATCGGCCTGCGGCCGTCCTGCCGTTGCCGGGTCGGCAGAAAGCTGCTGCGCGGGGCTTGCACTCATGGGTATAAGGCCTGTGCGCCCGCATAGCGGGAGCCGGCATCATCAGGAGAAATCCTTAACCGGCGGTTTGCAGATACCTCGCCCGGGTTGTGTCGCGACTCTGCATCACCCATGCGCCGCCCGCGGGCCCCCGGCGCGCGCCGCGCGTGGGGAACGGCTCGATCGGCATGATAATTTACAAGCAAGGAGCGTGCGGGTGGCACCGCCCGATGTCGCCGCGACCTCAAAACGACCGCCGGAGACCGGAAGATGCGCAAAAAGCAAGCAGATCCGAAGCTCGATCGCCGCAGGTTTCTAACCGCAGCGGCCGTCGCCGGCGCCGCGGGTGCGGTCCAGCCAGCGGCAGCAGCCACCGGTGCAGCGCTGCCGGCGCAACAGCAGGCACCGTCGGCGCTGCCGCCGAACGAACATATGGCTGCGGCCGAGACCGACATACCGAATATTCCTCCTTATTCGTCAGAACACCGCCGGCCGGGCTCGGATTTCATGGTCGACGTGATCAAGACGCTCGACATCAAGTACCTGCCGGCCAATCCCGCTTCGAGTTACCGGGCGCTGCATGAATCGTTGATCGACTACGGCAAGAATACGATGCCGGAATACCTCACCTGCACGCATGAGGAAGTCGGCGTCGGCATCGCCCACGGCTATTACAAGATCGCCAATAAGCCGCTGATGACTACGTGCCACGGCACCGTCGGTCTGATGCACGCCACCATGAACATCTACAACGCGTTCTGCGATCATGCGCCGGTGGTCGTGATCGCCGGCAACGATCTTGACGCCGCCTATCGCCCGCCGGGCGTGCCCACCATCCACTCGGCGCAGGACATCAGCGCTATCGTGCGCGACTACACCAAGTGGGACGACACGCCGGTTTCCGCCGAGGCGTTCGCGCAATCGTTCGTGCGCGCCTATCAGATCGCAACCACGCCACCTTGCGCACCGGTCGTCATTTCGCTCGACGACGGGCTTGCTCAGGAGCCGATCAGGGATTTCGGCCAATCCCTTTCCATTCCGAAATTCGTCCCAAATGCGCCGCCGGCGGGCGAAATGGGTGCGGTGCGCGAGGCCGCCCGGCTTCTCGCCAACGCCGAGTATCCGGTGATTGTCGCCGATCGCGCGGTCAATACGCAAAAGGGGATGAACCTCTTGGTGCAGCTGGCCGAGTTGCTGCAGGCGCCCTTGGTGCGCCAACGCGCGCGGCTTAATTTTCCGACGATCCACTATCTCGGCCGGCCGGCGAGCGTCATCGCCCAGGCCGACGTGATCCTCGGCCTGGAGCTGACCGACTACTGGGACACGGTCAACAAGTTCACCGACGATAACGACCACGGCGTCGGCAGCGTCACGACGCGGATCAAGCCGGACACGAAGTTGATCAGCATCGGCGCGCAGCAGCTACTCACGAAATCCAATTACCAGGAATTCGAGCGCTTTCAGAGCGTCGACGTTCCGATCGTGGGTGATGTCGAGGCGACGCTGCCGTCGCTGGTCGAAGCCGTGAAACTCGCCATCCCCGATAGCCGTAAAGATGCGATCACAAAGCGCGGCGAGGCCATTAAGACGGCGCACGCGAAGGCCCGCGACACGACCAGGCAATTGGCTGCCATCGCCTGGGATGCGAGCCCGATCTCTACCGCGCGGCTGTGCATGGAGCTTTATGCGCAGATCAAGGATTTCGATTGGTCTCTGGTGCCGTCATCGGGAAACGTCAGCGGCTGGCCGACGCGGCTATGGCCGATGGACAAGGTCTATCAATTCACCGGAACGTCGGGCGGCTACGGTGTCGGCTGGGGCGCGCCGGCCTCGGTCGGCGGCGCGCTGGCCAATCGCGACGAAGGCCGCTTCTCGGTTTCGGTCCAATCCGATGGCGACTTGATGTATGCACCGGGCGCGCTGTGGACCGCGGCGCGGCACAAGATTCCGTTCCTTGCCGTCATGCACAACAACCGCGGCTATCACCAGGAGGTGATGCACGTGCAGCGGCTCGCCAATTTCCGCGATCGCAATCCCAATACCGGCAACGATCTCGGACCGATCGGCACCAGCATCATGAATCCGGACATCGAGTATCACAAACTCGCGCAATCGATGGGCTGGTGGGCCAAGGGCCCAATCAAGGATCCGGCCGATCTCGGGCCGGCGATCAAGGAAGCGATCGCTGTCGTGCGCTCCGGTCAGCCGGCGCTGCTCAATGTCTGGACGCAACCGCGGTAAGGAGGTCCGTCATGGTTTGTGTTCGTGTTCATGCCGCGCTGGCAGCGGTTGTGGCGAGCCTCGCGCTTAGCCAAGGGGCCGCAGCCGACCCGTCCGCTCAAAACGGCAAGACGGAATTCGTCAAGCACGGCTGCTGGCAATGCCACGGCTTTGAAGGGCAGGGGTCGGTCGCAACCAGCGGCGGCAGGGTCATTGCCGATACGCAGCTACCGTTCGAGGCATTCAAGGCGTACGTGCGCGATCCGAGCGGGGCGATGCCGCCGTTCCACGCCGAAATGCTGTCCGACTCCGATCTTGCCGACATTTACGCGTATTTGGAGTCGCTGCCGAGGCCGCAACCGGCAAAGGACATTCCGCTGCTCAATAACTTGTCGTCGAAGTAGCGCGCGCATCTCGTCTCGGCTTCGCGGCGGTTGCCAGGGGCTGCATTCACCGTGCGTCGGGTTATAGTGCGGTCGGCACGTCGGTAGATTGGAGAACACGGATCGGCCAATGAGCGGCAAAGGCCAGATGCGGCTTGGTGCCTTTTTCAATCCCACGGGCCATCACGTCGCCTCGTGGCGGCATCCGCGCGCGCAAGCCGATGCCGGCATCAATTTCCAGCATTACCTCGATATCACGCGCACGGCCGAGCGCGGCAAGTTCGACATGGTGTTTCTCGCCGACAATCTCGGCGTTCGCCAGGCGCACATGGAGGCGCGCTCGCCGCAGACGATTGCCGACATGATGGAGGAGTGGTTCCGCAAGGACGGCTGCGATGGTTTCAATATCATGCCGCCGTTTCTGCCTGGCGGCCTTGACGATTTCGTCGATCTGGTGATTCCGGAATTGCAGCGGCGCGGTCTGTTCCGCACCGAATACGAAGGCAAAACCTTACGCAAAAATCTCGGCCTTAAGCGCCCGGCGAGCCGACACGCCAAATCGGCAGCGGACGCCGTGGCGGCGCCGCCGCGCCTCGCTTCGGGAGGATGAACGTGATCAATGTTCGAAGACTGGCGCACGCCACGCTGACGACGCCCGATATCGACCGGCAGATTGCCTATTACACCGAAGTGGTCGGCCTGGCGCTGGTCGAGCGCAGCAAGGATCGCGCGTATCTCGCCACCAAGCAGGGTCTCGAAGCCATCGCGCTCGAACTTGGCAAGGGCAATGCGCTCTCCCGCGTCGCCTTTCAGGTCGCGCCCGGCACGGATCTTGGCGACGTCTCCCGCGCTCTCGGTAAGGACGGTGTCAAATGCGAACGCCGTAAGGGCATCTCGCCCGGCGTTGCCGAAGGGATTGTGCTCAAGGACTCGAAGGATACGCTGGTCGAGATTTTTTCCGACTACGCGTTCGCGCGCGACGACGGCCGCAGCGCCGGCATCATGCCGCTCAAGCTCGGCCATGTCGCCTATCGGGTCGACGATGTGCAGAAGACCGTGAAATTCTACTGCGACGTACTCGGCTTTCGCGTCTCCGATTGGCGCGACGACACGTTTGCTTTTCTGCGCTGCAATACCGACCACCACACCGTCAATTTCGTCTATGACGCCGAGCCGCAGTTGCATCACATCGCCTTTGAGGTGAAGGATTGGGCCGAGATCCAGCGCGCCGCCGAAACGCTCGCCAAGCACGACATCCACCTGGTCTGGGGCCCCGGCCGGCATATTATCGGGCACAATATCGCGATCTATCATCGCAACGCCGACAAGGTACGGGTCGAGTTCTTTTGCGAAATGGACCAGATGAAGGATGAAAGCCTCGGCTATTTCGATCCGCGCCCGTGGCACCAGGACCGGCCGCAGCGGCCGAAAGTGTGGGGACCGGAAACCTTGCGCAACTATTGGGGCTACGGTTCCGAGCGCGTCATTCGCGGCTATCAGACGATCGAGTAACATGTACAATGTTGCCCGCATGCGCGCAGCAGCAATTAACGCCGGCTAAGGAGGAAACCCGTGAAAGTCTGCATGTTCCACCTGATGCCGTATCGCGACCTGCCGGCCGATTTCGAACGCCGTTACAAATCTGCGTTCATCGATCCGGTCTGGTTCGACGTCGCCGATTCCGAAAAGGTCGGCCAGTACTACAATTGGACGCTCGACGAATTGTTGCATGCGGCGAAGGTGGGTTTTCACGGCCTTTGCACCAATCAGCATCACCAGAACGTCTACGGTTTCATGGCCAATCCGAGCCTGATGGGCGCGGTGCTCGCCAAGGCGACCAATGGGCAGAACATCGCCATCATTCAGCTCGGCTCGACGCTGCCGTCGACCACGCCGCCCACGCGCATCGCCGAAGAATACGCAATGCTCGACTGCATCAGCGGTGGGCGGCTGGTCGCCGGATTTCCGACCGGCCTGCCGACCGACGCGGTGATTTCCAATGCGGTGGTACCGATCGAGCAGCGCGAGCGTTATCGCGAGGCGCTGGCACTGGTCACTAAGGCGTGGTCGGCGCGCGAGATCTTTGCCTGGAACGGCAAGCATTATCAGATGGGCATGGTCAATCTCTGGCCGCGGCCGATCCAGCAGCCGCATCCGCCAATCTGGATTCCCGGCTCCGGCATTTCGGCGACCGCGGAATACGTCGTCGGGCTCGATCATTGCTTCTGTCATCTGAGTTATTATGGCGCCAAGAACGCGACCACGGTGACCGACCGCTACTGGGAACTGGCGGCGAGCAAGGGCCGCGACGACAATCCGTATCGGCTCAGTTTCCTGCAACTCATCGGCGTTGCCGACAGCGACGCCGAGGCGGAAGATATTTACGGCCCGCACGCCGAGTATTTTTTCCACAAGCTGCTCTACACGCCGCCGTACTATCAGCAGATTCCCGGCTGTCTCGAATATCCGGCTTTGCGCCAGGCGCTCACGCATAATCCGCGCGCCGAGGTCAAGCTCGGCGAACTCAAAGCCAAGGATTTGTACGAGCGCGGCTTTGTCATGGTCGGCAGTGCGCGAACCGTGCGCGAGCAGTTGATGGAATATGTGAAGCGGCTCCGCGTCGGCCACCTTTTGTCGCTGCTGCACTTCGGCTCGATGCCGACCGAGCTTTGCAAGCGCAATATCGACCTGTTCGCGCGCGAGGTCCTGCCGCATCTCTCTCCCATCTGGGACGACAAATACGAGGATCGCTGGTGGCCGCAGAAGCTGCGGGCGAAGCGGCCGGCTGCCGCCGAAATGGCTGTCGCCTCTTAAAGACCGGCGGGGCAGATCATGGTGGCACCCGAAGCGCGTAAGCTGCGGCTCTGGCAAGGCCGCATCGAAACCGAAGTTGAAATCGCAGGCAATGGGCCGGCGCTGATCTATTGGCACGGGCCGTGGGGACTCAATCCGGACCGCGGATTCGTTGCCCGGCTTGCCGGCACGCACACGGTCTATGCGCCGCGCCATCCCGGCACCACGCCGGGCGACCCCGAAGCCGTGCATGCACTCGAAGGTTGGCTCGATCTGCTGGTCTATTACGGCGAACTTCTCGATCGCCTGCGGCTCGACGAACCGGCCGTTTTCGTCGGCCATTCGTTCGGTGGGCTCGTTGCAGCGGAATTGGCCGCCATGGCGCCGAAATCAGCGAAAAAACTGGTGCTGATCGATCCGGTCGGGCTTTGGCGCGACGCCGACCCGGTGAGGAATTGGATGGTGCTGAGCGAGGCCGAGCGGCGGCCGTCGCTGTTCGCCGATCCCAAGAGTGACGCCGCCCAGCAATTTTTCGCGGTTCCGGCCGATGCGAACGAACGGCTCGATGTGCTGACGCAGTTCGTGTGGTCGCAGGCCTGCACCGGCAAGTTCGTTTGGCCGCTGCCCGACCGCGGATTGAAGCGGCGCATCCATCGTATCGCCGCTCCGACCTTGATCGTATGGGGCGAGGCCGACCGCATCGCGGCGCCGGTCTACGCCGAAGAGTTCGCCAAGCGTATTGCCGGCGCGAAGATTGAACGGATCGGCAAGGCCGGACATCTGCCGCACCTTGAGCGGCCGGAAGCCGTAACCAAGGCCGTTTCGGAATTCCTCGTCAGCTAAGTGGCGCGCCCATTCGCGCCAATTTGCGCCAGCTACACACGGTCGTGAGCGGGCGGTGCGGTTCTTTGGCGGCAATTGTGATTGGCGTGGAATCGGCGCGATGACCTACATAATTGGCCGGATCGTGTGGCAAACGGCTCCTGATGGCATGGAGGAAATCGATGACCGCAAGGATAAATGCACTATGCGCGACGGCTTTGGTAGCGTTGGTTGGCATTGCCGCGATCACCGCGAAGGCTGCCGAGCCGGCGGTCGTCATTCCGCCTCCGGCGCTCGATCCTCTGCCGTCCGCTGGTAGCGGTTTGCAAAAAATCGTGCTCGCCGGCGGCTGCTTCTGGGGCGTCCAAGGCGTTTACGAGCACGTCAAGGGCGTCACGCAGGCCATTTCAGGATATTCGGGAGGCTCGAAGGAGACGGCGCACTACGAGATGGTCGGCACCGAACGGACCGGCCACGCCGAGTCGGTCCAGATCACCTACGATCCGCAGAAGATTTCGTATGGGAAGATTTTGCAGATTTTCTTTTCGGTCGCGCATAACCCGACGGAACTGAACTATCAGGGCCCCGACAGCGGTCCGTCCTATCGCTCGGCGATTTTCTACGCCGATGATGAGCAGAAGCGAGTGGCCGGGGCCTACATTGCGCAGCTCGACAAGGCGCATGTTTTTCACACGCCGATTGTGACCAAGCTCGAGCCATTCACCGGATTCTATCCGGCCGAGAATTATCACCAGGACTTCCTGGTGCTGCATCCGGACTATCCGTATATCGTGTTCAACGACTTGCCGAAGGTCGAGAACCTCAAGCGCCTGTTCCCGGATTATTATCGCGAGACGCCAGTGACCGTGATGGCGTCGAGCAAGCCGACGCAATAGCACTTGAGTGTGCCAGTTTCAGGTTCTATGGACGGGACCTTGCGCGGCGCGGGAAGGCCGTTTTGTGGTCGCGCGCGCTCGGCGGATTCATGCTGCGCTGCGAAGCGTCACACCTTAACCGGTGATATCCGACTTATGATCTCTAGCCGTCGCTCGCGCCCTGACGTATCGTGACCGAGGAAACGGGCGTGCAAAGAAGCCCGTTCCGCAACGTCAGCATACCGAAGGGGGAGA